>NZ_JBEOVA010000017.1:0-184216 GCF_040295225.1 Streptomyces sp. NPDC002896 | reverse complement strand
ACCCGGACAGCCTGGCGACACCGCGCCGTCCGGGCCAGTACCCGAACGGCGTGTCACATCACAACAGGGCAAAGGTTCTCTGATGCGGCACTAGCTTTGCTTCGTCCGACGGCTGTCTGGAGCGACTGGATCGTCGGCCCGCCCCGCATGGTCTCCGAGAGCACCTGAGCCCTGCCTGCACCGGGCGCCTGGAGCCGATGGCGCTGGGGAGCAACGACCCGAAACGCGTGAGGGGACTTCCGGGCGCCGCAAGGTCTACCGGGGGCAACAACGTTTGTGGAGGTCAGCGTTGGGTCGCCGGACCTGAGGCACGGTTCTGTGGTCGTGTCCTGGTCAGTCCGTTCTCCACGGCCCTGAGCAGGGTGAGGGCGGCGTCGAGGTGTTCGGTGTCGTGGTCGGCGGCTTCGGAGATGGTCGCGGCCCATTCCTGCCGGACGAGGGTGGTGTTGCTGCGTCCGCGCTCGGTGGAGTGGACCGTCACCCCGCGACCATCGCCCGAGTGGGCGCGCCGCTCGATGAAGCCCTTCTGTTCGAGCCCGCGCAGGACGGTGGACAGGTTGGTGCGCTGCAGACCGGTCGCGTCCGCGATGCGGCTGGGCGGGGCGGCGGGGTCGCGCTTGAGGTAGCGCATCACCATGCCCTCGGACTGCGACAGGTGGACAGCCCGCTCGTCCGTGTAGCGACGGAACTGGATCTCCCGGCTGATGATCAGTACGAGGTCGGCTAGTTCGGCCCACCGTTGTTCGTGGTCCGGCCCTGCTGTCGGGTCTGTCGGGTGCGCTTGGTCCTCCATCACGGCTCCAGGGTACGGGGTTGCCGCCAATTGGTTATGAGGGCATACTCGTTATGCCCTCATAGTTATGAGGGCATAATCTTCGTTCTCCTGGAGCTGTCATGACGACAACCACCTCCTCACGGGCAGAGGCGACCGCGCTTTCGCCCCATGCCACGGCCCGCGCGGGCGGGCTGCACCCGGCCGGAGTGTTCATCCTGCTGGCGGGCGCATTCCTGCCGATCATGGACTTCTTCATCACCAACGTGGCCCTGCCCAGCATCGACGCTTCCCTGCACGCCTCCGCGTCCTCGCTGGAGCTGGTGATCGCGGGGTATGGCGTGGCGTACGCGACCCTGCTGGTCCTCGGCGGCCGGCTGGGCGACCGCTACGGCCGCCGCCGCGTCTTCCTCGGCGCGCTCGTGGGCTTCGTACTGGCCTCGCTGGCCTGCGGTGTCGCCCCGAGCGTGGGTGCGCTGATCGCCGCCCGCATCGTCCAGGGCGCCACCGCCGCCCTGCTGATCCCCCAGGTGCTGGCGACCTTCCACCAGGTCCTCGAAGGGGAACGCAAGTCCCGTGCCGTGGCGATGTACGGGGCCACATCCGGCATCGCCGCCGTGGTCGGGCAACTGGTGGGCGGCCTGCTGGTCAGCGCCGACATCGCCGGCACCTCCTGGCGGCCGATCTTCCTGGTCAACGTGCCCATCGGCGTGGTGGTGCTGATCGTGGCGGCCCGGATCGTGCCCGCCACCCGCTCGCACCACCCCGTCGGCATCGACCTGCCCGGCACCGTGCTGTTCGCCGCCACCCTGACCGCCCTGCTGGTCCCGCTGACCGAGGGCCACTCCCTGGGCTGGCCCTGGTGGACCTGGCTGCTGCTTGCCGCCGCGGTCGTGCTCGGTGCCGTCACGTACGTCGTGGAGAAGCGCACCGAGCAGCGCGGACAGGTCCCGCTGCTGCCGCCGTCCCTGCTGCGCCTGCCGTCGATGTCCCGCGGCCTGGTCATGGTGTTCGCCTTCAGCATCGGCTTCGGCGCGTTCATGTTCGTCTTCGCCCTCACCGTCCAGAACGGCCTGCATGCCGACGCCCTGCACGGCGGTCTGGCGATACTTCCGATGGCCCTGCTGTTCTTCGCCGGCTCGCTGTTCGCGCCGCGGCTCATCGGCCGATTCGGCAGGGCGGCGCTGTCAGCCGGCGCCGTCGTCCAACTCGCCGGACTGGTCTCCCTGGTGGCGGTCCTGCTCGTGAAGTGGCCGCACGTCAGCCTGTGGGCCATGGCCGTACCGCTCGCCCTGGCCGGGGCCGGGCAGTCGATGCTGTTCGCCGGCCTGTTCCGCAGCGTGCTCGCCGACGTCCCCGCCCACCTGGGCGGCATCGGAAGCGGCGCGCTGATCACTCTGCAGCAGAGCGGACTCGCCCTCGGGGTGGCCACGCTCGGCACCCTCTACATCAGCCTCGCACCGCACGGCGTCTCGCACGCCTTCGCCGGAGTCGAGTACGTGCACATGGGCATCGTCGCCCTCCTCGCGATCGGCGCGGCCGCCCTGCCGCGCTTCACCGCCGCCGCGCCGGCCGCCACTCCGGCCGTCGACGCCTGAACCCGCCCCTTACGAAAGGGAGCAGTGATGAGTCTTCTCGACTTGTCGCGATGGCAGTTCGCCATCACCGTCATGTTCCACATGACCTTCCCGGCGATCACCGTCGGCCTGTCGATCTTCCTGTCGGTCGTCTACGGCCTGTACTGGCGTACCGGCAGGGCGGTCTACCTGCAGATGTTCCGGTTCTGGCGGCGCATCTTCGCCGTCGGCTTCGCGATCGGCGTCGTCGCCGGCGCCGTCATCACCTTCCAGATGGGTCTCAACTGGGGCGTGTACGGCGCCAAGACGGGCCCGATCATCGGTCCGATCATCGGCATGGAGGTCGTGACCGCCTTCTTCGTCGAGGCCGGCTTCATCGGCGTCCTCCTCTACGGCGACGGCCGCGTCCGCAAGGGCACGATGTTCGTGTCCACCGTGATGGTGTCGATGGGCACCATCCTGTCGTCCACGTGGATCATCGCGGCGAACTCGTGGATGCAGACGCCCGCCGGATTCAAGGTCGTCCACGGTCAATTCGAGCCAACGGACTGGATGCGCGTCATCTTCAACCCGTCCTTCATCTGGCGCTGGCCGCACATGCTGGCCGCCGTGCTGATCTCGGCGAGCTTCTTCGTCGCCGGGATCTCGGCCTGGTACCTGGTCAAGGGGCGCGCGAAGGGCTTCGCCCGCCGCTCGATGTCGATCGCGCTCGGGATCGCCGCGCTGCTGATGCCCGTCCAGCTCTACCTCGGCGACAGTGTGGCCGGACATGAACTGCCCTATCAGCTCTCCAAGTTGGAGGCGATCGAAGGCAACTGGGACAACGGCGACACCGGCTTCGTCCTGTTCTCCATCCCGGACCAGCAAGCCGCGCGGAACATCGCCGAGCTCGACATTCCCTGCCTCGGCAGTTACATCGCCAAGGACCTCACCTGCAAGACGCCCATGCCCGGCCTGAAGCTCACCCCGGCAGCCGACCGGCCGGACATGGCCGCGACCTTCTGGGGCTTCCGCGTCATGTTCCTGGCGGCCGTGCTGATGTTCGGCACGGCGTTCGCCGCCACGGTCCTGCGCATGCGCAACCGCCTGTGGACCGCGCCGCGCTTCCACAAGTTCGTCCTCTGGACGACCCCGGCAGGGATCCTGGCCATCCTCGGGGGCTGGGTCACCGCCGAGGCGGGGCGGCAGCCGTGGATCGTGTTCGGGCAACTCCGCACCTCGGCCGCGGTGTCCCACCTGGCACCCGGCGAAGTCCTGTTCTCGGTGATCGGCTTCTCCGTGCTCTACCTGATCATGCTGGTGGCCTACATCGCCTACATCGTCCGCACCATGCGCATCGGCCCGGAACGCGACGATCCACGACATGCACCTCCACCGGAGGACCTGCCGGACACCGGCTTCGCCGAGGACGGCGTACCGCTGGAGCTTCCCGTACCGCTCGGCTCCCGGGAGGTGGCAGCGCGATGACCACCACCCTCTGGTCGGCGACCGTACTCGTCTGCCTTCTGATGTACGTCGTGCTGGACGGCTACGACCTCGGCGTCGGCGTGGCCACCCTCTTCGAACGCGACCCCGCGCACCGGCGGCACATGCTCGAGTCGGTCGCCGTGGGCTGGGACGGCAACGAGACCTGGCTCATCCTGCTCGGCGTCGCGCTGTGGGCGGGCTTCCCCCTGGCCTTCGGCACGATCCTGCCGCACGCCTACCTGCCGGTGACCGTGGTGCTCTTCTCCCTCATCGTGCGCGGCGTGAGCGTCGAGATGGCCTCCCAGGCGCCGCCGGCTCCCCGCTGGACGACCGCCTTCGGCGTGGCCTCGCTGCTGGCCTCGTTCGGGCAGGGCTTCGCCCTGGGGACGCTGACCTCAGCGGTACACCTGCGGGGTGACGTGTACACCGGGTCGGCCTTCGGGGCCTTCAGCTGGTTCTGCGTGCTGTCGGGGCTCACCGTCACGGCCACGTACACCGCCCTCGGCTACGCCTACACCAAGCACAAGTCGTCGCGGCTGCTGCGAGAGTCGGCGGCACGACGGGGTACGGTCGCCACCGCGGTCGCCGGAGTGCTGCTCATTGCGCTCCTCTTCGCCGTGGACGCCACCGACGCACCGCTGAACCTGCACAGTCCGGCACGGGCCTTCGCGTTCGCGTGGCTGCTGCTGTTCGCCGTCGGGGGCGCGGCCACCTCACTCGTCACCTTCCCGCGAAACCAGCGGTCGCTGATGGCGGATGCCCTGCCCCTCGGCGGGCTCGTCGTCGCGACGGTGTCGGTCCTACTGGCCCTGGGCGTTGCCCGATACCCGGTGCTCATACCCCCGGACCTCACCGTCGACAGCGCGGCCGGACCCCACGCCACCATGGTCTTCATCCTCGTCGGCATCGGGCTGAACATGCCGCTGGTGCTGGCTTACAACCTGTTCGCCCACCGGGCCTTCATGGGGAAGCTCGACGCCGGGGCCCACGCCGAAGAACCTCCGGCTCTTGCCACAGGAGCACACTCATGACCACGCCAAGCCCCGGTCGCACGTCGTCTCTGCCCTCGTCGGTCCGTCTCGTGCTACGTCTGCTCGCCGCGGTCGTCTGGACCGTGCTGGGCTTGCTCGCCTACTTCGTCTGCCAGGGGATGTTCGGTGGTTACCGGCAGATCCACTCGCAGTTGCTGACCACCCTGGGAATGATCGCCATCGCTCTGACCGGTGGCATCGCGTGGATCGTCGACGAACGGCGCCCTCATGACGACGAATGAGATGTACGAGACGAGTGAGCTCGACGCCGTCGGGAAGCGGCAGGACGACGACGCGTGGCTCACTGCGTGCGCCGCGCCGGGACGGCACTGGTTCGGCCTGTCGGGCACCCTTCAGACGCTGGAGACGCTGTTCACCATCACCCGCTGGGGCGCCCTGGCATGGACGGCCCAGCGGGTGATGGACCGGGCCGCGGCGCCCGAGACGTGGGGCCTTGCGGCCTTCGCCGTCACGAGCGTGCTGGCTGCGGGCGCCGGCTGGACGGCGGGCACACTCGCCGAGCGGGGCGCGCGTGCCGTCGCCAACGGCCTGCGACAGCAGCTGACGGGCGCTCTGCTGCCGACCGCCGGGCGGATCAGCGAGACCGGCCCGGCCGAGGCTGCCTGGGCGATGGTCGATCTGGCCGACGACGTCGCCGCCTACCACGCGCAGGCCGCGCCCCTCAGCTGGTCGGCACCACTGTCCATGCTCGCCGTGCCGGCGGTCACGGCCGCCGTGCACTGGCCGGCTGCGATCGTGCTCGTCCTGACCACCGCGCTGCTGCCCCTGAACATGCGCCTGGCCGGACTGTTCGCCCAGCACGGCGCGGACCGGCAACTGGCCGCGACCCGGCACCTGAACGCTGTCGTCCTCGACAGCTTCCGCGGTATGCGGACACTGCGCGAGCTCGGCGCGGTCGGTCGGCGCGGACGAACCCTGACCACGGCCGCCGAGCGGCTGAACAAGGCGACGATGAGCGTGCTGCGCCGGGCCTTCCTGTCCGGGATGATCATGGACGTCGTCATCACGTTCTCCATCGCGGTGAACGCCACCTACATCGGCCTGTCGCTGCTCGGCTACGTGCAGGTGCCGCACGCACCAGGGATCGACCTGTTCACCGGCTTGCTGGTGCTGCTCGTGTGTCCGATGCACTTCGCTCCCATGCGCGCCAGGGCCTCCGCCTTCCATCAGCGGGAACGCGCCATGATCGCGGCCGGCGCCATCCGGGACATCGTCAAGGACACGCCCGCCGAGGTGCCCCAGGCAGCCGGTCCGCAGTTGACCGAGCCGCTCGGTGTGTCGCTGACAGCAGTCCGGTTTCGCTACGACGGCGCCGACAACGACACCATCAACGCCGACGCCGAGTTCGCACCGGGCACCTGGACCGCCATCACCGGTGCCTCTGGTTCCGGAAAGAGCACGCTGCTGTCGTTGATCGCCGGTCTGCGTCTGCCATCGGTCGGCGCGGTCCGGTGGCAGACCTCGTCCATGCGGCAGGCTCCGACCCTCGGCGGATGCGCCTGGGTCGGACAACAAACGGTGCTGCTCGACGCGACCGTCCTCGACAACATCCGCCTCGGCCGCCCGGACGCCACCGAGCAGCAGATACGGCGGGCCGTCGACGCCGCCGGGCTGAACACCGTGATCGAGCGCCTCCCCGAGGGCCTGAACACCCGGCTCGGTGAGGGCGGTTGGGGCGTGTCGACCGGTGAAGCCCGTCGGATCGCCATCGCCCGCGCCTTTCTGCGCGGAGCCAGGCTCTGGTTGCTCGACGAGCCGACCGCCCACCTCGACGCGGACAGCGAACGCGAAGTCGTCGAGGCCCTACGGCGAGCCACCGACGGCTGCACCGTCATCATCGCCACCCACTCCTTCCCGCTGGCCGCCGCTGCCGACACCGTGCTCGCGATCGACGACGGCCTGCTGCACGACGCGAGGCCGGTGAACGCGCGATGAGCAGCAGCCATCACCCGAACCTCCGTCGTGACCGGCGGGCGCGATCCCTCGCGGCCGGGGGACTGACGCTCGCCGTCGTCGCCGAACTGTCCTCCGCCGGACTGCTCGGTCTGTCGGGCTGGTTCATCAGCGCCTGCGCCGTCGCCGGGGCGGCCACCTTCAGCTCGTTCTCCTACATCGCACCCAGCGGCGGTGTGCGTGCCTTCGCCATGGCCCGCGTCGCCGGGAACTACGGCAAGCGTCTGGTGCTGCATGCGGCCGCCCTGCGCCGGATCGCCACCGCTCGGGCCGGTCTCTTCGACCGTGCCGCGGCCACCGACCGGGCACAGGCGGACCGCCTGTGGTCCGGCGAACTGCTCGACCGGAGCATGGCCGATGCCGACAGCGCGGGGATGGCGCTGATCGAGTCCACGACCCCCGTCGCCGTCACCGCCGTACTGACCATCGGTGCCGTCCTCGCCGTAGTGGCGGCCATGTCCGTCGCGCCGGCAGCCGTACTCGCGGCCGGTGTCGTCATCATGGCGGTGATCGCCCACCGTACGCCCGGCACCGCCCGCGAAGCCGAGCAGAACACCCGCAAGGCGCTGCGCGCCGAGCTCGTCACTGCCGTCGACGCATGGACGGAGATGGCATCGCTCGGTGCCGCCGAGCAGCTCGCGGCGCGTACGACGTCGAGGTTCACCCGACTCGACACCGCGCGGGAAGCGGCCGGTCGGCGCAGGCACCGGACCAAGCTGACCAGCGGTCTGATCGGCACGGCCACGCTGACGGCCACCGCCGCCACCGGCAGCGCACCGGATGCCGCCACGTTCGTGTTCGTCGTCCTGTTGTCTCTCGGCGTGCTGGCCCAGGCCGAACAGCTGGCGGCCGCCGCCGAAGCCCGAGCCACCGCGAAGGCCGCACACCGCAGGCTCACGACAAGCGTGCCGCTCGCCGCGAGCGACCCCACCGCTGCGGCGATACGGTCCTGGTCCACCGAGCAGGGCATCGGCTTCGCCGACTACCCCCTCCCGCCGATGGCCCTCCGGCCGGGGCGCGTCCTTGGCGCCACCGTCGCCCGAGGCACGATGCTCGTCGTCACCGGCCGCTCCGGCAGCGGCAAGAGCACCCTGCTCCGCACCCTCGCCTCGTCGCTCCGGCAATCGACCGACGGCCATGATGGCCGTCCGCCCGTCGTGGCCGTCGCCGCCGACGACTACCTCTTCACCGGCACCCTCGCATCCAACTGGCGCCTCGCCGACCCCACCCTGACCGATGACGAGATCGACGAACGCCTCGCTGAACTGCGGCTGAACGACAGCGGACTGACCGCCACAACCCCCGTCGGCCCCGGCGGAAGGCAGCTCTCGGGCGGTGAGCTCCGCCGGGTCTACCTGGGCCGGGCCCTCGCCCTTCACCCCCACGTACTGATCGTCGACGAACCGACCACGGGCCTGGACGACCGGACCGCCCAGCACGTACTCGGCATCCTCGCGGGCCGGCGCGACACCACCGTCGTCATCGCCCTGCACCACGTACCGCCGTGTCTCGCGCCGGCCGGACACGTGTCCGAGCTGCCGCTCGACCAACGGGCACCGTAAGCCCCTCGGCGTGAACGTCCGACCGCGAAGACGCGCGGACGAGTCGTCGCCAACGCTTCCCTCATGACGGCTGAGATCCGGCCGTCACCGCATCCTGCAGGAGGCACCATGACCACAACCGAACCCAGCGTCGGGGCCCACCCGGGCGCGACGCTCGCGCCCGCGGCGAGCGGGACGACCAAGACGCACCCCGCTGACGACGACAGGGAGCCGTCCGCTGGCGGGGGGACCGTCGGACCCCGCTCCCGTTACCGCACCGCCCGAACAGACCCGGTGCCGACACCCGAGGACTCCGGCGACCGCGTACGACGTGGGCACACGGAGTCCGAAGCGAAGCTGCAAGCCCGCTTCGAACCGGCCCTGACGTTCCTCGACCGGATCTACTCGACCGCCCTGCGCATGACCGGCCGTCCGGCCGATGCAGAGGACCTGGTCCAGGAGACGTACGCCAGGGCCTACGCCTCGTTCGACCAGTACCGCGAGGGCACGAATCTCAAGGCATGGCTCTACCGCATCCTCACGACCACCTTCCTCAACTCCCGCCGCCGGCAGCGGAGCCGCCCGCAGTACGACGGCACGGCCGAGATCGAGGACTGGCAGCTGGCCCGCGCCGAGTCGCACGCCTCGACCGGCCTGCGCTCCGCCGAGTCGGAGGCCCTCGACCACCTGCCCGACGCGGACGTGAAAGCGGCCATGCAGGCCCTCCCCGAGGACTTCCGGATCGCCGTGTATCTCGCGTACGTCGAGGGCTTCGCCGTTCGGGAGATCGCGGACATCATGCGGACCCCGGTCGGCACGGTGCTGTCCCGGCTGCACCGGGGGCGCCGGAAGTTGCGCTTGTCGCTGGTGGGCTACGCCCGTGAACACCGGCTCGTCCCGGCGGGACAGGTTCGGGGCGGGGAGTGGAAGCGGAGTGACCAGACATGACACTGCTTCAGACAGCCGGGCGCGCAAGGGGCCTGCTCACGGTTCTCGCCTGCCTGACGGCAGTGGGACCGCTCGCCATCGACATGTATGTACCCGGCTTCCCGGCGATGAGCCGCACGTTGCACACCAGCAGTTCGGCCGTCCAGTTGACGCTCACGGCCTTCCTGGCCGGTGTGGTCGTCGGCCAGCTCGTCATCGGGCCCGTCAGCGACAGCCTCGGCCGGCGGAGACTGCTGATCGGCGGATGTGCCGGATTCGCCGCCGTCGCGCTGGTCTGCGCGTTCGCGCCCGGCATCGGCGCGCTCATTGCCGCGCGTTTTCTGCTGGGCATCGTCGGAGCCGCCGGCATGGTGCTCGCGCGTGCGGTGATCACCGATCGCTTCCACGGCCCGGAGGTGCCCCGCCATTTCGCTCTGCTCTCCCAGATCATGAGCGTGGCCCCCGTCGCCGCTCCCGTCATCGGCGCGGCGATCCTGTCCGTCTTCACCTGGCGGTCCGTCTTCGGCGCGCTCTGTCTGATCGGGGTCCTCCTGCTCCTCGCGGTGCTGGTGATGGTGCCCGAATCCCTTCCACCGGAGCGCCGCCACAGCGGCGGCCTCGCCGGCACGTTCCACGCGATGGGACGTCTGACGAGCAACCGAAGCTTCATGGGCTGCGCCCTGGTGCTGGGCCTGGCCTCGGCAGCACTGTTCTCCTACATCAGCGGCTCCAGCTTCGTCTTCGAGCGCATCCACGGCGCCTCGCCCGCCCTGTACTCGCTCATCTTCGCCGTGAACGCGATCGGCATGCTCCTGGCCGGCGCCGTCTTCAGCAGACTGACTCACCGAATACGGGTGAACACCCTGCTGACCGCTGCGGTCGCCGTGTGCCTCGCGGGAACCCTCGCCGAAGTGCTTCTCACCATGGCTCTGGGCGACGGCTTCGCCGCGAGCTGGATCTGCCTGTTCGTGGTCCTGTGCGGGATCGGCATGCTCATTCCGGCCACCATGACCCTCGGTCAGAACCTCGGCCGCGCCACGCCCGGAGCGGCGTCCGCCCTGCTGGGAGGGCTGCAGTTCCTCTTCGGCGCGATCGCCTCGCCGGTGGTGGGGCTCTTCGGCGAGACCAGTTCGCTGCCAATGGCCCTGGTCATGCTCGTGGCGGCGGCCCTGGCCGCTCTGGCCCTGATCGTCCTCGTCCGCCCCCGGCACGGCCACGGCGATATCCGCACACCGACCGACTGAACCGACTGTCCCCGCCGCCCGCTTGGGGCGAGGCTGTCACTCCTTCAGAAAGGTTGTGATCCCATAGTTATGGTGTCATATCTACCTCGCGGGGCGCGGGATCCGCCCTCCCCGCCCGGTGACCGCCGTGCCATTCAGCCGACGGTCACGACCGAACCGTCGGGATGAAGCGGCAACGCCAGGCGATCTCACGCCGCGGCAAAGGCCCTGTCGCCTCTATCCGATCCGGGGGCCACGACCAGGAGCACGTGACATCCCCAAAGCGCCCGCCACGAAGGCAGCGAAGTCGTCGCACAGCGACTGCGCGAACGCTGCACCCCACTACAAACCCAGAACGAATCGAGGTCTGCGATGAACCAAGACATGGGACTCACCGGAAGTTCGACACGGCGTCAACTACTGCGAGCCGCGGCACTCGGAGGGACGGCAGCCGCCGCGGCGTCGCTGCTTCCTGCCCCCAGCGCGTGGGCGGACACCCGGGGACGCGGGGGCTCCCAGTACGTCGAGGGGGTCGACGTCATTCCTGACGCCTCCCACGCCACTCCTGCCCTCGTCGCGCACATACGCGGCTACTACCAGGCGAAGAGCGACCGCAACCTCGCGTGGCAGTCGTCCTACTTCTCGCACCGGCAGACCACCTACATCGACGCGATCCTCGGGTGGCACTGGTACACCTGGCAGGACCTGCACGACGGACTCGCGACGTTCTACCCCAAGTGGCCGAAGGACAGTAAGTCGTATCCCACCCGGATCCTGGGGGACACGACGAGCGCGATCCTCTTCTTCACCGACACCCCCGGCATGTTCGGCCCAGGCCAGGTGCGCAACGCGGGCGCGGTCAACTTCAACCGCCAGGGAAAGATCGAGCGTTGGGTCGACTACTGGGACTCCAGGCAGTTCGGCGTGTCCAGTTGGCAGAAGGAGCAGGAGCCGCCGAACCAGTGGCCGACCGACTTCCGGGAGTCCACGGTCGGAGGAACCGCCTCACCGTTGATGCGCCGCGTCGCCTCCAGCCTTGCGGAAGCTCTGCGGAAGCGGGACATCGCAGCCGCGATGGATCTGTTCTCATCCGATGCCGTCTTCGAAGACGTGCCGGCGCACATCCAGATCACCAGTAAGGCGAGCATCCAGACCTACCTGACCAAGGCCGGCTCGGTGTTGCCGTACCTGGGTTCCGGCACCGCCGTACGGCACGTGCTCGGCAACGACGTGGGAGGAGGGTACGAATGGACAGCGGCCAACAGCCCGGTTCCCCGGGGCATCACGGGAATCGAACTCGACCCATGGGGCAAGATCGAGCGATTCACCGCGGTATGGAACGGGGCCTACGCCGACGACGCCATGCTGACCCTGCTTGCGCAGAAGGCGATCGAGCGATAGCCGGGCGTCGCACTCGAATGTCCAGGACCTCGACGTCCTGCGATCAGGCGGAGTGGCCGGCCATAGCCGTGTTCCACATCCGCTGATCGACCTGCATGATCCAGCAGGGCCACGCAAGGCCCCGCGCCTGGTGGCCAATCCCCATCAGGCGCGGGATCTGCTGAACGCCGTCTCCAATGTCGGTGGACTCACTTGCAGCGGCGACACGGGGCGGGACCTGACCGGCGTCGCTCCGTGTCTACGAAATTCAGGGCAGCTCAGAGCGTGTCTCGCGTGCGGTACCTGTGTCGGCCTTGCCGTTCACCAGGTCGTGGGCCCGCATCGCGAACCACAGTTCCGCGATGTGGTCGGTCCGGGTCAGGCCCCGCCCGGTGAGCTGTTCGATCTTACGGAGCCGGTAGCCGAGTGTCTGCTTGTGGATGTGCAGCTCATCCGCGGCCATCCGCCACGACCTGTTCTGCCGCAACATGACGCGTAGGGTGAGGAGGTAGCCGGTACCGTGCTGGCTGTCGTGGCTGATCAGCGGAGCGAGGATGCGTGAGGCCACGGCTCGGGCTTCGGTCGGGGTGCGGGGCAACAGCAGCGCCGTCTCGTCGCCGAAGCGGATCATGCGCTTGCCCTCGGCCTCGGCGGCGCCGAGCGCCCACCGGGCTTGCTGGAGGGCTTCGGGGACGCGTTCGGCGGATGCGATGCGGTCGCTGACGCCGATCGGTTGGGCGCTGTCGAGCAGTCCGAGCATCCGGTCCAGAGGGGCCGGTTCGTCGGCGAAGACGATGTGCAGGATGTCCTCGCGGCGCAGTAGCAAGTGCGGGATGCGGCGCTGGGCCAACCCTCGGTGGACGGTGTCCACGGTGCTGTCGGTGGACGCCGGGGTGGTCACCAGGACGCTGTCGGCGAGGTCCACGTCGGTTTCGGCCAGTTGCCGTTCGGCGACCCGGGGATCGAGCCGGTGATCGAGGAGTTGCCCGAGCAGGTCGGCTCCGAGCCGGCGGCGGCGTTCCCGTTCTGCTGCGAGCTGGGCGAGTTCCAGCGCGCTGACGGTTGCGACGTGCTGGAGCAGGACGAGACCGGGAAAACGCCGCTGCAGGGGTTCGGCGACCAGGGCGGCGGGCGTGTCAGCGGGCACGGCGACGGCCAGCGCAGTTGCCCCGGTGCCCGCGGTGTGGGGACCGCCCCGGGACAGCCGCAGGACGCCGGGTATCGCCCTGCCGTGCGCCTGGAAGCCGGCGACGAGCGCGTCGGCGAACGAGGTCTCTTCCCCGTCGTCCAGAAGCGATAGACCGGTCTCGGGATCGATCAGGTACAGCCGCACGCCGAGCTCGCGACCGAGCCTGCGGAACATCTCCTGACGGGGAAGGCCGCTGGCGACCGAGGCACGCAGCAGGTCGTAGAGGCGTGCGACCTGGGCGACCGCCCGGGCCTCCTCCCGCTGATTGGCGTCGGCGACCGCGCGTACGACGGTTGTGAACGGCACGCTGTAGGGAACGGAAAGGACGGGCAGTGGGATCTGGTCGGCCCGGCGGCTGGCGGCTCGGGTCAGGGACTGTCCTGGCGTGCCGGTCCCGACGGCCAGTCCGCTCGTTCCGGCTTCAACCAGCCGGTCGATGAAAGCGAGCTGACTGCGGGTGTCCGAGCCGAGATTGGGGCCGTTGGTGAGGAGCAGTTCTCCGGAGCCTTGCCATTGCCACGGATTGGGCAGATCCGAGGTGTGCACCCAGGCGATCTCCCGCTTCACGCCCCCACTCCCGGCCAGGAGCCTCAGCTGGAGATGCGGAATCTCCAACAACTCCTGCACGGTGATGGCCACAGCGTCCTCCGTATGCAAACGGAACTCTGCACGGACTTTACCGGGGAGGATTAGCCGTTCCATGAGTCGTATGTAAACCTGTGTAAATTCTGTGTTGTTCTGGGGCGTTTTCATACCCGGGTATCAGCAGGTCGGCGAGTGTTGCGCCACAGTCGGATGGCCGTGCGGCGGCTGGTTCGGCAACCTTCCTCCCAGTGACCGGTGAAGCAGCGACCGGCGAGGAGGTATGCATGACCGCGCACGAGGCGTTCCCCCAGCACCTCACCCCACCAGGTCCCATCCGGTGGCCCTCGGGCGTCACGGCGGCCGCGTGCCTCACTTTCGACTTGGACGCCGAGGCCGCCGTGTTGAGTATCGACCCGTCATCGGCAAGCCGTATGAGCCCGATGAGCCACCAGTCCTACGGGCCGCTCGTGGGCGTGCCCAGAATTCTGGGGATTCTGCAGCGACACAACGTCAAGGCCACGTTTTTCGTGCCGGGATACACCGCGCACCGCTATCCGCAGGTAGTGCGGTCGATTGCCGAGGCGGGGCATGAGGTGGCCCACCACAGCTATTTCCATGAGAACACCATCGGCATGGACCCGAAGACCGAGGCTGACATGCTCGACCTCGGGTTGAAGGCACTGCAGGAGGTGGCCGGCGTGCGGCCGGTCGGATATCGCGCGCCCATGTGGGAGCTCAACTACCACACGCCCGGCTTGCTGGAGGAGCGGGGATTCCTCTACGACTCCAGTCTGATGGACTCCGACCAGCCTTACCGGCTTGCGGTCGATGACAAGGAGGACAAGGGGCCGGAGCGCAGCCTCATCGAGATCCCTGTCTCATGGGAACTCGACGACTGGGAGCAATACGCCTTCCTGCCCGGGCTGATCGGGTCCGGGGTGATCGAGAGCCCCGCCAAGGCGCTGGAGATGTGGACGCTGGCGCTGGAGGCGATGCACCGGCTCGGCGCGTGCTTCGTGCTCACCTGTCACCCCTTCCTGTCCGGCAGGCCGGCGCGCGCCGAGGCACTGGAACGGCTTCTGGAACGGATGATGTCGCTTCCCGGTCTGTGGGTCACCACCCTCGCCGAGGTCGCCCGCCACACCGCGTCGCTGAACCTGGCCGCCCGGACCTGTCCGCAGCCGCGGATGCCGGAGGGTGCCTACTGGGTTCCCCGGTCCTGATTCGTTCTCCACCACGTGCAGGCAAGGGCGCCTGCCGCACTGCCACGGACACCACTCGCGGCCGTCGTGTCGCCCTTGCCTGAAGGACTGAATGACTCATGCTCACCGACAACAGCGGGGTGGTCACCCGGCCCCCAGCCGGCAGACCGGCGGAGCTGGAGAAGAAGTTCACGCTCTGGTCCGCCTTCGCCCTGTCCGTCTCGGACCTCTCGCCGATCGTAGGCCTGTATGGGGTTTTCGCCCTCGGCCTGACCATGGCCGGGCCCGCCTTCTGGTGGGCGTTCCCCGTCGTGCTCGCCGGCCAGCTGCTGGTGACCGGAGTGTTCGGCGAACTCGTCTCGCGCTGGCCGATGCAGGGGAGCGTCTACCAGTGGGCCCGGCAGCTGATCGGCCCTCGATTCGGCTGGTTCACCAACTGGGCGTACATGTGGGGCCTGACGCTGGCGCTCGCCGCCCTGGCCTACTCGGCGTCGCTGTATCTCGCCGGTGCGCTGGGGCTGTCGGGGCAGACCGCGCAGACCCTGCTGGCGATCGGTGTCGTGGTCTTCGCCTCGGCGGCCAACATGAGCAGTGGAGGCATCCTCAAGGCGCTGCTGTACATCAGTCTGGCCTGCGAGGTGGTGGCCACGCTGGTCATGGGCACGGTATTGCTGTTCGGCGAGCACAGTCAGTCGCTGTCCTCCCTGTTCAGCACCGCGGGTACCGGTCACGGCATGTCGTGGCTGACGGGGCCGTTCCTGGGCGTCGCGGCGATCGTCGGCTGGTCGTTCGTCGGCTTCGAGTCGGCGGGGTCGATCGCGGAGGAAGTCAAGGACTCGCGGCGGGTGCTGCCCAAGGCGATGACCTTGTCGCTGCTGGCCGTGGGTCTGCTGGTGATGTACGCCAGCTTCGGCATCCTGATGTCCGTCCCGGACTTGACCGCGGTGATGTCCGGTACGGTGTCCGATCCGATCGCGGGCACGCTGCAGGCCCGGCTGGGCTCCGCCACCGGCCGGGTCCTGCTCGCGCTTCTGGCCATGGGCTTCACGGCCAGTTTCATGGCCGTGCAGACCGCGGTGACCCGCGGCATCTGGGCCAGTGCCCGAGACCGGTCCATGCCGGGCGCACGGGTGCTGGGCAGGCTGTCAGCGCGCCAGCAGCTGCCCGTCGCCGCGATCGTTCTGACGGCCCTGGTCGCGGCGGGGCTGCAGCTGATCAGCGCATCGCACCTGTATTCGCTGTTGCTGACCTTTGCCAGCGCCGGGTTCTACCTGTCGTACGGCCTGCCGGTGGTCGCAGCGGCGTACGTGCGGCTGCGCGGCCGGTGGCAGCCGGGCCCCGTCTCGCTCGGTCGGTGGGGGGCGCCTGTCACCTACGCAGCAGCGGTGTGGATCGTGCTGGAAACGGTCAACATCGCCTGGCCGCGCGCGGTCAACGGAGTCTGGTACCTGGACTGGGGCCTGATCATCATGACGGCGGTGCTCGGCCTGGTGGGCGCCGTGCTGTGCTGGTGGGTCTCCCGCTCCGGCCGACTGGAGGAGTCCTCGGCGGTCGAGTCGCCCGTCCCGGTGAGCGAGCATGCCTGATCGTGACGTGGCAGCTGGTGCCGAGGTCGCCCTGATCACCGGGGCCGCCGGCGGAATCGGGGCGGCGTGCGTGGAGTTGCTGCGCAGCAGCGGCCGACGCACCGCCGGCATAGACCTCAAACCGTCGGACGCCGATCTCTCCCTCACTGTCGATGTGTCGGACAGGCAGGCGGTCGCCGGCGCGGTGGCGGAGGTCGTGGATCGATTCGGAAGGATCGACCTGGCGGTCACCGCCGCCGGGTTCTACGAGGACGGCGTCGAGGCCACTGCCATCACCGTGCCGCAGTGGAACCGGATGCTCGCCGTGCTCCTCGGTGGCACGGTGAACACCGCCGCCGCCGTCCTGCCGTACATGCTGGACGCCGGGCAGGGCGCCATCGTCGCGATCTCTTCCGAGCTGGCGCTCGGTGGCGGCAGCGAGGACCTGCATTACGTGGCGGCCAAGGGGGCGGTGATCGGATTCGCCCGGTCGCTGGCCGTGGAAGTGGCCGGCACCGGGGTCGAGGTCAACGTCGTGGCTCCCGGTCCCACGGACACCCCCCTGCTGGCCCAGAACTCCCCGTGGCGTGCCCCGGAATACCTGAGCACTCTCCCACTGGGCCGACTCGCCACTCCCATGGAGGTGGCCGAAACCGTGTGCTACCTCGCCACCTCCCGCGGTGTCTACTGCGGGGAAGTGCTCTCGCCCAACTCCGGGGCGGTGATCTGACCATGGCCGCGGACAACCGTCCCGACGTCGCCCTGGTCACCGGTGCCGCCCAGGGGATCGGCCGTGCCACCGCGGTACGGTTGGCCGCCGACGGATACACCGTCGCGGTCAACGACCTCGCCGACGACGGCCGCCTGACAGACCTGGCCGCCCGGATCGGCGGTATCGCCGCGCCGGCCGACATCGCCGACCCTGCGGCAGTGACGGAGATGGCGGCCATGGTGGAGGCCCGAGCCGGGCATGTCGGCGTCCTGGTCGCCAACGCGGCGGCCATGGCGATGGGCCCCTTCCTCGAGCAGGACCCGGACGTCTGGTGGCACCAGATCGAGGTGAACCTCTCGGGGCACTTCCGGACGGTCCAGGCCGTCCTGCCCGGCATGCGCGCCCTGGGCCACGGCCGGATCGTGATCATCGCCTCCGAGTGGGGCATCACCGGTTACCCCAACGCCACGTCCTACGCCGCGTCCAAGGCCGGGCTGATCGCGCTGACCAAGGGGCTGGCCCGCGAGCTGGGCCCGCAGGGGATACATGTCAACGCCATCGCCCCGGCCTATGTCGACACCGAACAGCTCCGGGTGGACGCCGAGGACGCGGGGCGGACCCTCGAAGAGATACGGGACCGGTACCGCGCGCTCATCCCCGCGGGCCGGCTCGCCGATCCGGAAGACATCGCCGCGGCGGTGTCTTTCCTGGCCTCGGTCGGCGGCGCCGCCTTCGCCGGGCAGGTCCTGCAACCCAACGGCGGCACCACCAGAGCCCGCGCATGAACGGTTCGTCCCATAGGAGCATTGCCTTGACCGAGCAACGTGGTGGCCCGATCGGGCCGGTGAACGGTACGACGGTGCCCCGGTTCGCCGGTGCCCACACGTTCGCCCGACTCCCGGAGATCGCCCAGGTGGGCGACTACGACGTGGCCGTACTCGGCGTGCCCTTCGACGCCGGCACGTCGTACCGGCCGGGCGCGCGGTTCGGCCCGATGGCCGTCCGCCAGGCATCCCGGCACCTGCGCCCCGGCCACCATGTCGAACTCGGAGTGTCACCCTTCGAGGAGATCCAGGTCGTCGACGCGGGCGACGTGCCGGTCACCCCGTTCTCCATCGATGAGGCCTTGGCGCAGATCACGGGGCACGCCGGCGAGGTGGTGGCAGGCGGCCGTGCCACGCTTGCGATCGGCGGCGACCACACGATCGCTCTGCCGATGCTACGCGCCATGGCCCGGGAGCACGGGCCGGTCGCCCTGGTCCACTTCGACGCCCATCTGGACACCTGGGACACCTACTTCAACGCTCCGACCACACACGGCACGGTGTTCCGCCGTGCGTTCGAGGAGGGCCTGCTGATCGAGGACCACTCCATCCACGTCGGCATCCGAGGTCCGCTGTACCAGCGCGGCGATCTGGACGATGACAAGCGCTTCGGCTTCCGCACCATCCGGGCCGACGACGTGGACGTCCTCGGTATCCCCGGCACCACGCAGGCCATCGTGGAGCGGGTCGACAGCCTCCCGGTCTATCTGTCGGTCGACATCGACGTCCTCGATCCCGCATTCGCCCCTGGTACCGGAACGCCGGAGGCAGGCGGGCTGAGCAGCAGAGAACTTCTCCGCGTGTTGCGCGGCCTGACCGGCCTGAACCTGGTCGGCGGCGATGTGGTCGAGGTGGCCCCCGCCTACGACCACGGCGAGATCACCTCTATTGCCGCCGCGACCGTCCTGTTCGACCTGATCACGCTGCTGGCCAGGGCCAAGCACCGTTCCGGTGGGTGAGGGGACGGCAATGGCGGACCTGCCACGCCCGCAGACGGGCTGGCCTGACCCCGTACCCCGCACGGCGCGCCGCCCCGCGATGGCGGAGCTGGTCGGTACGTGGCGCCGTTCACTGATGCTGTGGACGGACGGCCTGCGCGACACGAACACCGACGTCACCTGGGTCCAGGGCCGGAGCTGGTACGCGGACCTGCGGCAACCCGCAAACCGCCCGGACTTCACCGGCACGCACTGCCTACGCGACCTGACGCCTCGCCAACTGATCTGGATGGCCGGCCAGCAGGCGTTCGCGGGCCGGCTCGCCCACGACCCGGCCGACCCGGCCTGCTTCACCTGGGGCCGGATCATGGATCTCGAACCGTCCACGGGCTGCCCGGACACCGGCTGGCTGCACATGGAGAACGGCACGCTCGTCGAGCGCGGCCGTCTCCTGCCCTACCTGGAGCACTGGCACCGCGATCCACGAGGCGCCCCCGCCGCAACAGGCGCTCTGTGCCTGCGCGACCAATCCAGCGGCCGACGCGGCCTGCTGGTGCGCGTCGACGACACGTTCGCGTACGCCCGAGCCCGCCCACATCCGCTGGTCGAGGCTGCCGTACTGCCCGACATCGTCGCCAAGGCCGACCCGCGCACCGCGCAGGACCTCCTGGACTGCGAGGTGTCGGTGGGCCGGGTCACCGCAGGCGGCTGGCTCATCGAACGCTCGAGCCTGCCCTTCCGCGAAGGGTTCCGCCTGGACTCACCGTGCGGCGCCGGGGCCGGGAACGGCCTGCGTACCTCGGACGTCCTGCCCGACGGCACACCCGTCAGCCGCGGCTGGGACACCGTCGGCGGCGACGGCGACCCGGAGTTGTTCGCCGCACTCCTCGTGCAGTAGTCGCGCGCACTAGCGGGCCGTGCCGCCGCTGAGCCGGTGGCGCCGGGCGGCGATACCTGTCAAGGGGGCGCCACTGGCGCAGCGAGCCGCCGACGTCGCCGAGTTGAGCAGTCCATCGGCACGGCACTTTCCTCCAGCAGCCGGCGCCATGGCGGGAGGCGCTCGACGGGCAGGGAAGCACCCCAGCGGTCCGTTGCCCACCGGTCATGCATGCGACGCCGTGTGCACCGTCTGCGCAACGTCACACGCACGCCCAAGTGCCCCTGCCCCAGTCCGGTCCGGGAGGTGCTGCTCGGCCCAGATGCATTTGCCGTCACTTAGGTAGCGGGCGCCCCAGCGATCGGAGAGGGCGGCCACCAGCTGCAGCCCCCGGCCGCCCTCGTCGGTGTATGTGGCGCGCCGGATGCGCGGGGTCGTGAGGCTGCCGTCGTAAACCTCGCAGATCAGCGACCGGCTGCGCAGCAGGCGGAGGCGTATGGGGCCCTTCGCGTGCCGGACGACGTTTCCGACGAGTTCGCTGGCCAGGAGTTCGGTGGTGATGACGAGGTCGTCCAGTCCCCAGACGGCCAGTTGTCTGCGGACGTGTTCGCGGGCCTGTCCGGCTGCCCGGGGATCCTGGGGAAGGCTGTACGTGGCGACGTCACCCACGGCGGTGGGCCTGGTGTGGGCGATGAGCAGGACCGCGTCGTCGTCGGTCTGCTCACGGTCGGGCAGCAGCGCCGAGAGGATCAGGTCGCACAGGTCGTCAAGATGTCCGGTGCCGTTGTCCCGGTCTCCGGCCGAGAAGTATGACGTGCGGGCCACGGCCCGAACCAGAGTCTGCTGGAGCTGGGCCAGTCCCTGGTCGACGTCCCCGGTGGCGGCTTCGACCAGCCCATCGGTGCAGAACACCACAAGACTCGGTTGTGGCAGGTGCAGCTCGTGCAGGGCGAAGGGCGGGTCGGCGGCGCCCAGCGGAGGGTCGGTGGCCAGGTCCGGGCGGTGGACTGTGCCATCGGGACGCACGATCATCGGCGGGGGATGACCGGCGAGGGACAGCGAGCAGATCCGGCTGACGGGGTCGAACACGGAATACAGGCAGGTGGCGTAGGAGTCCTCGCCGAGGTCGTGGACGATGTCGTTGAGGCGGCTGAGCAGCTCGTCCGGAGGCAGTTCCAGGTCGGCGAGGGTCCGGACGGCTGTGCGCAGCCGGCCCATGGTTACTGCTTCGGTGATTCCGTGCCCCATCACGTCGCCTATCACCATGGCGACCCGGTCGGCGGACAGCTGGATCACGTCATACCAGTCACCGCCCACCTCTTCGCCACGGCCTGCCGGCAGGTAGCGCGCGGCCGCGCGGACAGCGGGTAGGCACGGCAGCTCCCGGGGCAGCAGATCACGTTGCAGTCCCTGCGCGCGGGAGTGTTCCACGTCGTACAAACGGGCCCGCTCCAGTGCCTGGCCGACCAGACCGCTGAGCGCCGTCAGCAATGTGCGTTCCTCGCCGCTGAAGGAGCGCGGTCGGCCGAAGGAGAGGACACAGCAGCCCATGGTGCGCCCGGAGGCGATCAGAGGCAGGAACGCCCACGCGTTCTTCGACGACGCGATCGCCACGTTCGCCATGTGCGGATAGCGCCGTTGGAACTCGTTGATCGATCCGATGAAGGCGGGAGTACGCGTGCGGAGCACGTCGCCAACCACGGAATGGGATGACAGCGGGCGATCGCCGTATCGGCGTGCGAATGCCGGTGGGTGTCCGACGACGCCGACGAGTCGCAGACGGTTGCCTTCGAGTGCTTCGATCCCCAGCCCGTCGGCACCGAGGGGAGCCAGGATGTGCCTCGCGACGGCTTCCACTACGTCCTTGGCCGTGAGGGCCTCGGCGAGCGCCGCGGTCAGTTCGCCCATCCGGACCGTCTGCTCACCGCCGGTCGCCGGACAAAGGCCCGGTGGCGTGCCCGACAAGCCCTCCAACCGCGCAGCGGTCCATGCGGCCACCGAACACAGAAAGGACCGCTGCACGTCTTCCGGCTCAGCGGCCCCTGTTGTGAGCACCGACAGCGCGCCTACCGGCCCATCGGCGCCCTGCATGGGCACCGCCGCCGTGCCGGCCGCCCCGACCCCCAAAGTGTCACCGGTCACCCAGACGAAGGCGCCACGCCGCACGGCCATTGCGGGTGCCACGTCCTGCTCACTGCGCAGATCCGCCCACGCCTCGATGCTCCCCGGGGCAAGGCCGCCGGCCGCCGCCAGGTGCAGTCGGCCGTCGGCGGAACCGCACCGGTGTACCAGGCCGCCCAGGCCGCCCAGGCACGCGGTCGTCTGCTGAAGTGCCAGCGTCAGCGTCTCCGCGTCCCAGGGTGCTTCCTCAGAAGCCGCCACGAAGCTGAGCTCCACCGGCTTCGGCCGCTCGACGTGGCTCCCAGGCCTGGCATCTTCAGCAGCCACGACACCTCCTGCTCACTCACAGGTCAGGGTTTGCCCTAATTATGTATAAATCAGGTAAAAAGTGTTTTTCCACACTAGCCCTCACTTTCCATCCACGCCGCATCCCGCCCGGCTTTCCGTAGCGCCGCTCTTGCTTCGTGGCACCGCGAAGCGGGTCGGCTCTCGGGTGCGTCCTGAGAAGTGGTGTACGGGTTCGACCTGATCCGGGGGTTGCTCCGGCCGTTGACGGCGGTCATCGGTCAGCCTCCCAGGCGCACGCCCGCGAGCCAGACGTCCGGGGTGCCGGGTCCGTCGCGGGACGGTGTCTGCGGCATGCGGTCGTCCGGGCCGCCGGGTGAACGGCGGGTCGGCCTCCGGTGCGCGGGAAGCCACCGGGCGAAGGTCTTCCGCAGCTTGCGGGTGCGGTGCCTGAGCGTGAAGGCGGTCATCGGGGCCTCCGCTGTGGTTGAGGTGCGGGCACCCCACCGACGAACGGCCCCTACGCCGATCGACATTCCGAGAGCCGCTTTTCGAGGAACCGCCGTTCCGCGTTGTTCTCCACCAGCTCCAGCGCCCGCTCGTACGCCTCGGCGGCCTGAGGGAGGCGCCCCAGGCGGCGCAGCAGGTCGGCGCGGGTGGCGGGCAGCAAGTGGTAGTCGGCGAGGTCGCCTTCCCGTTCCAGTTCCGTCACCAGGGTCAGTCCGGCTTCCGGGCCTTCGGCCATGCCCACCGCGACGGCGCGGTTGAGCCGGACCACGGCGGACGGCACATGGCGGGCCAGCTCGCCGTAGAGCGCCGCGATGTCGGCCCAGTCGGTGTCGGCGGCCGTGGCCGCCGTGGTGTGGCAGGCCGCGATGGCCGCCTGGATCTGGTACGGGCCGGGGCGGCCGCGGCGCAGGGCGCCCTCCAGCAGGGCGGTGCCCTCGTCGATCTCCGCCCGGTCCCAGGCCGTACGGTCCTGGTCCTCCAGGGTCACCAGCTCTCCCGCCGCGTCCACTCGGGTGTCGCGGCGGGCGTCGTGCAGCAGCAGGAGCGCGAGCAGGCCGGGCACCTCGGGCTCGTCGGGCATGAGGCGGGCCAGCAGGCGGGCGAGGCGCACGGCCTCGGCGCAGAGGTTCGCGCGCATCAGATCGGTGCCGGACGTGGCGGCGTACCCCTCGTTGAAGAGCAGGTAGATCACGCCCAGGACGCCGGTCGTGCGCTCGGGCAGCAGATGAGCAGGTGGCACCCGGTACGGGATGCCGGCGTTGCGGATCTTCCGCTTGGCCCGCACCAGTCGCTGGGCCATGGTCGCCTCGGGCACGAGGAAAGCGCGGGCGATCTCGGGCGTGGTCAGGCCGCCGAGCGTGCGCAGCGTCAGCGCGACCCGGCCCTCGATGGGGAGCGCGGGGTGGCAGCAGGTGAAGATCAGCCGCAGCCGGTCGTCCTCGACGCCGCTGTCGTCGCCGTCGTGCTCCGGGTCGTACGGCCCCTCGTTGCGGGCGAGCACCGCCACCTCCCTGAGTTTCGCCGCCCCCGCCGCCTCCCGGCGCAGCACGTCCAGGGCGCGGTTGCGGGCGGTCGTGGTGAGCCAGGCGCCGGGGCGGCGCGGCACTCCGTCGCGCCGCCACCGGTCGAGAGCCTGGGCGAAGGCGTCCTGCGCGCACTCCTCGGCGAGGTCCCAGTCGCCGGTCACCCGGATCAAGGTGGCGACGACCTGACCCCACTCCTTGCGGAAGGCGGCGGCGACCGCCGCCTCGACGTCACATGCCACAGGTTCCTCACATGCCACAGGTTCCTCGTTCACTCCCAGACCGGCCGCACCTCCACCGAGCCGCCACCGAGGGCGGCGGGGTGCCGCGCGGCGAGTGCGATGGCCTCGTCGAGGTCGGCGACGTCGATGATGTCGAAGCCGGCGACGTACTCCTTGGACTCGATGAACGGCCCGTCGCTGAGCAGGACTTCGTCGCCCTGGACGCGCACGGTGGTGGCGTCGGTCGACGGCCGCAGCCGGGCCCCGCCCTTCACGATGTCCCGGCTGCGTACCTCGTCGATGTACGCGGTGAAGCGCGGGTCGGCGGCGATCTCATCGGGGCTGAGTTCCTCGCCGCCGACGGGGGTGCAGATGAACAGCACGTACTTCATGATCGGTCCTCCTCGATTCCGGCGTCGAACGGGACTGACATGTGCTGGTGGACGATCAGCCACCGATCGGCCACGAGCCGGTAGCCGGTGGTCACCCGCACGGTGCTGTCCAGCGGCTCGCCCGTGGTGAGCGTGGCCCGCATCCGAACGAGCGCGTGGCTGAACGCGACGCTCTCGTCCACCCGGACCCGGAACTCCAGCACCTCGCGGTCCACAGGCCCGGTCACGGTGGAGAACCACCATTCCTGGGACTTGCGGAAGGCGTCGATCCCTTGCTGCTCCAGACCGCTCATGGGGTGGAACACCTCGACGTCCGGCGCGTAACATGCCAGCGCCCGCTCGATGTCCCGGTCACGGACGGCGAGGGTGAGCTCAGCGTCGAGCCGGCGGATCTCGCCCTCGGCGTCCTCGTCCTCCCAGAAGGGGCGCACCTCCATGGCCCCGATGGTCGCCACGGGGTGCTTCGCGGCCGCCTCGATCGCCTCCTCCATGCTGTGGCACTCGAGGATGTCGAAGCCGGCGACGTACTCCTTGGTCTCCGCGAACGGACCGTCGGTGCGCAGCACCTCGCCGCCGCGCACCCGTACGGTGACGGCCTCGGACGGCAGTCGCAGCCGGTGGCCGTGCAGGCGCACTCCACGGTCGCCCAGTTCCTCCACCCAGGGCTCGACGGGCGCCATGCCCGTGGCGTCGGCGGTGTCGTCGCCGCAGACCAGCAGCATGTACTTCATGGTTCCTCCCGGTGCTCGTGGGGCTCCCTTCGCCCCGACGACTCACCCCACCGACGAACGGGCTGCCGTCGTATCGACATTCTCGCCACACTTTTCTGCACCGGGCCGGAACGTGGCTGAAACGCGAGGAAGCCGGGCCTGCACGGGCCCCGGCTTCCTCAGGTTGTGCGCGTAGTCAGCGGCCGCCTGCGCCGGCGTCTCCCCACGCGGCCACGCGCGCCGTGTCCTCGCGGACGAGGAGAAGCGTCACGGCCGCGCCGACGTGGGAGGCGATGCCGTAGATCGTCATGCCGACGGCGAGCCCGTGGGACAAGGTGTCGCGGGCCGGGGCCTGCGCGCTGGCCCCGGCCTGATGAGCCACGACGTCGAGCAGGTCGTCGGCCGCGCGCCAAGCACCTTCGCCGATTGGCCCAGCGCAATGTCGCCCGGCTCGGCCATGGCGCCGTCCCGGTCGTTCACAGGGCTGGTCTCACACAGCTCACGGGAAGCAGTCGGGACACCCATCAGACGGCTATGCGTCGATGACGAGCCCCTTCGCTTCAAGCACTTCGGCGAGTCGGCTGACCTCGATGACGCTCTTCCCGGAACGGTAGGCAGCGATGTAAGCGTCCTCGGCCTCGACCCGGTCCTGGGACTTGCGAACGACGTCGGCCACGTCGTCGCGCCGTACCACGACCACGCCGTCGGCGTCCGCACGCACCACGTCTCCCGGTCGGACGATCTCGCCGCCGATCAGCACGGGTTCGGCCATCGGACCGACGGTTTCCTTGACGGTGCCCTTCATACAGACGCTGTAAGAGAAGACCGGGAAGCCGAGCTCGCGAAGTTCCTGCGTGTCGCGGACGCCGGTGTCGGTGACGAGGCCGCCCAGGCCTTTGGCCACACACGCGTTGGCCAGTACGTCGCCGAAGGAACCTGCCTCGGCGTATTCACCGGCGGAGACCACGATGACATCGCCGGGCTGCGCGTGGGCGATCGCGACCTGCAGCATGATGTTGTCGCGGGGGGCGCAGCGCACGGTGAACGCGGGACCGCACAGGGACATCGTTCGGTCGACCGGCTTGATCGTCGAGTCGAGGGCGCCCAGGCGACCCTGTGCCTCGTGGATGGTGGCGGCGGAGTACTTGCTCAGCTGCTCGACCAGGGCCGGGTCGGGCCGGTCGAACTTGGTGTTGACTCGGATCATGTCGCTCCTTCAGCTCCTTCAGGAGGGGGCGGCCGGGGACAGGGCCGCGCAGGCGCGACCGATGCGCTCGCAGGCCTCGGTGAGGACGTCGGTCGAGGTCGCGAAGGAGACGCGGAAGTAACCCGGTGATCCGTATGCGGCACCGTGGATGACCGCTACCTGCTGCGACTCGAGCAGGTAGCGGGCGAAGTCCTCGTCCGAGTGGATCTCCTCGCCCGATGGAGTCCGCATTCCGCGTACGCCGGAGCAGCCGACGAAGGCGTAGAAGCCGCCGCTGGGAGGTGTGCAGGACAGGCCCGGAATGTCGTTGACGAGCCTCACCGTCATATCGCGGCGCCCGCGGTAGACGGCGACACAGTCGCGTACGAAGGTCTGGTCGCCGGTGAGCGCTGCAGTGGCCGCGGCTTGGCTGATCGACGACGGGCATGAGGAGATCTGCGACTGCAGAGCGTTGATGGCGACCACCAGTTCGGCGGAGCCCGCGCCGTAGCCGATCCGCCAGCCTGTCATCGCGTACGTCTTGGAAACTCCGTTGGTGAGGAACACCCGGTCGATCAGGCGCGGTTCGACGCCGGGGAGGCTGGGGACCTGGCCCGGCTCGTACCAGATCTCGTCGTAGATCTCGTCGGTCAGCACCTGGACGTGCGGATGCGCGAGCAGCACCTCGGCCAGCGCCTTGAGTTCGCCGGCGGTGTAGGCGGCGCCTGTGGGGTTGCTCGGAGCGTTGAGGACGACCCAGCGTGTCCGGTCGGTGATCGCGGATTCCAGTCGTTGCGGAGTCAGCTTGAAGCCGTCCGCTTCCGGACAGGGGACGACGACCGGTGTGCCGTCGTTGGCGAGGACCATGTCCGGATACGACACCCAGTACGGAGCGGGGATGATCACCTCGTCGCCGGCGTCCAGAGTGGCCATCAGCGCGAGGAAGATGACCTGCTTCGCTCCGCCGCCGACCGCGATCCGGTCAGCGGAGTAGTGCAGTCCGTGCCGTTGCTCCAGCTTCTGCGCGATTGCGGCGCGCAGTTGGGGGGTGCCGTTGACCGGGGTGTACTTGGTGTCTCCCCGCTGGATCGCCTCGATCGCGGCGGCCTTCACATGGTCGGGGGTGTCGAAGTCGGGCTCGCCCACGGTGAGGTCGAGGATGTCGAGTCCCTGGGCCTTGAGTTCGCGGACGCGCTGGGCGGCAGCGGTGCTCGGCGAGGGTTTGATGCGCAGGACGCGCTGGGCGGTCTTCATGCCAGCGGCAGTCATGTCAGTCGGCCCGCCTCTCGAAGTTGAGGCCGCCCGGCACCTGGAACGTCGGCACGATCTCCACGTGGCCGATGTTCACGTGGCGCGGTGAGTCGATCGCGAACTCGATGGCGTCGGCGATGTCCTCCGGCTTCAGAGACTCGTAACCGTCGTAGAACTGACGCTGGGCCTCTTCCATGTCGCCGAGGAGACGGCCGAAGATCTCGGTCTCCACCCGGCCCGGGCAGATCTCGGTGACCCGTACGCGATGGCCGTATCCGTCGACTCGGAGCTGGCGGGAGAGCGTGTGCACGGCCGCCTTGGTGGCGTGGTAGATCGTGTTGCCGCCGAAGTTGTAGACGCCGGCGATCGAGCTGATGTTCACGATGTGCCCGCGGTCGCGTTCGACCATCCCCGGCATGACCAGGCGTACGAGGTGCAGTACGGCCTGGATGTTGACCGCTATCTGCTCGTCGACGGCGAATTCGTCGGCGGTGAGGATGTTTCCGGTGCGGGAGACTCCGGCGTTGTTGACCAGGACGTCGACGTCGAGGTTCCGCAGCGTTTCGGTCAGTGCCGCGGTGTCGGTGATGTCGACGGCGTGGGGTGTGCAACCCGTACGCCGGGCGAGGTCGTCAAGTCGCTCGGCGTTACGGGCGATGGCATGGACCTCGAGCCCTTGTTTGGCCAGCCGCTCGACGACCACCGCTCCGATTCCGGTCGAGGCACCGGTCACCAGGGCAGTCTTGTAGTCGGAAAAGGGCATGTGGGTGTGCTCCTAGAGAGAAGTGGGGGCGTTATCGGCCGGGTTATGCGTCGCGCAGCGGCAGGTGTGCCCTGTCCTGCACCCGGGACACTGCGATGAGCGTGCCGAGGGCGGTGACGACCGCGTAGAAGGCGGGCATGTTGACGTTGCCGGTCTTGTCGATGAGGTACGTCATCAGCAGAGGCGCCGTGCCGCCGAAGAGGGCGGCGGAGACGTTGTAGCCCAGGCCGTACGCGGAGTAGCGGACACGGGTGGGGAAGAGCTCGACGAGCAGGATGTGGATGACGCCGGTGTGCCCGGCGAAGATGACCGCCATCACGCAGGCGCCCAGGATGGCGAGCGGGACGCTGCCGGTGCCGATGAGCAGGTAACAGGGAATTCCGGCGACGGCCATGGCGATCGCGGCGCCCGCAAGGACCTTCTTGCGTCCGATCCGGTCGGAGAGGCGGCCCATGAAGGGGATCGCGAGGGAGATGGCCACCAAGCTGGTCGCGGTGACGAGCAGGCCCTGCACCTTGCTGAAGTGCAGCTCGGTGTTCATGAACGTCGGCATGTAGCTGAACAGCACGTAGTAGCCGGAGCCGTTCATGAGAGGGATGAACAGGGCGAGCAGCATCGCGCGGAGGTGCTCGGCGGAGGAGAAGGCCTCCTTCAGCGGGTTCTTCGCCAGGCCGCCGCCTTCTTGCAGGCGCGTGAAGTTGGGGGTGTCGCTGATCCGCTTGCGGATGTAGATGCCGGTGATGCCGAGCGGAACGGCGAGCAGGAACGGGATGCGCCAGCCCCACGACTCCATGCGGTCCGCGCCGAGGCCGCTGGTCATGGCGGCGGCGATGAGCGTTCCGGTGAGCAGGGAGAGGAACGAGGCGATCTGGGCGTAGCTGGTGTAGAGGCCGCGCTTGCCCTCGGGTGCATGTTCGGCGAGGAAGCTCATCGCGCCGGAGGCCTCGCCGCCGACTGAGAAGCCCTGCGCGACGCGCAGCAGGATGAGGAGGGCGGGCGCTGCGATGCCGATGCTCGCGTACGTCGGCAGGATGCCTATGGCCGCAGTCGCGACGCTGATGAGCATGATGACGAAGACGAGCATGCGCTGCCGTCCGATGCGGTCGCCGAGGTGTCCGCAGATGACGCCGCCGAGTGGGCGGAAGAAGAACGACACGGCGTAGCCCAGGAACACGAGCTGGACGGCGTTCTCCGAACCGGGGAAGAAGACGGCGGCCAGGGTGCCCGCCATGAAGCCGAAGATGCCGTTGTCGTAGAGCTCGGCGAAGATTCCGACGCAACCGGCGAGGGTGACTTTCCTCGCCGTTCTCGGGTCGACGGTGTTGGGTACCGGCTGAGCGGCGGCCACGGTACTCATGGCTTCTCCTGTCTGGAGGTTGGGACGGGGAAGGTGTACTCACGGCTCGGTGCGGGTGCTGCTCTCGGGTGGGGCGGGTGACAGTTGAAGGGGACGGGTTACGGACCCAGGGGGACGGGGATGCGCAGGGCGTCGAAGACCGTGCGCACGCGTGCCTTGAGGGCGTTGACGGCGTTTCGCTGAGACCGGTAGGCGGTCACGGCTTCGGCGATGGTGCGGTGCCGGAAGCGGATGGACTGGCCTGGTCTGGCCTGCCCCAGTGCGGACAGACCGGTCGCCGTGACGACCGCGAGGACCGGATAGCCGGCGGTGACACCACGGCCGCGGTGCAGGACCAGCAGTTCGTCGCCCGTGGGAACCTCGACGGCCCCGACGGGGACGCCGCGCGAGAGCACCTCGCCGGTCGCCACCCGCCGCGGAACGTCGCCACGCATGCGCAGCCCGATGTGGTTGCTCTGCGCGCTCACGGTGTACGGAGACCGGAAGAGCTGTTCGGCGGTGTCACCGAACTCCGCGAGATCGGGGCCGTCCGTGACGTCGATCGTCCACGCGGCCTGGAAGCGCTCCACGGGGGCGTGCAACCGGAACAGCGGGATGCGGAAGTGCGGATGGTCGATGGGCGGACAGTAGCTACGGAGGCCCAGTTCGTCGCCGTCGCGCAGCGAGTGTCCGAAGCCGAGGATCGTGTCGGGGGCACAACTGCCTTGCAGAAAGGGAGCGTTCACCGAGCCGAGCACAGCCAGGTAGACCCTGATACCGAGCCGGATGCCGGTGATGCGGATCGTCTCGCCGGAGCGTACGGAGACGGGCTCCCACTGTGGGCGCGCGACGCCGTCGACGGTCAGGTCCGCGGGCGCGCCGGTCACCGCGATGAGCACGTCGGTCGAGGGAGTGCAGCTGAAGTCCAGGGCGGTGATCTCTATCAACGGTGCACTCTCGTCGTTGCCGCACAGGACGTTGGCCACGCGGGCCGAGTGCTGGTCGAGCGCGCCGTTGACCGGCAGACCGAACCGTGAGCGACCGAACCGCCCCAGGTCCTGCACCGTCGCCAGACCGGCCCGGTGGATGGTCAGGGCGTCAGCCATGGGACACCGCCAGAAGCACGCCGGCGTGGTCGTCCCACTGCTCGGGGGCGATCGGTTCGAACCGGAAGATGTCGCCGGGCCGGTACGGAGTCAGCGGATCGGCGTCGAGGTCGAGTACGCGCAACGGCGTACGGCCCAGGAGCGGCCAGCCGCCGGGCGACGGCATCGGGCAGATGACGGCCTGCCGGCCGGCCACCGCGATCGACCCGGGCAGGACACGCGTACGCGGCGAGGCCAGCCTGGGGACCGGCTTAGGGAACGCCGGGCCGTCCATCATCGGGGCGCCCGCCGGTGCCCCGAGGCAGCGGACCGTCAGGTCAGAACCGGAGTGCAGTTCCACGACCTCCTGCTCGGTGAGCCCCAGTTGCTCGGCCACGACGGGCAGATCGGGGCCGTACGCACCCCCGTACACCACCGGGACCACGAACCGCCTCGCCGCGGCCGTCCGGACCGGCCCCTCGCCGAGCCGGTCGGCCTCGTGCCGCAGCACGCGCCGCACCGTCTCGTGGTCGGTGCCGGCGCTGTCGAACTCGACCAGCAGCGCATCGTATGTGGGCACGATGCCGTACACCCCGTCGAGCCGGACCTCGGCGAACGCGTCGGCCAGAGTGTGCACGAGCTGCCAGTTGCGCTCCGCGTCCATGGTCACGGCCCTGGCCACGACGGCCGAGTCACCGCACTCCACGATCACCACGCTGTCGTCCGTCTCAGGCATCCCGGCCGTCCAATACATCGGTGAGCGCCGTGATCTCGACGCCAGCGGCGAGCAACTCCTCGCGTACGCGGCGCGCGAGTGCGATGGCCCCTGGGGTGTCGCCGTGCAGCAGCACGGTGTCGCACTGCACGGGGATGTCGTGGCCGCCGACGCTGCGTACGACCCCTTCGGTCACCATGCGGATGGTCCGTTCGGCGATCTCTCCCACGTCATGGATGACGGCGCCGGGCTCGCTCCTCGGCACCAGCGTGCCGTCGTCCCGGTAGGCCCGGTCGGCGATCCCGACGATGCCGACGCGAAGGCCGCGCCCGCGTGCGGCATCGGCGAGTTCGCCGTCCTGCGCCAGCACGATCAGCGACCCGTCGACCGAGGCGACGGCGTCGGCCACTGCGGCCGCGTAGTCCGGGCGGATCGCGACCAGGTTGCCGAGCCGGCCGTGCGGGGCCACATGCTGTACGCGGGTACCGTGCGCGGCCGCGAACGCCTGCAACGCACCGATCTGGTAGAGCATGTCGGTGCGGACCTCGTCCGGCGACAGGTCCATCGCGCGGCGGCCGAACCCGACGAGATCGGGGAAGCTGGGGTGCGCGCCCACGGCGACGCCTCGCTGCACGCAGTGGCGGACGGTGGCGTCCATGATCCGCGGGTCGCCCGCGTGAAATCCACACGCGATGTTGGCCGAGGTCAGCACATCGAGGAGCGCCTCGTCATCGCCCATCGCGTAGGCGCCGAAACCCTCGCCGAGGTCGGCCACGAGATCGACCGTGTGGGGCATGAGATCCTCCAGACAAAGGAAGAGGGCGGCATCGCCGCTTCTTCTTTTCGACGCCTTGCGCCGGGCCCGCTCATCACCCACAGAGGGGCATTAACAGGGCCGTTACAATTCCTGCGGGATACGCGGCGGTTTCCCGGCCGAGCGGCCGGAGATCCGTGTTTCGGTGAACGTAATCCCAACGGGAGGTGGCGGCAAATATGCATTCTGCGTGACGTAATCACCGCTGGATATGACGTGGGGCACACACCGCCACGGTCCGACTCGCCGTCCGGCACCTACGATGAGGCTCGCCCGTTTCCTTAGCAATGCGTAGTCATCCCCAGGCTTGATGACGCACTGGGTCAACTGTCCACGCGATCCTGGGAGTTCGGTACGGTGTGCGTGTTGTTCCGCCGTTTGAGGAGGGGAGGTGGGCTGGTCGTGAGTCGGAAGGTTCCTCTCGCTGAGGGGGAGTGTTCCCGCACCGCGTGCGCCCGTGGCGTGCTGCGCACGGGGGTGGATGAGAAGACCGGCGAACTCCTCACGTCCTCCATGCTGGTGGAGCGCGTTGGTTGGTGTGCTGATCTGGTGTCCGGCATGGCTGGCGCGCTGATCGCGGAACACTGGAACAGTGCTGATGTGGATGTGCTCGCCTGCGGTGAGGACGCCGGCGGTCGTAAGCTGCCGTCGAATGCTTGGATGGCGTTGCGACGCCTGGGGTGGACCATCCCTGCTGCGGAGGGCATCCGGGTCAATGACCGGATCGTGCGTATGGCCCAGGAACAGGCCGGGCGTGCGTTGCGTTCGGCGACGTGGCGCGCTGGTGTGACCGCAGGAATCCTCGGCACGTGGCCTGCTGATCCCGCTCACCGCACGCCCAAGGAGTGGGACGCCGTGCGCGAAGCCATTCCTGGCGGGCCGGATCTGCCGTCGAGCATCATCAAGGCGCGTACTCGGCAGATCACTGCCTTCATCAAGAACAACGGCCGGCTCCCGGACGAGGTGTTCGAGCTCGAGACAGCGCCGCGGGTAGCGCGGATGCTGCTGCTGTCGGCGTGTGATGGGCAGCAGGCCACCATCGAACGGGCAGATGAGCCTGGGCGGGCGCTGCTGCGGTTTCAGCTGCCCACGCGGCCGGTCCCGCGCTCCTACGCGGACTGGACCTGGGTGGCCTGCCCGGTCTCGCTGCCGCCCACGATCCCGCCGGGCGCGGTGCTGCACCTTCCCACGCTGCGTCTCCATCTGGGCCGCGTCCGCGTCGACCTGGCCTACACGCACGCCGTGCCCAAGGCCCGGCGCACCGGGCACACGGTCGCGCTCGGCGTGGACTGGGGCCTGAACACGCTGCTCGCGGCCGGTGCCGTGCGGATGCATGACAACGGCCAGATCACCGCCCTCGGTACGGGTGGGATGTTCCGTGCGGCCGGCGTGCTGGCCAAGCAGCACCGCCTGCGCCGACTGTCGGAGCGTCTGTACGCCAAGGCCGACCACTACCAGCGGCTGATCGCCGACGACCAGCAGCATCCGCTGACCGGCACACACCAGGTGTTGCGGGACGAGATCGGCTTCGTGTCCCACCGGCGCTCGAACCTCAATGATGCGCTGGCGTGGTCGGCAGCACGGTGGAGTGTCGATCAGGCGATCGCCGCTGGTGCGACCGTGATCCATGTCGAAGACCTGCGCTCCATGGAAGCCCGCGGCATGGGCCGCACCCTCAACACCCGTCTCTCCCAGGCCGTGCGCGGGCAGATCGTGGACCGGATGCGGCATCTGGCCGCCGAGGTGGGTATCGCCGTGGTCTCCGTCCCGGCCCGCAACACCTCCAAGCACTGCCCGCAGTGCCTCACCCCGCTGCGGCACCGCAAGGCACCCGACCGGCCCACCACACCCGGCTGGAAGTGGGCCCGGTGCCCGAACCCTGACTGCCGGTATCAGGGCGACCGCGACGCCGGCGCGTGGCGCCGTATCGCAGCCCGCGGCCTCACCCACCAGGCCAATACCGTTGTCGACCGCACGAGCCAAACCATGGTCATCCGCAGCGTGGTGGACAAGCTCGAAGCCGAGGCCGTGGTCACACCGACCACCGCCAAGACCAGCCGGGACCGGTCCAAGACCGGACCGACCCGGCACAAGGCAACACGTCCCGCGCCCAGGCGACGCAGGGCACCCTCCCCCACCGGTCCATGCGGCTCGGCGGGCAAGCGTCCGGAGGGACACGCTCACACGGGCCGGAGGCGGCTGCCCCGCGCAGCCCACCGGCATCAGGGCGTGACCACGATCAGCACACCCACCACCGGCCCTCATCGGCCACACGGGGCAGCCCTGGGCGCAGGCTTCCACCTCCACGCCCACGCCACCCCTCCACGGTGGGCAAACCCCTGCCAGACACTACGTCTGACCAGGATTCACTAAGCCGATCAGAGACGCTCCGCCCACGCCGGAAGGCCGCACATGGACACCAGACGCCTCTACTCGTTCGTGAAGATCGTGGATGCAGGGAGCATCACGCGCGCGGCCGACATCCTGCACATCGCGCAGCCCGCGCTCAGCCAGCAACTCTCGGCGCTGGAAGTCCAGTTCAAACAGCAACTGCTGATCCGCAGCAAGCGAGGGATCGCCCCGACCGAGGCCGGCCGTGCGCTGTACCGGCACGCGCAGCTCATCCTGCGCCAGGTCGAGCTCGCCCACGCGGCGGTCGACGTCTTGGGCCGCGCGCCGGCCGGCAACGTCTCCGTGGGCCTGGCTCCCTACAGCATGGGCGCGGCACTCGCGCTGCCGTTGCTCACGAGCGTGCGCGAGCGATACCCCGACATCCTGCTGCACATCAATGAGAACTTCGGTGGCGTCATCAGCGAAGCGATCATGACGGGCCGTATGGACATGGCGTTCATCTACGGCGCCGGCCCCCTGCGGGGCGTGCAGTTCGAGCCGCTGCGCACCGAAGACCTGTTCCTGATAGCCGCGCCGGGCGGAGCCGCGCTGCCCGGGGAAGGTGATGTCACCCTCGAGGAGCTGGCCGACGTGGGTCTGCTGCTGCCCAGCCGCATTCACACCATCCGGCAGGTCGTCGACGCCGCGTTCCAGCAGGCGTCGCTGGAGCCCCGGGTCGTCGGCGAGATCGAGTCGGTTCTGACCCTGGTCAGCGCCGTCGGCGCCGACCTCGGGGCGACGGTCCTGCCCTGGTCGGCGGCGCGCGCGATCCTCGACGTACGGAATCTGGTGGTTCGCCGGATCGTCAACCCGACCATCCACGTCAAGCTGTCCCTCTGTACCTCCGACAGCCAGCCCCTGTCGGAGCCCGCCCTCGCCGTGCACGACCTGTTCCATGAACTGATCACGGACTTCAGCGAGTCCGGTGAGCGGGATAAGAATTCTCGATAGCGTCACGCAAAACTTCTATTTGTTTCCCCACTGTGCCCTGACTAGCGTCTCCCGCGAATCGACCCCATTGAATTCGTAGAGCGCGGACAGCCACAGGAGAAGAGAAATAGATGAAGCAGCGTGTGCTCGCCACCCGTGCGGACCTTCCCGGTGGCGGCCTGGCTCGCCTGGCGCCCCATGCGGATGTCGTGACCTGGCCCGGCCCGGACAGGCCCGACCCGGCGGATCTGGCCGCACTGGCGGGAGGCGTGAGCGCGATCCTCGCCCTCGGCAACGACTGGGTGGACGCCGCTCTGCTGGATGCAGCAGGCCCTTCGCTGCGGGTCGTGGCACTGGCGAGCATGGGGTACGACGCCGTCGATCAGGAGGCGGCGGCCGAACGTGGCGTCGTCGTCACGCACACCCCCGGCGTGCTCGCCGAGACCACCGCGGATTTCACCTTCGCCCTCATCCTCATGGCGCGCAGGCGGCTCGGTGCCGCCCGCGACTCACTGCACAGCGGGCAGTGGGATGTGTTCCGGATGGGCGACTACCTGGGCCTGGACGTACACGGCGCCACGCTCGGACTGATCGGCTACGGCCAGATCGGGCGAGTCGTCGCCCGGCGGGCCCAGGGTTTCGGTATGCGGCTGTTGCACCACGACCCGTACGCGCCCGACGACACGCTCTCCACATCCGTGGACCTTCCCACCCTCCTCGCCGAGGCCGACGTGGTCTCCCTGCACGTCCCCCTGACACCGGGGACCCGCCACCTCATCGGCGCCACCGAACTGGCCGCCATGAAGCCCACAGCCACGCTGGTCAGCACCTCGCGGGGCGGCGTCGTCGATGAGGACGCACTCCTACGGGCGCTGCGGGAGGGCGTCATCCACTCGGCAGGTCTGGATGTCTTCGAACGCGAGCCGATGGGCGCTGACCTGTCGCCGCTGGTCGGTGAGCCCCACGTGGTGACGCTCCCTCATATCGGCTCCGCCACCGAGGCCACTCGTGCCGCCATGGTGGACCTCGCGGTCGACAACATCATCGAGGTGCTTGCCGGCCGGCCTGCACGTACCCCCCTTCCCGGCAGCGCCGTATCGCCCGGCACGCCGACTCTCGCCTGACAGGACGACCATGAGCCATCCCATCTTCGACGTCACCGGCAAGGTGGCCCTGGTCACCGGGTCGAGCCGCGGTATCGGCCGGGCGCTGGCCAAGGGGCTGCTGGAAGCCGGCTGCACGGTCGTCCTCAACGGCCGCGATGCCGTCACCTTGGAGGCCACCCGCAAGGAGCTGGCCGAGACGTTCGGCGGCGCAGTCCTCGCGGAAGCGTTCGACGTCACCGACTCCGCCGCGATCGCCGATGCCGTCACCCGGATCGAGGACCGGGCCGGGCCGGTCGACATCCTGGTCAACAACACCGGTGCCCAACTCCGCGCTCCCTTCACCGATTTCACCGAGGAGGACTGGCACGGACTGCTCGACACCAACCTCACCAGCGCCTTCCTCGTCGGCCGCGAGGTTGCGCGGCGCATGGTGCCCCGACGCCACGGCAAGATCATCAATATCTGCTCGCTGCAGAGCGAGGCGGTGCGCCCCGGAATCGCGCCCTACTCGGCGACCAAGGGCGGCTTGAAGATGCTCACCAAGGGCATGTGTGCCGACCTCGGCCCGCACGGCATCCAGGTCAACGGCATCGGTCCCGGCTACTTCGACACCGAGCTGACGTCCGCGCTGGTCGCGGACGAGGAGTTCAGCGCCTGGGTGCGGAAGCGGACTCCGGCCGGCCGCTGGGGGAAGGTCGAGGACCTCGTCGGCGCCCTGCTCTTCCTCTCCTCCCCGGCCTCCGACTTCGTCAACGGGCAACTGCTGTACGTCGACGGCGGCATGCTCTCCGTCCTGTGAACCCTCAAGGAGCCTCCCTCAATGTCCCCAACGCACCCCATGCGCGCCTGTGTCGTTCACGGAGCCGGCGACCTGCGGGTCGAGGAGCGGCCGCCCGTCGGCCCCGGACCGGGTGAGATCGCGGTCGCGGTCGCGCTCGGTGGGATCTGCGGTTCGGACCTGCACTACTACCACCGGGGCCGAGTGGGGGACTTCGCCGTGCGCGAGCCCATGGTGCTCGGCCACGAGGTCGTCGGCCACGTCGCCGCCGCCGGGCCCGGCACCGACGGACCGGCGGTCGGCACCGCCGTCGCCATCCACCCCGCCACCCCCTGCGGCGTCTGCCACGAGTGCACCGGCGGCAGACGCAACATCTGCGCCCACACCCGCTATCTGGGCAGCGCCGCCCGCACCCCGCACGTCCAAGGCGGATTCGCACAGCTCATCAGCGTGCCCGCGGACCAGATCCGTCCGCTGCCACCCGGGCTCGACCTGCACCGCGCCGTCCTCGCCGAACCGCTGTCGGTGGCGCTGCACGCCGTGCACCGGGCGGGCGACGTGAGCGGCAAGCGGGTCCTGGTCACCGGCGCCGGCCCGATCGGCTGCCTCGTCGTGGCGGCGCTACGCCACAACGGCGCAGCCGAGATCGCCGTCAGCGACCTCCTCGACGAACCGTTGAACATCGCCGCCGCGGTGGGCGCCACCACCACGGCACGTGCGGATCGACCCGACGATCCGGTCTGGGCCGGCGAGTTCGACATCGCCGTCGAGGCATCCGGGGCACCGGCGGGCCTGCGGACCTGCGTCGAGCGGGTGCGCCGCGGGGGAACCGTCGTACTGCTGGGTCTGCTGCCGCCCGGCGGGGTCGGGCTGTTGGGCAATGTCGCGGTCACCCGCGAACTCGAACTGCGCGGAGCCTTCCGTTTCGACGCCGAGTTCGACGAGGCGCTGTCGTTGCTCTCCCAAGGCCTGCTCGTTGACCCGATCGTCACCCACACCTTCCCGTTGGAGCAGTCCGCCGCCGCGTTCGACACGGCCCAGGACCGCGCAGTCGCCTCCAAGGTCCTGCTGGACCTGTCCGGGGCCTGATCGAGAGAAGTAACCCATGAACGTCAGCGCCCGTATCGATGCCGTCTACGCCCAAGTACTGCGGCGCAACCCCGGAGAGACGGAGTTCCACCAGGCGGTGGGCGAGGTGCTGCACACCCTTGCGCCGGTGCTCCGAGCGCATCCCGACTACGTCGACACCCGGATCGTCGAGCGCCTGTGCGAGCCCGAGCGGCAGATCATCTTTCGGGTGCCGTGGGTCGACGACCGTGGAGAGGTCCACGTCAACCGGGGCTTCCGGGTGGAGTTCAGCAGCGCGCTCGGTCCGTACAAGGGCGGGCTGCGCTTCCACCCGAGCGTCAACCTGGGGATCGTGAAGTTCCTCGGATTCGAGCAGATCTTCAAGAACGCCCTGACGGGACTCGCGATCGGCGGCGGCAAGGGCGGCGCGGACTTCGACCCCAAGGGCCGCTCCACGGGGGAGGTCATGCGGTTCTGCCAGTCCTTCATGACCGAGCTCTACCGCCACCTCGGCGAGCACACCGATGTACCCGCGGGGGACATCGGTGTGGGTTCCCGCGAGATCGGCTACCTGTTCGGCCAGTACAAGCGGGTGACGAACCGCTACGAGGCCGGCGTGCTCACCGGCAAGGGAGTCTCCTGGGGCGGCTCGCACGCCCGGACCGAGGCCACCGGCTACGGCACCGTCTACTTCGTCCAGGAGATGCTGACCGCCCGCGGCCTGCATCTCGACGGGCGCAGGGTCGTCGTCTCGGGATCCGGGAACGTGGCCCTGTACGCCATCGAGAAGATCCACGCGCTGGGCGGACACGTGGTGGCCTGCTCGGACTCCTCCGGCTACCTGGTCGACGAGAGAGGCATCGACGTGACACTGCTGAAGGAGATCAAGGAGGTGCGCCGTGAGCGGATCTCCGCCTACGCCGAGGCCAGGCCGACCGCATCCTTCTCCGCCCGGGGATCGGTGTTCGACGTCCCCTGTGACATCGCGCTCCCGTGTGCCACCCAGAACGAGCTGGACGAGCAGAGCGCTATTGCCCTGGTGAAGAACAGTGTGGTGGCCGTCGCCGAAGGCGCCAACATGCCGTGCACTCCGGCGGCGATCAACGTCCTGCGGGAAGCGGGTGTCCTTTTCGGCCCGGGGAAGGCCGCCAACGCGGGTGGAGTGGCCACCTCCGCGCTGGAAATGCGACAGAACGCCTCCCGCCACCAGTGGACCTTCCAACAGACCGAAACCCAACTCGCCGATGTCATGCGGAACATCCACGCCCAATGCCGGGCGACGGCCGAGGCATACGACGCCCCGGAAAACTACGTCCTTGGCGCCAACGCCACGGGATTCCTCCGCGCAGCGGAGGCGATGGACGCACAGGGCCTCGTCTGAATGGTCCGGACGTCGGCCAGGGCCGAGTCAGGGTGGGCCCACTCGTCAGCCCACCCCACCTCGGATCAACGTCCAAGTCCTCGAAGTCCGGCGCCTACTTCACGAGCTTCCAATCCTGTGAGCCGTCCGCGACCTCGTTCTGCAAGGTGAGCGGCGCCCCGTCGGACGCGCCGGTCAAATACAGGTTCGTGTCCTTGACTGCCTGCAACTTGTAGAACCCGTCCTCGGTCTTGATGAGGTTCCAGCTACCAGTAGCGCTGTTGTCGACCCACTGGCCGATCCTCTGGCCGACCGTCGCGTTGCCCGTCCAGATGGCTGCCGCGCGACCGCCCGACTTGTTCAGCAGCGTCACGCCGCCGTTGGCCTCGGTCACCACGTGCCAGTACTGGGTGTCCTTGTTCGCCGCTGAGCCGGGGTCCTCCAGGACGACGTCAGGGACGTCCCCGTTGCCGATGTTCGCGTCGTTGGTCTTGTTTCCGGTGCCGATCACCTGGCCGGTCTTCCGGTTCACCAGACGGTAGTAGGCGCCGTCCGAGTGACCGAGATCGACCTCGGCGTACGCGAGCGTCGAGGTGCCCTGGTTCCGGAGTATCGCGATGCGGCCGGTGCCCTTGACGTACTGCAGGTTGCGGCTGTAGCCGGGCCCCAGGGGCGTCTGGTACTCCTTCCACACCCCGTCGCTGCGTCCGCTTTCGTTGACCCAGACGTTGCCGCTGCCGGCGGCGTTGTAGACCAGGCGCCCGTCGGGAAGCCGGATGACGACCGGACTGCCGCCTGTCGCGAGAGGACGGGAGCCTGCGTCGACCGGTAGCGAGGTGACGCCTTCGCCGGTGGGGGAGCCGCGGTAGAACTCCAGGGGGTTGTCGGCGATCCGGTACCTGGTGTTGGCTCCGCCGCCCCAGTACTCGTAGGTGAGGAGCCACTTGCCGTCCGTCGTCCGGACGACGTTGGTCATGCCGGGCCGCCCGCCTCCGATCTCCGTCTTGCCGCCTCCCATGTCCTGGGTCAGTCCCGCGAGGTCGATGACGGGGGAGCTCCAGTTCGTACTGCGGCCGTTCCAGGTCTTGTGGACGAGGATCTGGCCGTGCGAATCCGTGGCGGTGTCGTTGTCGGGGTCCAAGGTCGGGACGCCGGTGGCCGGATCGAAGCCGATGTAGTCGTTCTCGTCCGAGTAGAAGCAGACGAGCTTGCCCTTGTAGACCATCAGGTAGGGCTCCCAGAGGGGATCCACCTGCTTGTGCGTGTTCGCGTCGGAGACGTTCTGGCCGATCGCGCCCGCGCTGCCGCCCTGCCAGCCGCCGGTCGCGATGACGTTGACGACGTTCCACGTCACACCGTCGTCGGTACTGGAGAACAGGGCGATCGCCATGTCACTGCGGTCTCCGTCGTTGGACGGAGTCCAGTTCGGGTCGGCTGCCTTGTGCTCGCGGTAGTAGTGGTCGTCGCCGGACACGACGCTCGCGAGGAGCAGCGTGCCCTGCTTCAGGTTTCCGACGTCCTGCGGAAGCGCGTAGAGGTACGGGTTTGTCCAGTTGCTCGTGTACTTCGCGTACCGGGGATCGCTGGAGAGATACGCCGGGGCCTTGACCGCCGACAGCGGCTGCCACGTCGTTCCGTGGTCGTCGCTCTTGTAGACCGGCAGGGTCTCGCCGTCGGCGCTGCCCGTCTCCGGCACGACCGTGGCCTTCTCGAACGACGCGACCAGACGTCCGCTCGGCAGCTGTGCCGACTTCGGGTAGATAGCGCAGTTGCCCCGCCCCTTGAGACACGGTTCGCTTCCGAGCTGGTAGAGGATCCCGCCCGTCGGGTTGTATGCCTGCGCACTGGCCACGGGTACCACCAGCATCGCTGATACCCCGATGAAGGTTCCCAGTGCTTTTCCCAGTCTTCTTCTCTGCATAGCCCCTCCTTCGGGGATGGATCAGAAGCGGTTGCCTGCTTCAGCAGTTCGGGGTGCCGTCGGCGTCGGCCGCGACGAACACGCGTACGTCCCACGCTCCGAGCTCCAGCGCTGCTCCCGCGGGGAGGTGCGTGCCGTTCAGGGCGTCGGAGAGGCCCACCGGTGCGGGGACGGTCGCGGGCTGCCAGCTCCAGTTGTGGACGATGTGGACGCGGCGTCCGTCGGGTGAGGCGCCGGTCGTCGCGGTGACGGACGCCGGTAGGTCTCGCCAGGCGTCGTGTGCGGACGGCGTCAGCCACTCGGCCAGGGCCCGGGCGAGGTCGCGGCCGGGCACCGTGCCGACGCACGTGACCCGGCCCGCGCCGTGGCCGCGGGTGGTGACGGCGGGCCAGCGGCGGAAGTGCGGATGGTCGTACGTGACGAGTACGTCGGAGTCGGTGACCGTCAGGCCGTCCGCCCAGTGTGTCGCCGTCGCGCCCTCGGGTAGGTCGAGCGGTCCGCCGGACGCCGACCGCACGGGGACCTCTTGCACGAGGTTGCTGAATTCGTCGTAGGTGACGCCCGCAGCGTCGGTGAGACGTCCAGGGGCCGGTTCGTGCCGGGCCCGGGCCTCGTGGTCGGCGTAGCCGGTGCGCGGGCCGAGAACCAGGTGGCCTCCGGCGTGGGCGTAGGCCGCGAGCCAGTCGAGCGTCGAGTCGGCGGCCATGTACAGCGCCGGGACGACGAGGACGGGGTGGCGGCGGACGGCCTCCTCCGGGCTCAGGCCCTCCCGTTCCCCGTGCGGGTCGTGCAACTGGCGGGCGTGGACGATGCGCACCTGGCGGCCGGCGTCGAATGCGCCGCGGTAGAAGGGGTCGAAGATGCGGTGGTAGGCGGCGGCGTCCGGTTTGCCGTCGGGGGTAGCGAGCGGTGGGTACTTCTGCATCAGCCACTTGCTCGGCGTCGAGTAGACCATCGTGATGTCGGCGTCCGGTTCGAGCCCGGCGACGAGCGGACCGGCCGCTTCGAACTCGGCGCCGAGTCGGGCGAGTTCGGCGTACGTACGCCCGGGACGGCCGGTGTGGGGCAGGATTCCGCCCCAGTAGGTCTCCGCCCCGAAGTGCAGCGTGTGCCAGTGCCAGTACTCGATCATCCGGGCCCCGCGTGCGACGAGCGCCCAGGCGGCCTGCCGCCACTGGCCGTCGTAGGCGGGGCGGTTGTCCCAGGGGAGGCCGATGGAGCCGGCGTTGGTCTCGGTGACCAGGAACGGCGCCTGGCGGGATGAGAACATCCAGTCGGCGGTCTGGTACAGCGCCCACACGCCGGTGGTCTTCCAGTTCTGCTCGTGGCCGTCCGGTGTCGGGTCGGGCAACAGCAGGCCGTCCTGCATGTCGTAGTACGGGTTGCCCGAGGCGATGTCGAGACCGTCGGTCAGCTCGTCGTCCTCGACCGCCTGGCGCGTGTAGGAGATGCACGTGGTGACGAACTGCTCGGGGCGGGCGTACTCGCGGACGATGTCGGCCTGCCAGCCGATGAACTCGGTGACCTGGCGGGCCTGGAACGCGCGCCAGGCGACGTCGTACTGGGGCTGCGCGTTGCCGTCAGGGGTCCACAGGTCGGCCCAGGTCGACAGGCGGTGCGACCAGTAGACCAGGCCCCACTCGCGGTTGAGGGTCTCGACGTCGCCGTACGTGTCGCGCAGGTGGTCGACGAAGCGCTGGAAGACGCCGTGGTTGTGGAGGAGGTGCAGGCCCGGTTCGTTGTCGACCTGGAAGCCGATGACCGCGGGGTGGTCGGCGTATCGGGCGACGATCCTGCGGATGACCCGCTCGGCGTGGAAGCGGAAGGCGGGGTGGGTGAAGTCGGCCTCCTGGCGGGCGCCCCAGCCGATGCGCTCGCCGGTGTGCCGCTCGCCCGTGATCTCCGGGTACTGCCGGGCCAGCCACGGCGGGACCGCGTACGTCGGCGTCCCGAGGACGACGGAGATGCCCCGCTCGTGGGCGCCGTCGAGGACCGGCTGGAGCCAGTCGAGGTCGAAGACGTCGTTCTCCGGCTCCCAGGTCGACCAGACAGACTCGCCGACCCGGATGACGCTGACGTGGGCGTCGGCCATCAGGTCGAGGTCGGTCTTGAGGCGTTCGTCGGGCCGTTCGTAGGGCTGGTACTCGTGGTAGTACGCGGCGCCGAACAGGACGCGGGCAGGCAGAGCTGCCATGAAGGAACCTCCGAGGAAAGGGAAGAGGGGGAGGGCTATTGCTTGACGCCGCCGGTGGCCAGGCCGCTCTGCCAGTACCGCTGGAGCATCAGGAAGGCCACGACGAGCGGGACGATCGAGATCATGGAGCCGGTCACGACCAGCGCGAGCATGTCGCTGCTGGCGCCGGCTCCGCCGTTCTGTGCCTGCGCGGCCCAGGAGGAGAGGCCGACCGTGATCGGGTACAGGTCCGGGTTGTTGAGCATGATCAGCGGCAGGAAGTAGTTGTTCCAGGTCGCCACGAGTGTGAACAGCAGGACCGTCACCAGGCCGGGAGCCAGCAGCCTGAGCGCGATGCGGAAGAAGATCCGGGCTTCGCCGGCGCCGTCGATACGGGCGGCCTCCAGGATGCTGTCCGGGACGGCGTCCTGTGCGTAGATGCGCATGAGGTAGAGGCCGAACGGGTTGATGAGCGAGGGCAGGATGACGGCCCAGGGGGTGTTGACCAGGCCTGCCTTCGCGAAGAGCAGGTAGGTCGGGATGGCCAGGGCGGTGGTCGGGACCATGACGGCGCCGAGGACGAGGTTGAATGCGGCCCGGTCGCCGCGGAAGCGGAACTTGGCGAACCCGTATCCGCCGGCGGCCGCGAGCAGTGCGGCTCCGAGTGCGCTGACGACGGCGTACATCACCGTGTTGAGCAGCCAGTGCACGAAGACGCCGTCGTCCTGGGTGAAGGTCTCCTTGATGTTCGTCAGCAGCTGCGGGGCGTGCGAGAACCACAGGCCGAAGCTGTTGAACAGGTCTTGCGTGCTCTTGGTCGAGGCGATCAGCAGCCAGAACAGCGGCAGGAGGAAGTACGCCAGGGCGGCCAGCATGGCGATCGTCAGCGGGGTGCTGCGACGGGCCGCGCGTCGGCGCCTTCGCGGGGGAGTGGTGGCAACCGGCTCCGCCGCTGAAGTGATCACGGCCGTCGGAGTCGTCGTCGTCACGGGGTCCTCCTGCGGTTCGCGGTGAGCAGGACGGCGTAGGAGGCGATCACGGTGACGAGGCCGAGGAGGAAGGACACCGTGGCCGCGTAGTTGACCTGCTGGCCGGTGAAGGCGAGGGAGTAGGCGTAGAGGTTGGCGGTGTAGGAGCTGCTGATGACGTCCGGCGCGATCTTCATCAGCAGGTTCGGCTCGTTGAACAGCTGGAAGCTGCCGATCACCGAGAACAACAGGGTGAGCAGGATCGCCGGGCGCAGCGCCGGCAGTTTGACCGACCAGGCGATCCGCCAGGCGCCGGCCCCGTCCACCGCGGCTGCCTCGTACAGCTCCTGGGGGACGGTCCGCAGGGCGGCGTACAGGATGATCATGTTGTAGCCGACGAACTCCCAGGTCACGATGTTCGCCAGGCTGCCGAGCATCCAGCCTCCGCTGAGGAAGTCGGGGACCGGCAGGTCCAGCTTCCGGCTCAGCTGGGCGAACGGGCCGAAGTCCGGCCCGTACAGATAGCCCCACATGAGCGCGGCGACCACGCTCGGCACGGCGTACGGGACGAAGATGCCCAGCCGGATGACGCGCGTGAGGCGCAGCAGGCCGCTGTCGAGGGCGAGGGCGAACAGCAGCGCCAGGAGCAGCATCACGGGGACCTGGATCACGAAGAACAGCGCGACGCGTCCGACGCCGTGGACGAGTTGGGGGTCGCCCAGGGCCTGGACGTAGTTGTCGAGCCCGACGAACACCGTCCCGCCGACCAGGCGTTCCTGGAAGAGGCTGAGGTAGGCGGCGTAGCCGAGCGGGGTGAGGAAGAGCAGGACGAACAGCACCATGAACGGTGCGACGAACAGCGGCCCTGCCGACCGGTGACGGCGTATGCCGCCGCCCCGGAGGCGTGTAGGGCCGTCTCGGCGCCGGCCCTTGGGGGAGGCCGCGGTGGTGGCAGCCATCTCAACTCCCCTTGACGGTGAAGCCCTGCTTCTTGGCGTACGTGGTGAGCCGCGACTGCCATGTGCCGAGCGCGGCGACCGTGTCGGACTTGTCGGCGAGCGACTTGCCGACCGTCTCGGTCCAGTCGGTTGCCGCCTGGTCGAGGAACGGCGGCCACTGGAAGGAGGAGTTGACCGTGGAGCTGATGTCGGCGAAGACCTGGTTGACCTTCTGCCCGCCGTAGAACGACGGCGTGTCTCCGACGAACTCCGCGTCCGTGAGCAGGGCCTTGGTTGCCGGGAAGAAGAACTGTTCGGTGGCGAACATCTTCGCGCTGGCCGGGTCGCTGTTGAGGAACTGGGCGAACTTGGCTGCCGCGATGGGGTTCTTGGTCGACCTGATCACCGCGGTGGTCGAGCCGCCCCAGTTGCCCGAGCTGGGCTTGGCGGCGTCCCACTGGGGAAGCGGGGCCGCCCGCCACTTGCCCGCGGTGGCCTTGGCCGAGCCGGACAGGAAGACGGGTCCCCAGGCCGCGGTGATCCAGGTGGCGTACTTGCCCTTGTTGAGGGCGGCGTACCAGGCGTCGGTGAAGTCGGGCTCGACGCCGATGACCCCTTCCTTCGCGAGCCCGCCCCAGTACTCGCCGAGCTTTTTGGAGACGGCGTCGTCGACGCTGATGGTGATGTCGCTCTTGCCGGAGGTCACGTACGGTTTGGCGCCCGCCTGCCACAGCAGGCCGTGCCAGGCGGCGACCTGGTTGGCAGCGAGGTTGGTGAGGTAGACGTCGGGGTCGGCCTTGTGGAGTTTGCGTGCCGCGGCGGCGAACTCGTCCCAGGTCTTGGGTACTTCGATGCCGTGCTTGTCGAAGATGTCCTGCCGGTACAGCATGCCCATCGGGCCGGTGTCCTGCGGGATCGCCCAGATCTCGCCGTTGCTTCCGCTGACCTGGCCCCATGTCCAGTCGACGAACTTGTCCTTGAGCGCGGAGGCGCCGTACGGCCGCAGGTCCAACAGGCTGTCGGTGATCGTGAAGGTCGGGATGGCCTGGTACTCGATCTGCACCATGTCCGGCGCGCCGCTGCCGGCCTTCAGTGCCGTACGCAGCTTGGTGTACTGCGGGGTGCCCTGGCCGGCGTTGACGGCCTTGACCTTGATGGCCGGGTACTGCTTCTCGAAGAGCGCGATCTCCTTGGCGATGTTCGGGACCCAGGTCCAGAACGTCAGCTCGGTGGGCGTCTTCATCGCCTTGTCGATGTCGGCCTGGCTGACCGGCTTGGCCGAGGCGGAGGAACCGCCGGAGTCACCGCTGCCGCAAGCGGTGAGGGCGGCGCCGAGTGACAGTGCGCCCGTTGCGGTGAGGAACAGCCTGCGGCTCATCGGGGAAGGGCTGGGCATGGACGTGGATGTGGGCATGGTGAACTCCCGCCGGGGACGAAGACGATGGCACGCCTGGCGAGGGCGTGCGGTGGCGTGGTGGAGGAAAGGCGTGGACGCGACGACCGGGGCTTGAACGCCGACGTGGTCGAGGTGTGCGTCCTCGTGGACTGAGACCGGCCTACGTTCCACGTGCTGCGGAAGTGGAGGTCGCGGCCGTAGAGGGAGGGGTGGGGAATGGAGCAGAGGCAGGTGAGGACACCTGGCTCAGGGCCCGCTGCGTTCAGCGGAGTCCGGGCGTCGGCCGGTCAACCGGGTGGTGTGGAACGGCGGCTCGGGCGTGACCGGTACAGCGGCTCGTCCTTGGATCACGCGCTCGGCCATGAGTTCTGTTGCCTGGGTTGACGCGTGTTGTTCAGTGGTGGGTGGATGCGCCTCCGTTCGAGAGGGGCGGACTGTGCGTACCTCCGCGGGGACGGGAGGCGGTACGCCGTCCGCGAGCCGGGGTCGTCCGGTTCGGCGGGGGCGCGGTCGAGGTGCGGATGATGAGGTCGACCGGTGGGTCGCTCGACGGCAGGGGGTCTGCGGTCGGGTTCTCGATGGCGTGCACGAGACGCTTGAGTCCCTCCTGCGCCACGGCGTCGAACGGCTGCCGCACCGTGGTCAGGGGAGGAGTCACATAGGCGGCCACCGGAATGTCGTCGAAGCCGACGACGCTGACCTCATCCGGTACGCGCCGGCCGGCCTCCGCCAGTGCGCGGATCAGGCCGATCGCCATGTCGTCGTTGGCGGCGAAGACCGCGGTGACGTCACCGTCCTCGGCCAGTTCGCGTCCCGCCCTGTATCCGGAGGCGGCCGACCAGTCGCCCCCGACGACCGGCGGAACGTCCGTGCCGTGGGCGGTCAGCGTAGCCCGCCATCCCTCCAGCCGGTCCCGGGCGGCGTACCACCGCTGCGGACCGGCCAGGTGATGGACCGTCGCATGGCCGAGATTCAGCAGGTGCTCCGTCGCGGTCCGGGCCATCAGGTCGGCGCCGCCACCTGCGGTCAGCACCGTGGGTGCGGTGACGGGCGGCGGTGCGCCGAGGACGAGGACCGGCACGTCGACGCGGAGGGAGGCTTCTCCTTCGTCTGCCTGCTCGTCGATCGGTTCGGAGATGACGATGCCGTCCACGCCCTGGTCGAGGAGCGAGCCCACGGCACCTGCGATGCCCGCCGGATCGCCTTCCATCGTGTTGACCACACGGAGCGCGTAGCCCGTGTCCCGGACGACCCGCTCGACACCCATGAGCAGCGTGGCCGGACCGTACAGGGCGGTGCCCAGCGTCACCACACCGATGGAGCGGGTTCGTCCGGAGGCCAGCGCCCGGGCGGCGTTGTTGCGCCGGTAGCCGAGCTGTTCGGCGGCTTCGAGGACGCGTCGGCGCACCTCGGTGGAGACGTACGGCTCGTCATTGAGGACCCTCGACACCGTCTTCTGAGAGACCCCGGCCAGGCGGGCCACATCCACGCTGCGGGGCGCAGCGGAGCTCCCGCCCCGTCCTGTCCCTCGCGTCATGGTGTCTCCCCGGTGGCCGCACGATCGAGCCCAATGATGTCAGACGCCGTCTGTCTGACTGCGCTGTCATGACTGCGCGCTATGTCTGCGCAGTCATATGGCTATGTCTACGCAGTCATAAGGTCGGCGTCAAGGGTTCGGAACGCACCCGTGACAACAGCCGAGGCGGGGCGCCGGGTCCGCGGCGGCCTATGTCGGAGCTCGTTGTCCGCTGGAGGCGGGTCGGGGAAAAGTCAGGCGGGGCGTCTTCCGTGCCAGGCGTAGAGCCCGACCAAGGACTTGGCAGCTTGCTCTCTGTCAGGGGGTGGTCCTGGGGAGGAGTCGACGGACAAGGCGAGCCGCTCGGGCCGGGACGGGGCTCGCAGGGCACGAATGGGTCGAAGGTCAGACAACCGTCGGGGGAGGCCTACGCCCAGAGAATCCCGGTCGCCTGGTGGTGCAGTCGCGGCCCTGCGCTGGCGCCGACCCGGTAGAGGGTGCCTAGGACAGCCAAGTCGTGCGCCGACATCCACAGCCCTCCGCCCCGATGCGTGTCTCCGGACCGCGATCGGCATGGACCGGCCGTGGGTGTGGGCGATCGAGTTGGTGTAACCGTGCCGCGACCAGGTGGTCGACGCGCCCAGCGGGTTATCCGCCGAGGGCCGCCGCCATGCGGTCGAGGTCGGCTAGGAGGGCGGCCAGGCGCCGCTGCGGGATCGCGTCGACCATGTGCCGTTCGATGGCGTAGACGGCGGACCGGGCTGCGTCGAGACGGCGACGGCCGTCTGCGGTGAGGTGGGCGGGAAGGGCGCGGCCGTGGTCGGTGGTGGCGGGACGGGAGATCAGGTCCGCGTCCTGGAGACCGCGGAGGACGACGTTCATGGACTGTCGTGTGACGAATGCGCCGCGGGCGAGTTCGGCGTTTGACAGGCCGGGCTGCTGGTCGAGGAGTTCGAGGCATGCATACTGCGGCACCGTCAGGCCGTGCTCGCGCAGCGCTTTGTCCATAGCGCCGCGCAGCGCCGCAGCGGAGCGTTTGAGGCGGTATCCCACGTGCTCGGTGACGTCCTGAGCGGGATGGGGCAGTTCCACGGGCTTCCGGTCTTCCATGTCAGGATTTTGACATAGGTAGGCGCCGTGCGTACGGTCACGCATGTCAAAGTCCTGACATCAAGGAATTGAGGACGACCATGAGTGTCACCGTCGACGGCCCTGACTTCATCGCTCTGCAGGTACGCGATGTGGAGGCGGCCGCCGCGTTCTTCGAGAAGCACCTCGGACTGCGGCGGGCACCGGCCTCGCCTCTCCACGCAGTGGTGTTCGCCACCGAACCGATCCCGTTCGCCGTCCGAGAGCCGCTGCCTGGCGTGGATCTCGACGCCGCGGCCCGGCCCGGTCTCGGGGTGGCCCTGTGGTTCCGCACCACTGACGCCCAGGAGCTGCACGATCAGCTCGCCGCCGCCGGGGTCCCCATCATCAGCCCGCCCAAGGACAGCCCCTTCGGCCGCACGTTCACTTTCACCGGCCCCGAGGGCTACGCCATCACGGCGCACGGAGGCTGACGACCGTGACCGCCGTCGCCATCACCCCACGCGGCCCCTTCTCGCTCGCGGCGAGTGCGCGGTTCCTGGAAGGCTTCACCCCGACGGGCTATCACCAGGCGCCGGACGGGATAGTCCGCCTGGCCCTTCCCGCCGACGACGGCCACTCGACGGTCGCCGCCGCGGTGTGGCAGGAGGAGACGGCAGACGGCATCGCTGGCAGGGTGCGGGCCGAGTTCACGGTCCACCCCGGCGACGCGGTCTCGCCCCCGGCGGACCCTGTGTCCGCCCGGGGCGAGACCGGCGACGCCGTCCGGGCCCAACTCATCCGCATCCTCTCGCTCGATATCGACGGCAGCGGATTCCCCGCACTCGCCACCGTCGATCCCGTGGTGGAGTGATTCCCACGTTCAGAGCCGGAGCCGGTCGAGTGCCTCGTCCAGCGTCGTCGCGGCCATGATGAGCGAGAGGTGGGTGAACGCCTGGGGGAAGTTGCCGAGTTGCTCCCCGCTGGGGCCGACCTCTTCGGCGAACAGGCCGACATGGTTGGCGTACATGTGCATCTTCTCGAAGGTGTAGCGGGCCTGGCGGAGGCGTCCCGCCCGGGCCAGTGCGTCGACGTAAAGGAACGTGCACAGGCTGAATGTCCCTTCGCAGCCGCGCAGTCCGTCGGGGGAGGCCTTGGGGTCGTAGCGGTAGACCAGGCTGTCGGAGACGAGGACGCGGTCCATGGCATCCAGCGTGGACAGCCAGCCGGGACTCTTGGAGGCCATGAATCCGACGCGGGGGACGAGCAGCAACGAGGCGTCCAGGACATCGCTGCCGTAGTGCTGGACCAGGGCCTGCTCCTTCTCGTTCCAGCCCCGATCCATGACCTGTTCGAGGATGGCGTCGCGGGTCTCGGTCCAGCGGGCGATGTCGGCCGGCCTGCTGAACTCGGCTGCCAGCTTCAGACCGCAGTCGAAGGCGGCCCAGCACATCACGCGGCTGTAGGTGAAGTCGTTGCGTCCGCCCCGGGTCTCCCAGATGCCCTCGTCGGGCCGGTCCCAGGAGTCGACGAGCCAGTCCAGGGTGGAGGCGAGGCCCTTCCAGCCGTGATAGCCCATCTGCTCGCCGACCTCGCGCCCCTCGGCCAGGGCGTAGAGCGCCTCGCCGTAGATGTCGAGTTGCAGCTGGTCGGAGGCGGCGTTACCGGCCCGTACCGGCGATGAGCCGCGGTAGCCCTCGAAGTGCTCCAGGATCTCCTCCGTCAGATGAGGGTCGCCGTCGACGCGGTACATGATCTGGAGAGGCTCGCCGTCCGGTCCCTCGTGGGCGTGCAGGCGGTCGCCGAGCCATCGGGTGAAGCGGGTCGCCTCCTCGACGAAGCCGAGGTCGAGCAGCGCCCGCACCGACAGGGATCCGTCCCGCACCCAGGTGTACCGGTAGTCCCAGTTGCGCTCACCGCCGACCTGCTCGGGCAGGCCCATGGTGGCGGCGGCGACCGGCGCGCCCGTGGGGGCGTAGGTGAGGAGCTTGAGAGTGATGGCGGAGCGGTGCACCATGTCCGGCCAGCGGCCGCGGTAGTGTGAGGTGCGCACCCACTTCTGCCAGAAGTTGATGTTCTCCCACAGTTCTTCGGCGATATCCCCGGTCGTGGGCGGCTCCGGTGCCTCCCCGCCCGGCTCACAAACGGTGAACACCACGCCCGCCGTCTCACCGGCGTTGAGCGTGATCGCGCCCCGGACGTCCTGCCCGTCCCGATCGAGCGGGATCATGCCCTGAAGGTATGCGGTCGTCCCCGGGGCCCTGAACGTCGCCGCGTGGCGCGTCACGTCGAGTTCGTGCGTCGCCCGCCCGTAGTCGAACCGCGGCCGGCACTCGAGATCGAAACGCACGGTGCCGCGCACCGCTCGTACGACACGCACCAGGCGGTGCCGGTCCGTCGCCGCCAGGCCTTCGTGGACCGGCATCCAGTCGATGATCTCGCCGACTCCGTCCGGGGACATGAAGCGGGTCACCACGACGGCGGTGTCCGGGTAGTAGAGCTGCCTCCAGGTCCCCTCGGGGTGCTCGGGTGCGAGGAGGAAATGGCCGCCGCTGTCGTGGTCGAGCAGGGCGGCGAAGACACTGGGCGAGTCGAAGCGCGGTGCCGCGAACCAGTCGATCACTCCGTGGGACGACACCAGAGCCGCGGTCTGCAGGTCCCCGATGAGTCCGTGGTCGGCGATGGGCGGGTAGCGGTCCATGATGGTCTCCTTCTCAGGCCGCTTCGGCGGTCACCCGCCCCGCACCTTGGCGCTGAACCCGTTCGGCCCGCGATTACCGGCCGGGTGGTGGGCGGTCATCGCAGTCGTGCCGCGATGTGGTCGCCGACCCGCAGGGCGTTGGCGATGGCGGTCAGTGAGGGATTGACCGCCCCGATGCTCGGAAAGAAGCTCGTGTCGACGACGTACAGGTTGTCGAGGTCGTGGGCCTTGCAGTTGACGTCGAGGGCGGAGCCGGCGGGGTCGTGGCCGAAGCGGACCGTGCCCGCCTGATGCGCGGTGGCGCCGATGGGCATGCCCTTGTGCAGGTAGATGCTGTGCGGCAGGAGATGGTGCTCGTGCATGCCCAGGTGGCCGAGCAGGCCCTGCAGTTTGTGCCGCAGGCGCATCAGCCCGGCGATGTTGTTCTTCTCGTCGAGGGCCAGGTGGATGCCGCCGTCCCGGTCCAGGGTGACGCGGTTGTCGGCGACGGGCAGATCCTCGCCGCACAGCCAGAAGTCGACCGCGTGGTGGGCGAGTACCTCGAAAGGCATGTCGGGAGCGGCGGCACCGGCCCAGCGGGGTGCTTCGCCGTGGATCTGCTCGGAGTCGGACTTGCCCAGCATCTGGATGCCGCCGAGGGGGTAGTCCCAGTCGTCGGATCCCAGGTACCAGTCGTTCAGCGCCAGCGTCTTCTGGAACTTGGTGTCGTTCGGTTCCCTGGACACCGCCATCAGGGCCAGGTTGTTGTGCCGCATATAGTGCCGGCCCACGACGTCCGAGCTGTTGGCCAGGCCCTGCGGATGCCGGTCGTTCGCCGAACGCAGAAGCAGGACAGCGGAGTTGACGGCCCCGCAGGCGACGACCACGATGTCCGCGCTGTACGCCACGGTTGAACCGTCCTCATCCCCCAGGGTCGCCACGACCGAGGTGACACTCCGGCCGGTCGCATCCGTTTCGAGGCGCCGCACATCGGCATTGGTGATCATCTCGACGTTGGCGTGTTCGAGGGCCGGGTCGACGCAGATGACCTGTGCGTCGGATTTCGCGCCGACCAGGCAGGGGAAGCCGTCGACGCGGTCGCAGCGGATGCAGACGCTGGCGTGCGTGGCCCTGCCCCGGTCGTCCTGGGTGAGGTTCACCCCGATCGGGAGGTGGAAGGGGTGCAGCCCCTGCTTCTCCAGGTCGTGGCTGAGTTGCTGGATGCGTGGCTCGTGCTGGACCGGCGGATAGGCATACTGAGCGCTGGTCGGTCCCTCGGTGGGGTCCTCGCCGTGCCGGCCGTGGACGAGGTACAGGTGTTCGGCCTGCGTGTAGTACGGCTCGAGTTCCTCGTAGCTCAGCGGCCAGGCGGGGGAGACGCCGTCGTGGTGGCGGACTTCCCCGAAGTCCTCGGGGCGCATACGGAACAGTGCGGCGCCGTAGAACTTGGTGTTGCCGCCCACGTAGTAATTGACCTCGGGCGGGAACTGGTTTCCGTGCTTGTCGTACCAGAACTCCGGAGCGCGGTATTTCCCCTTGACGAAGACCGCGGTGGAATCCCAGTTGTCGCGTTCGCGGGGGAGGTAGTCACCCCGTTCGAGAAGGAGGATTCTTTTCCCCGTGGAGGCCAGTCGGTGAGCGAGGGTGCCACCGCCCGCCCCAGTGCCGATGACGATGACGTCGTAGTGCCGCGCGTCGGTCATTCCGCCCACCGCCCTCGGAGCATGCTCCGGTCCTGCCGGGGGAATTGGAACATTCGGTCTCGATTTACAAAGTATCTCCGGGGGGTGTCTCCGGCGAGTCGGGCGGGGCGACACGCGGCGCCACCTGGGGTTACCGCGCGTCGGACGGCCCGACAGCAGGGCTTGCGGTCGTCACAGGATCGCGAGGGGATTGACGGGGGAGCCGGTGGCCGCCGGCAGCCGGAGAGGCGCGATCACGCACAGGAACGACCAGCGCCCTTCCTCTGCGCAGACCGGCGCGAGGTCCTCGAACTGCAGGTAGTCGAGCAGATGCAGTCCCATCGCATGGACGGCCAGCACATGCACCGGGAAGGCGACACCCGGCACCGCGCTGGGGGCCGTGTCGTTGTTGCCGTCGCTGCCGAGTACGGCCACCTCCCGCTCGGCCAGGAACTCCATGGCGGTCGGATGGAGCCCGGCACGCGCATCGGCCGTATCCCACGGGCCGAGTTCCTGGCGGCGCCGCCGGTGCCCCACCCGTATGAGGAGGATGTCGCCCCGGCCGACCCGGAGCCCCTGCTGTGCCTCGGCAGCGGCCAGGTCCTCGGCGGTCACGTGCGATCCCGGCTCGAGCCAGGGGACGCCGTGCAGCCGCGGGATGTCGAGGAGGACGCCGCGTCCGGCGATGCCGTCGCGGGCAAGGTCGATGGACAGGGCGCTCGCTCCGTCCGGTGACAGGGCGGCAGCCGCCGGTAGTCCACCGTGCAGTGTGCCGTCGTAGATGACGTGGCACAGCGCGTCGATGTGGCTGTTCACGTCGCCGTGAACGTTCATGGCGAAGCGGTCCCGGGCGAACTCCAGGCCGCTCAAGCCCGGTTCGCCGCCGGCCGGAGCGGTCAGCCGGTGTTCGGCCGGATCGGCGTCGTCCGGTGCGGTACGGGTGTTCACGGGGGAGGCGAGTGTCACGGTGCGTCCCGACCGGACCTCGCGGGCGGCCGCCAGCACCTGTTCGTGGGTGATGGTGTCCAGGGCGCCCCGGGGTGTGACGCCGCCGGGGGCCGTGCTGCGCAGGCGTTGGCAGAGCGACCGGAAGTCGGCCTCGCTCAGCAGCTGGTCGGGCGTCCCCATGCACCCACCATCCGGCAGGCGGCGCATTCCCGCGCGCCGGGGAGACGCCCATGGGCCGCGCGGCCGAAGCCGCGTTGCCGGGCTCGAAGACCGCCACGTTAATTAAGGAACGGCCTGTTCGGGACCGCAAGCCCGCGCACCGCACCGACACGCGGAGGATCGGATGGACATGATCCATGTCCGAGCGGTGTGCCCGCCGGACCTCACGGAACGGACCATGGCCCTGCTGAGCGCCGAGCGGTGCGTCCTGAACCTGCTCCTGCAGCCCGGCAGCGTACGCAATCCCGACGGCGACGCCATCGAGTGCGACGTCCTGACCGGGGCCGCGAGCGAGGTGCTGCGCGGCCTGCGGGACCTCGGACTCGAACGCCGTGGCTCCATCATCCTCGATCCGGTCGACACGGCGTTCTCGGAACGTGCGGCCCGGACCGGAGCCGAAGAACTCGGGGCCCGGCTGCACGCGCCGGTGTGGGAGCAGGTGGAGGCCTGGATCCGGGCCGAGGGCAGGTACCCTCCGAGCTTCTACCTCTTCCTGGTCATCGCCGGAGTCATCGCGGCGGTGGGCATCATCACCAACTCCCAGATCCTCATCGTCGCGGCGATGGTGGTCGGACCCGAGTACGGGGCCATCACCAGCGTCGCGCTCGGCATCGACCACCGTTCTGGGGAGAGAATCCAGCGGGGGCTCACAGCCCTGCTCGTGGGCTTCCTGATGGCCGTTGTTGCGACCTTCCTCTTCGGCCTCCTCGTCCGGGTCTTCGGGCTTCAGTCGAAGGCCTTCGAGCTGGGGCTGAGGCCCGTCTCTCATCTGATCGACACACCCAATTTCTTCTCGGCCGTGGTGGCGGTGCTGGCCGGGATCGTCGGCATCGTCTCCCTGACCGAGGCCAAGAAGGCCGCACTGATCGGCGTCTTCATCTCGGTCACCACGATTCCGGCGGCGGCCGACATCGGGGTCTCCGCCGCGTTCGGCAGCTGGGACGAGGCCTGGGGTTCCCTGCTCCAGCTCCTGCTCAACATCGTCGTACTGATCGCGGTCGGGACCGGCACGCTCAAGTGCCAGCGGGCGATCTGGCGGCGCGTCAGCGTACGCCGGCGCGAGCGCGCGGTCCACCGGAGCGCGTAGGACCGAGGGCACCGGCCGGCCGGGCCCGCCGCCCTCACGTCCGGGCGGTGCCGGGCGCGGCCGGCGCGCCGCTGCCTGCGCCACCCTGCGCGCGGTCACCGCCACCGGGCGCGCCGTCACCTGCGCCACCCCGCGCCGCGTCGTCTGCGCCACCCGGCGCGAAGTCCAGGAACTCGCGGATCGCGAAGGCCACCAGCACGATCACCACCGTCCACACCACGACCATCGTGGTCGGGTAGTCCCAGGTGAACAGGACGATCGCGGCGACCACCAGGATCACGACGCCGATCCAGCGCTTGAAGCGGTGCACGAACCGGCCGACCGCACTCAGCGGGAGCCCCGCCGAGACGGCCACGTCGCGGACGGCGCCGATGCCCCTGCGGCAGACCGTACGGGTGAGGACGGCCGCCCGGGACGGGCCGACGACGAAGGCGCCGACGGCCGTCACGAGGGCGAGCGCGCCGACTGCCCGCACGCTTGCGCGCAGGAACCTGACCAGCGCGTCGAACACTGCACCCGCGGCGGCGCCGGACACCCCGGCGGGCAGACGGTCGAGGTAGATCGCCCGGAAAACGGCGAGCGAGATGCCGAGCAGCAGCATGGCGGCGAACACTCCCACCGCGGCCCAGAACAGGGCCCGGCGGCGGTTGACGGCCAGGAACACGCCCGCCGCGGCGATCAGCACGGCGACGATGGGAAGCCAGTTCCCGAGGATCTGCAGCACCCTCAGATACGTTTTGATCTCGCCGATCTCGTCGGATGTGAACACCACGAAGTTTGTGTGGACGGTCGGGATCTTCGCGGCTGGCGAGAAGCCGGCACTGACCAGTTCGTCCTTGACCTTGGCCACGATCGGTCCCACGTCGATGGCGACCTGGTTGTTCTCCAGGGACACCGCACCGCCGCCCTTGCCCGTGAGGGCCTTGTCCAAAGAGCTGTGGACCGCGCGGTTCGCGTCCACCCAGACGGTGTCGAAGGCGTTGCTGGAGACCACCCGCTCGACGGTGCTACTGACCAGGTTCTTCAGGCCGCTGTTGATCGGGCCGCTCAGGCCGCCGAGCAGCTTGGCCAGCTCCGGCGGGACACCCTCCTTCTCCGCCTCCTGACTCAGCTGCTTGACCAGCGCGTCCACGTCGATCTGCGCCAAGACCTCGGTGGTGACCCGGTCGGTGACCGCCTTCTGCACATCCGGGTTGCTCGCCAGCGGCGCCACAGTGGCGACGTAGCGGTCCGTGTCCCGCACGATGCTGTTCGCCCAGACCGCGACGACGGCCAGCAGTGACAGCAGCGAGGCAAGGACGATCAGCAGGACCGAGCCCAGCGGCCGCAGCCAGTGCCGCGCCGCCCGCGGCGGCCCGGCGCCCTCCAAGGCGCTCACCCGGTGCCGCAGCTCGTCCAGTTCGCCGCGTTCCCGCGCCGGGGGCTGCTCACCTCCGGACGCGCCTCCAGGGCGTTTCTCCGGCTCCGGCGGGGGCGTGCTGCTGGCCATGCGCTCTCCTTCGTCAGCACGGCTTCCGTCAGCACGGCTTCGTCAGCACGGCGCCGCCTCAAGGCAGGTCGTCTCCCCGTACCAGGAGATCCGTGCCGTACCGATCCCGCGACCTGGGCGGGTTCGGCGGGTGACTACTGCACCGAAATGCGGCGTAACAAAATGCGGCGGAATTCGTCCGATGGTGCAATGGCAGTCGGGGGACCGCGGCCTCATGCGGACCTGATGTACACCCGGAAAGCAACACCCGGAAAGAAATGACGATGCGGTAGCTCCACGACGGGGCCTGACCCGTCCGGGTGCCCTGCGGCCACCGGCAGTCGGCGTCCCGGTACAGGAGGCGTCGCGGTGACGCATGACCAGGTGCTCGTGGGGCTCGGCCTGATCGTCGTCCTGGCCGTCGGCTCCCAGGTCGTGGCGAGCCGTCTGCACATCCCCGCGCTGATCGTTCTGCTGCCGGTCGGATTCACCGCCGGCGCGCTGACGGACTACGTCAACCCGGAGCGGCTTCTGGGCGACGCCTTCTCCCCCCTGGTCTCGCTGGCTGTCGCGGTGATCCTCTACGACGCGGGGCTGGGCCTGGACCTGAAGAGGTTCAGAGCGCACACGCGCCGGGTCGTGGTGCGGTTGGTCTGGTTCGGCGTGCTGTTCACAGGGGCCTCGACGGCGCTTCTCGCCGTGCCGTCGGGATGTCATGGGGCGCGGCCGTGATGCTCGGAGCGATCCTCGTCGTGTCCGGCCCCACCGTCGTCGACCCGTTGCTCAATTTCGTGCGTCCCACCGAGCGGTTGTAGCGGATCGTCGTCTGGGAGGGGTTGGGAACTGCTGCCGGTGTGCTGAGCTTTGGTGAGTGTGAGTGAGCGCCGGGCAGGCCGTTGCGGGACTGGTTTCGTAGTCTGGCCACGCGTCGGAGGCTGCTTTCCTGGCCGAGGGAACAGAGGTTCTTGGGTCGAATGAGTGACCTTCGCCGGTGGTGGTCGTTGATTGTCGTGACGGGACTTTCGGGCCGGGGGGTGAAGGGGTGGGCTGGGTGCGGGAGCTGGCGGCGCCCTTCGTGGTGCCGGGGCCTGCGGGCGTAGCCATCCGGGACCGACTGCATGTCTGCGACAGAGACGCGGCCGTGCTGCGTGAGGTCGGCGCCTTCCTCGGCTCGCTCGCCGCCGGTGATCTCGCCCAGCGCAGCCGACAGGGCCTGGCGGATGATGCCGCCACCTGGGCGGTGCGCAAGAGGGAGCTGACCGGTCGCTCGTCATCGCGCTGGGCGGGCAGTATCACCAAGGCCACCCATGACCAGTGGGCGCTGGCCCGGCGCGCACAGGCCACGCATGTCGCCTGCCTACGTGCGCAGATCGCACAGATCGAGGCCCGGTTGACCCGGCCGCTGGGTGCCAAGGCCGACAAGCGCGCGTCACTGCCGAAAGGCTATGCCTCGCGGCGCGAATGGCACGCAAAGTCCCGGCGCCTGCACACCCTCCAATACCGGCTGGCGGGGGTGGAGGCGGACTGGAATGCGGGCCGGGTGCGCGTGGTGCGTGGCGGCCGCCATCTCGCTAACACCCGGCACCACCTGGACGACGCCGGGCTGGGCGAGGAGGCGTGGAGAGCCCGGTGGGAGGCGGCCCGGATGTTCCTGGCCGCGGACGGGGAGTCCGGCAAGCGCTTGGGCAACGAGACCATCCGCGTCACCGAGAGCGGACAGGTCTCCATCAAACTCCCGACGGAACTCGCTCACTTGGCCAACGCGGCGCACGGCCGGTACGTGCTGGGGGCGACGGTGACCTTCAAGCATCGTGGCGAGGAGTGGCGGGACCGAATCGTCGCGGACCGTGCGGTGGCGTACCGGATTCACCACGACGCTGTACGGGGGCGCTGGTATGTGACGGCGTCCTGGCAGCGCACCGCCGCCCCCAGCCTGCCCCTTCCCACCGCTCTGGCGCGTGGCACGGTCGGGGTCGACATGAACGACGACCACCTGGCAGCCTGGCGCCTCGACCAGCACGGCAACCCTGTCGGTGAGCCGCAGCGCTTCTTCTATGACCTGTCCGGCAATGCCACGCACCGGGACGCGCAGATCCGGCATGCCCTGACCCGACTGCTGCACTACACGCGCGCCTGTGGCGTCGCCGCGATCGCCATCGAGGACCTCGACTTCGCCGAGAGTAAGACCCGGGAGAAGTACGGCCGCAACAAGCGGTTCCGGCGCCTGATCTCCCGCTTCCCGACCGCGAAACTCAAAGCGCGGCTGGTGTCGATGGCCGCCGAGCAGGACGTGGCGATTGTCGCGGTCGACCCCGCTTACACCAGCCGGTGGGGTGCTCAGCACTGGCAGAAACCGCTGGCCACCCCACGACGTGAGACGACCCGGCACGATGCGGCGAGCATCGCGGTCGGGCGACGCGCCCAGGGCTTTCCGATCAGGCGACGGACGGCGCCGCCCCCACCGCACCAGAGCGATGCGGTGGGGCATCGGACCGCCCAGGCCCGACCGGGCACCCCAGGGCGTGAGGAACCCTGCCCGCCTACTACGGACCGTGCACCCGGAGTGCCGTCGCCGAGCAGGACGCGAAAGCGGGGAACCAGCCGGGCATCCAACACCGTTCGGGATGCGCGCAGTGACCAGGTATGGGTCCAAGACTCACTCCTGCTCACTTAAATGGAACGGTCGCTCATCGATCCGGTGGGCGGCATTCCTGGGAGCGCTCGTGTTTCACGGCGTGGTGACCTCAGGACGCAGCGGCCTCGAACGTCAGGTCGCGTACTTCGCGATCAGTGCGGCGGTGGGTCTGGCGGGCGGTCTCGTCGGAGCGGCCGTACTGACACTGGTGCTGCGCAGGCTGCGACTCGGAGAGGTGCTCGGCATCACGGTGCAGCTCGCCGTGGTGGTCGGTGTGGCGGCCGGCTGCGACATTGTCCGGGACGACACCGGACTCATCGCGGCCGTCCTGATGGGGCTGGCGGTGGCGAACCTGCCGGGCACGGGCGTCAGCGCACAACGACCGTTCTTCGTGACCCTCGTGAACCTGGTCATCGGACTGCTGTTCATCTCCATCTCGGCCACCATCACCCCCCACTCCCTGGTATACCTGCTGCTGCCGACGCTGGGTCTCGTGGCGGTTCTCGTGCTGCTGATCAGGCCACTTGTGGCGGCCGGGGCGACGTTGCGGACCGATCTGACGGCCGGGGAACGGGGTTTCAGCGGGTGGATGGCGCCACGCGGCATCGTCGCCGCGGCCACCGCGTCGACGTTCTCGGCCGCCTTGGTCGACCGCGGGATCGGCGGCGCTTCGAGGATCCTGCCGACCACGTTCCTGGTGATCGTGGCCACCGTCACGGTGTACGGACTGACCGCGGCACCCGTGGCGAGACGGCTGGGCGTGGTGCGCTCGGTGCGTTCCAGGCCGTTGCTCGTGGGCGGGGATCCGTGGGTGGTCGACCTGGGACGGGCCCTGCGATCGGTGGGTTGGAGCGCCGCTACGCCCGAGGCGCCCGCGTCGTGACGCATCGCGTCGACGGCCCCATCCCGGCCGGCCACCGGATGCTGTTCCTGGTGCGCGGCGACGGCCGACTCCTCCCCGTCACCCGTACCGGCGGCCCGACGCCGCAGACCGGAGACATCGCCGTACTTCTGAGCGCCTGATCCGATTCCTGAGTGCCTGACCCGTCAGTGCGCCGGGCGCTCGCCGTCACGCGCGAGGGCGGCCCGCGCCCGGGTGAGAGGGGCGGAAAGCCCGGACGTGGCATCGACGGTCGTGCTGGGCTCGCCCGGTTCCAGGACCAGCACGATCGGCGGTCCTTTCCCGGCCCCGTTCACAGCGGCGGGTTCTGGGGGTCCCGTCCGGGCGCCGTCTGTCGCAGGTCCGCCTCGGTGAGGGGCTGGAGGGCTCCGCGGGTGTCCAGCCGGTAGAGCAGCACGAGGGCCGGTCCGACGAGCACCACCGCGATGAGGGTGACCAGCATCATCCAGCGCAGCGTCGTCGACGCGCCGGCCGCCTGGGACACGGTCAACGAGGTGGGGATGAGATAGGGCCGCTGGGCCAGCCCCCACGCGACGACGACGAGAGCCACGCTGCCGACCGCGGTGATCCTCGCCCATCCCGTCGCGGTGCGGTACAGCAGACCGGCGGTGGCCAGCGCGCTGACGGCGGCCACCACAACGAGGGCGAGCCCGATTCCGCTGGTCAGGCCGGAGTGGACGTGGCGCGCGTCGTCATGGGTGACGGCGACGCCGACGATCGCGAGGACGGCGATGACGGCGAGGCTGCACCAGGCCCGCAGCCGGAAGTAACCGACGAGGTCGGGGGCGTCGAAGCGGCGGGCGTCGGCGGTGAGGAACACCGCCCCGAGGAAGGCGGTCGCGGCGACCGTGAGCAGCCCGGTGAGCACAGACGTCCCGTTGGACCATGCATCGGCGGACGCCTCCGTTCCCGGTGCCACCCGGCCCGTTGCGAGCCCCCCGATGACCGCTCCGAGGAAGAAGGGTGTCAGAAGCGAGGAGACGGCGAAGACGGCGCCGTAGAGCCTGCGCTGGGCGAGGCGTCGCGTGGGCTTGCGCAGGGCGAACCCGGCGCCGCGCAGGACGAGTCCCACAGCCGCGAGCGCCAGGGGGAGCCACATGGCCGAGAACACCGTCTGGAACAGGATCGGGAAGGCGGTCCACATGATCACCAGAACGAAGATGAGCCAGACGTTGTTGGTCTCCCACACCGGTGCCATGGCGTGATCGATGAGCCACCGGGGGCGCTTGCCGCGTTCGGGTCCGCCTGCGACGAGGTCCCAGAATCCGGCTCCGTAGTCCGCGCCGCCGGCACACGCGTAGGCGGCCACCGCGGCCAGCAGCACCCAGGCAACGAGGTCCTCGATCATGCGCCGTCCCTGTCCCTGCCGCCGGGGCCGTGATCGGCCGCGCCCGCGGCACGCCCGGCTCCGGCCGCGGACAACGGACGGGGCCCGTAGGGGGTGGCGCCTTCCAGGTCCTCGACTGCGGCTCTCGCGAGCCGGCCCTCGTCGGCCAGGCGCCACCGCTGGCTCATCTTCAGGAGGACGGTCAAAAAGGCGCCGAAGACGAGTACGTAGACCACCACGACGATGCCCAGCATCGTCCACAGCGACGCGGCGCGGGTGTCCGTCACCGCCTCGGAGACCCGCATGTTCTGGTACACGATCCAGGGCTGGCGGCCCACCTCGGTGGTGATCCAGCCGCACTCCACCGTCACCAGGCAGGCGCCGCCGGCGAGGGCGGCACACCGGAAGAACCACCGTGACCTGGGCAGGTCACGACGGCGTAGCCAGCACCAGCCGTACCAGAGGGCGAGCAGGACGAGCAGGCTTCCGATGGTCACCATGATGTCGAACGCCCAGTGGGCGATCGTGGCCTCGGTCGCTGTCGGGCGGTCGCTCGCGGGGACCGACGACAGGCCCGTCACCTTGGTGTCCGGGCTGAATCCGGCGAGGATCGAGTCCAGTTGCGGGATCTTGATCCCGCCGGAGATCGTCCCGTCGGGATGCATGCGCCCGAACATGTACTCCGGCACGTGGGTGTCGGTTTTCCAGACGATTTCCATGGCCGCGAACTTCACGGGCTGCTTGTGGAAGACAGAGCGGGCGATGGAGTCCCCGAGCACGAACTGCACGGGGGTGAGAATCGCGGCGACGGTGAACGGAAGGGTGAAGCCGAGCCGGTGATAGCGGTCCCGGCGGCCCCGCAGCCAGCCGGTCGCGTACACCCCGGCCACGACGTATCCCGCGGTCAGGATCACGCCGGCCACGAAGTGCCAGTACTCGGGGCCGAACATCGGTGTGAAGATCGCCTGCCGGACGTTGACGTTCACGGGGTTGCCGGACGGGTCGAGCGTGAAGCCCCTCGGGGTGTTCATCCAGGAGTTCGCGGCGATGATCCCGAACGCGCCCATCAATGCGGCCAGTGGCAGGGGCAGACCGAGCCAGAAGTGCGTCCACGGCTTGAGCCGGCGCCAGCCGTACAGATAGATGGCGATGAGGATCGCTTCGAGGAAGAACGCCCACGCCTCGACACCGAAGCCGAGGCCGAAGACGTCGCCCCACCGGCCCATCATGCCCGGCCACAGCAGACCGAACTCGAAGGAGAGCACGGTACCGGTCACGATGCCGATGGCGAACTGGACGGCCATGACCGCCGACCAGCGCCGCGCGAGCAGCAGGGCGATGGCGTCGCCTTTGCGCAGCCCGCGGTAGTGCATCAGGAGGGTGATGGCGGGCAGGGCCACGCCGAAGGGCACGAGCAGGATGTGGGAGGCCAGGGTGAAGGCCATGAGCTGCCGTGCCGGGAGAAGCTGTGGTGGGGCGTCCGCCAGAAACTCGATAGCGCTGTTCACATGGGCCTCGGTGGCTCGTACAGCATGGCTCGTACCGGATGGCGCTGAGAGGAAGCGAGCGCGCCTCAGCCGCCTGTCGCGAAACCGGGGAACAGCGTCATGCCACCGTCCACGTAGATCGTGGTCCCCACGACGTAGTCGAACATGTCGGATGCCAGCGCGACCACCGCGTTTGCGATGTCGTCCGGGTCGCCGACGCGGCGATAGGGGATCAGCCGCAGAAGCTCGGCCTCGGCCTCAGGGGTGTCCCAGGCGCTGCGGTTGATAGGTGTACGAATGGCTCCCGGAGCGACGGCGTTGACCCGGATCCTGTGGGGCGCGAGCTCCTGTGCGAGGGTCGCCATGAGCATCTGCACCCCGCCCTTGGAGGAGGCGTAGTTCGCGTGGCCCGACCAGGGGATGATCTGGTGGACCGAACTCATGCAGATGATCTTCCCGGCGGAACGGGAAACCTCCGCGACGACACCCCGCCGCAGGAATTCCTTGGCCGCTTCACGGGCGCACAGGAATTGGCCGGTCAGATTGACGTCCAGCACCTTGTTCCACTGGTCCAGGGTCATTTCGGTGAAAGGAGCATCGCGCTGGAGGCCGGCATTCGCCACCATGACGTCGATGGTGCCGAACTCCTTGACCATGCGAGAAACCATGTCGGCGACCCGGTCCTCCTGTGACACGTCCGCCTCGTGTGCGTAGGCGCGGACACCGAAACTCTCGATCTCGCGCACCACCTCTTCCGCGGCGTCCTGTCCGGCGACGTAATTCACCACGACATCGGCGCCGACCCGGCCCAGGCCGATCGCCGTGGCCTTGCCGATGCCGGAATTCGCGCCGGTCACCAGCGCCTTCTGTCCCTTGAGGAGCGGGTAGGCAAGGGGCTGGCGACCTTCACTGCCACTGGTTTCCACTCATGTCTCCCTGTGGGTTTCGACGCAAGGACCCGAAGAATTCGCCCCACAACGAAAGCATCGACGGGTCCGCCCGGCTCGATGCCACGTCTCCCGCTAGTCCGTAGTGGGTGCTGTCCCGGGCTGAACGGCCCAATGCCGGCTCGATCGCACAAAGCACCGGAACGCGGCTGACCACGCCGAGCTCAGGATGCGATGCGTTCACCCGAATGATCCAATGGTTGTAACGACGAGCACTCAAGGTGCAGCGTGCGGAATTTCGGAGCCGGCGGAGGCTCTCATCAGCTTTTTCCGCTGATGTCCAGTCCAGAGGCCGACGGGGTGCCCGCCCCGGCCGTTGAAGGGAACCAAGCATGACCGCACTACCCACCAAGGCGGTCGGCCGTGAGGCACCGCCACGCACGTCACCGGAATCGCGGGGGAGGGTGGTCGACGCCAGGGCCGCAGCCGACCGTGTCGTCTCGGGCAACGCGGTCACGCTCGACGTGCTGGGCCGACGGGTGGAACTGCCACCAGCCGATCAACTCGCCTTCCTCGCCGGCCTGGGTGTGCTCGCGGCGTGCGAGATCATCGAGTGGCCGGTCGCGCTTGTGTTGGCCGTCGGGCACAAGCTCGCCCACAGCCACCACAGCCGGGTGCTGCGGGAATTCGGGGACGCCCTAGAGGAGGCGTGAGCGCGTCCGGGCCGGGGCTTGGCCATGTCGGCCGGGCCGGGGCTGGCGTTGCCGTGCACGGCAACGCCCACGTCCCGGGGCCCGCGCACCGGGTCGGGGTGGCGTCTCAGCCTTGTGCCGGCCTGTCGACGCCTTGTCCCGGCGGCCCGTCGATGTTGAACGTGGACTGCCCGGTCCCGGCCCTCACGACGATGATGTCGGCCGGCTCCGTCGAGAGGTTGCTCTCCCGATGGACGGCGCCCTTCGGTACGTACACGAAGTCGCCGGGACCGGCTTCCACTGTGTTCGAGCCGTCCGGGCCGAACTCCATCTTCAGGGATCCGGTGAGGAGGTAGATCACCGATTCGTACTCGCCGTGGTGATGCCAGCCGGAGACCATCCCGGCCTCGGTGCGGACGAACCCGGACCATGTTCCATCGGTGGCGAAGGCCTCCTGCCGGTCCATTCCCGGGGTGCTGGGCCCCGGCCGTCTGTCGGCAGGTGTGGCCACGAGAACCTGATCATGCCGAAGGTCCATGACGACTCCTTCCGCTCGGGCCGTCGAGCCCTGTCGGGGGCTCGGCACCGACCTGCTTGGGTGGCCATGTCCCCTGATCAGCAGGCTAGCTGAAGCCTGGTCCAGGCCACAGCGCGGCTTCTGGTGCCACGGCAAGGCACCGCGCCCGCAGCCGTGCGACCCGGGACCGCCGAGGCGGAAGGAAGCGGCCGCGCTGCGGAATCTAGTGGCCAGCGCCGTCGCGGCGCGCGGCTGAGCTGGGCGGACAGTAGCGTGAGAGGTACGGGGCGGCGTCCGCAGGGCGGAAGGGAGAGGGGGAAGGGCGGTGGCCGTGTCGGGCATGGATTACGCGGCGCTGTTCGCCGCAACGCCGAGCCCTTATCTGGTGCTGGACCCGGACCTGGTGATCGTCGAGGTCAACCAGGCGTACCTGGACGCGACAGGGCGGACCAGGGAAGAGCTGATCGGGCAGCACATCTTCGCGGCCTTCCCTGACAACCCGGCCGACCCCGAGGCCGACGGGGTGCGGAACCTGAACACCTCGCTGCAACGGGTCCTGGCCTTGCAACTGCCCGACACGATGGCGCTACAGAAGTACGACATCCCGGTCATGCGTCGGCCCGGTGTGTTCGAGGAGCGGTGGTGGTCGCCCATCAACACCCCGGTCCTCGGACCGGACGGGTCGGTGGCGTGGATCATCCACCGGGTGGAGGACGTGACCGCGTTCGTCAAGTCCCGCGCCCCCCGCGCCCAGCCGCCGGCCAAGCTGCTCGCCGAGCGGGAGGCTCTGGAGGCCGAGCTGTACGCGCGGGCCCGGGAGCTGCAGCGGCTGAACGAGGAGCTGCGGCAGGCCCACACCCGCGAGCGCCAGGTGGCCGTCACCCTGCAGGAGGCCATGCTCCAAGTCCCGGACCTGGCCCGGCACCAGAACATCGCCGTGCGATACCTGCCCGCCACCGGATCGCTGAACGTATGCGGCGACTGGTACGACGTGGCAGACCTGACCGACGGCCGCTTCTCCGTGGCAGTCGGCGACGTCGTCGGCCACGGCCTGGAGGCCGCCGCCGTCATGGGCATGCTCCGCAGCGCGCTGAGCGCCGCCATCCGCGCATTGGAACGGCCCGCCCAGGCGCTGGAGGTGCTGGGCCTGTACGCCCGCTCGGTCGAGGGCGCGCTGAACACCACCGCTGTCAAAGCGCTGGTGGACCCGGTGAGCTGCCTGATCATCTACAGCAACGCCGGCCACCCGCCCCCGGTGCTGGTGCACGCCGGAGGCGCCTGCGAGCTGCTGGACCGGGCCACCGACCCGCCCTTGGCGGTTCGTCCCCAGCACGTCCCCCGCCCCCAGGCCACCGCGACCTACAGCCCCGGCGACACCCTGGTGCTCTACACCGATGGCCTGATCGAACGCCGTGGCGAAGACCTCGACGTCGGCCTGGCCCGGCTGACCGACATCCTCGGCCAGCACAGCCGGCTCGACCCCGAGGAGCTGGCCGAGACCCTGCTGGCCCGGCTCGGACTGGCGGGCGGCGGCCGCGACGACACGGCCTTGATCATCGTCCGGTTGTGATCACCCCACTCCGTGACGTTCGGGGGAGCCACCTTCACCACCGGCCACATCCTGCATGCCGACTTTGACGGAGTCGTACTTCTGCCGGCCTGACGGCACCGCAGCGGGCGCGGGGACTACTCGCGGTGTCAAGGACGTTGGGCTCGAAGGACGTCAAGAGCCGTGAGCGCCACGTGCAGTTGGGTGCGTTGTTCGCCGGATTCGAGGTCGCAGTCGAGCAGGCGCTCGATGGTGCGCAGGCGTTGGTAGACCGTCTCCCGGGACAGGCCGCCGCGGCGTGCGGCGGTCGTCTTGTTGCCTGCCGCGTCCAGGTAGTGGCGCAGGGTCGTCAGCAGGTCCGTGCCGTGTCGGGTGTCGTGGTCGATGAGGCGGCCGAGCTGTCGTTCGGCGTAGTCCTGGATCCGGGTGTCGTCGCGGAGCGCGTACAGCAGGCGGCGCAGGCCGATGTCGGACAGTTCGTGGAAGGACCTGCCTTCGGGGAGGGGCTGGCCGGGCAGGGCCGCTTCGGACACGCGGGCCGCCTCGCGGAAGGAACGGGCGGCGTCGGAGAGGTCCGTGACTTCGGAACCGACGCTCACGACCGCCTGCGGGTCCAGCTCCAGCGCGGTACGGCTCAGTCGCTCGACCGTGGGCCGCCACGGGTGGGCGGGGCGCAGGGCCAGCAGGATGCCGAGGCGGCCGGTGGCCAGTCGGCCGACGAGTGCCGGCACTCCGGCCGTGCGCAGTTCGTGGGTCAGGTGGGTTTCCGGCTCGGCACTGCCGGTCTGCGTGCGGATGTCGCCGTCGGTCCCCGTGCGGGTGTCCAGGAGTACGGCGAGGAAGCTGCTGTCCTCGGTGGGCAGGCCCAGTGCCGCGACGCGGGCACGGGCGTCCTCGGGGGAGCGGTGGCGCTGCTCGGCGAGGTCCCGCAGGGCGCTTCGGTGCGCCGTGCGTTCCCAGGGCGTCGGGTGGATGAGGCGCGCGATGGTCAGGGCCATCGCCGTTCTCTCGAGGACGGTGACGTCCTCGGGGCCGAACGTCCCCGTAGCGCCGACAGTGGTTCCCGTAGCGTCGAGCGCGGTTTCCGTTGCGCCGAGAGCGCTCGCAACCCCGGAAGCCGACGTGCCGGACGGGGCGGGGAGCATGGCCACCCGGCCCCAGCGCTCGCCCTGGTATTCCACGGGTGCCACGAGCCAGCCCTCGGGGCCGCGCACCTCCGTGTGATCGCCCGGCGGGGTCGACCTGGAACGCTGTTCCCAGTCGGTGAGCGCCTCCTCCACCGTGCTGCCCGAGGGCTCGCAAATCAGCGCCTGGTGGACCAGGTTCTCCAGTACGACCGTGCGGCCGCTCATCTCCGCTGCCGCGCGCACCACGTCCTCGGGCCCCGCGCCGCGCAGCGTCAGTGCGGTGAACGCCTCGTGGATCCGCTGGCTTCTGCGTATCGCGTCGGCCTGGTTGCCGAGGATGAGGGCGTGTACGACCTGGGTGACCTCCAGGAAGTTGACGTCCTTGGCCAGGGTGACGAGGGGGAGGCCGCGGGTTCGGCAGGCCTGGACGAGTGGGTCGGGCGGGCGGTGGTAGCGGCGGACGAGTTCGATGACCAGGGCCGCGGCTCCGATGTCGGCGAGTTCGTCCACGTACCGGCGTACGCCCGCTGCGTCCTCGGGCAGGGGCATGCCGGTGGTCAGGACGAGTTCGCCGCCTTTGAGGAAGGAGGCGGGGTCCGTCAGCTCGGTGATGTGGACCCACCGGACGGGCCGGTCGAGGCGGGTCACGCCCGTGACGACCTGCGGCTGCCCAGCGGCCAGGACGGGAAGGGCGAGGACGTCGGCCACGGTGAGCGGGCGGCCGGCCGTGGCGGCGTCCCGGTCGGCCACGTGTGCGTCCGGGTCGCCCGCGTTTGCGCCCCGGTCGGCCACGGTCGCGTCCTGGTCGTGCGTGTACGGCGACCCGGCCGTTCGGTGGTTCTCGCTCACGGTGCCTCCCTGCTTGCCCGGTCACTCTGACAAGCGGCGCTGACCTGCGCAAGAGCCGTCCGACGGCGGTCGCGGCGGTGCGAATGGGGCGCGGAGGCCCGGGGCGGTTGACACAACGTCCGAACACCGCGTCCCAGCTGGACAGATCACGCGTTGGCTTCGTCTGTGGCGGCCGAGAAGCTCGGAATACCGCAGCAGACCACAACGCATGGGCCGGGAGACGAACATGACCGCACTGTCGCCGCACCTTCGCCAGGCCACGCCCGTGGTGGCGGTCCGGGGCGAGGGCGTCCACCTCTACGGCGAGGACGGCCGCCGCTATCTCGACTTCACCGCCGGAATCGGCGTCACCAGCACGGGCCACTGCCACCCCAAGGTCGTGGCGGCCGCCCAGGAGCAGGTGGGCACGCTCGTCCACGGCCAGTACACGACGGTCATGCATCAGCCGCTGCGGCGGCTGGTCGACAAGCTCGGCGAGGTGCTGCCGGCAGGTCTGGACAGTCTGTTCTTCACCAACTCCGGCAGCGAGGCCGTCGAGGCCGCGCTGCGGCTGGCGCGCCAGGCCACCGGCAGGCCGAACGTCCTTGTCTGCCACGGAGGTTTCCACGGCCGGACCGTGGCCGCCGCCTCCATGACCACCTCCGGCACCCGCTTCCGCTCCGGCTTCTCGCCGCTGATGAGCGGCGTGGTCGTCACCCCGTTCCCGACCGCCTTCCGCTACGGCTGGGACGAGGAGACCGCCACCCGCTTCGCCCTCCAGGAGCTCGACTACACGCTCCAGACCATCTCCTCGCCCGCCGACACGGCCGCGATCATCGTCGAACCGGTGCTCGGTGAGGGCGGGTACGTGCCCGCGACCCGCGCCTTCCTGGAGGGGCTGCGGGAGCGCGCGGACCGCCACGGCTTCCTGCTCATCCTCGACGAAGTGCAGACCGGCGTCGGCCGCACCGGCCGGTTCTGGGGGCATGACCACTTCGGCGTCACCCCGGACATCCTCATCACCGCCAAGGGTCTGGCCAGCGGTTTCCCGCTGTCCGGCATCGCCGCATCCGAGGAGCTGATGCGCAAGGCGTGGCCCGGCTCGCAGGGCGGAACGTACGGCGCCAACGCGGTGGCGTGCGCCGCGGCCTGCGCCACGCTCGACGTCGTACACGACGAGAAGCTCGTCGAGAACGCCGAGGCGATGGGCGCACGGCTGCGCGCCGGCCTGGAGGCGGTGGCCGACCGGACTGCGGCCATCGGGGACGTACGGGGCCTCGGGCTGATGCTGGCCACTGAGTTCGTCACCGAGGACGGCAGCCCCGACCCCGAGACCGCCGCCCGAGTGCAGCAGGCCGCCGTCGACGAGGGCCTGCTCCTGCTGCTGTGCGGGGCCTGGAACCAGGTCGTGCGGATGATCCCGGCGTTGGTCATCGACGAGGCGGCCGTGGACGAGGGCCTCCAGGCGTGGGCGGCCGCGGTGGAGGCCGGCACCTCGGCAGCGTCGGACCGATGACGGACGCCACCGGCGACCTGGCGGGTCTGCTGACCCGCATCGCCGAGACCGCGCCCGGCCTACGGGTGGAGACGGGGCCGGGACGTACAGGACCGTACGCCTACGACGCCTCCAACTACCGTGTGCCGCCGCGGGCCGTGGCCTTCCCGCGCACCGCCGACGACGTGTGCGCGGTGCTGCGGGCCTGCCGGGAGGCGGGCGTCCCGGTCACCGCGCGGGGCGGCGGCACCAGCATGGCGGGCAACGCCGTCGGACCGGGCGTCGTCCTGGACTTCTCCCGGCACATGAACCGGATCCTGGACATCGACCCGGAGGCACGCACCGCTCGCGTCGAGTCCGGAGTGGTCCTCGACGCGCTGCGGGATGTGGCCGGCGAGCACGGGCTCACCTTCGGCCCCGACCCGTCCTCGCACAGCCGCTGCACCCTCGGCGGGATGATCGGCAACGACGCGTGCGGCAATCGGTCGGTGCGGCACGGGCGGACCAGCGGCCACATCGAGTGCCTGGAGATCGTCACCGCCGACGGCGTGTGCGTCGTTGCAGACCGTGTCGGGCTGCGCGCGGCCGACCCTGACGACCCCGACGCGGTGGCGCGCGTCGCCCGCCTCGAAGCGGACGTACAGCGGCTGATCGCCGACAACCTGGCGCCGATCCGCACCGAACTGGGCCGCATCCCCCGCCAGGTCTCCGGCTACCAACTCCACCATCTGCTGCCGGAGAACGGCTTCGACATGGCCCGCGCCCTGGTCGGCACCGAGGGCACCTGCGCCGTCGTCACGGCGGCGACGGTACGCCTGGTGGCCACCGCACCGGCCTCGGCACTCCTGGCCCTCGGTTACGACGCGGTCGTCGACGCCGCCGAGGACGTCCCCGAGATCCTGCGCTGGTCGCCCACCGCCGTGGAGGGCATGGACGAGGCGATCGTCGCCACGATGCGCGCCCGCCGCGGTCCCGACTCCGTCACCGGACTGCCCGAGGGACGCGCCTGGCTGTATGTCGAACTCGATGGTGACGACGAGGCGACGGTCACCACGCGTGCGGCCGAACTGCTGGACGTGCTCAAGGCCCGGGGCCGGATGACCGGCGGACGGGTCGTGGAGAGCGCGGCCGAACGGCGCTCGCTGTGGCGGGTCCGCGAGGACGGAGCAGGGCTCGCCGCGCGCCTCGTGGACGGCGGGGAGTCCTGGCCCGGGTGGGAGGACGCGGCGGTCGCGCCCGAGAATCTCGCCGGTTACCTGCGGGACTTCCGGGAGTTGTTGGCCGCTCATGGGCTCACCGGCGTGCTGTACGGGCACTTCGGTGCCGGGTGCGTGCACGTGCGCATCGACTTCGACCTCGCCACGGATGCCGGCCGGGCAGCCGCCCGCCGGTTCCTCGCCGAGGCGGCCGCCCTGGTCGTCGAGCACGGCGGGACGCTGTCGGGTGAGCATGGCGACGGGCGGGCGCGCGGTGAGCTGCTGGAGATCATGTACAGCCACCGGATGATCGGGGCGTTCGGCGCCTTCAAGCGGATCTTCGATCCTGACGGGCTGCTGAACCCCGGCGTCATCGTCGCCCCGGCCGCACTCGACGCGGACATGGCACTGCACAACACCCCGCTCCTCGAAACGGTGTTCACCTTCCCGCACGACGAGGACGGCTTCGCGGGCGCGGCCCGCCGCTGTGTGGGCGTGGGCCGCTGCCGCAGCGACGCAGGCGGCGTGATGTGCCCCAGCTACCGGGCCACCGGCGATGAGAACGACTCGACCCGCGGCCGGGCCCGCCTGCTGCAGGAGATGGTGCGCGGGGAGACGATCAAGGACGGCTGGCGGTCGACGGAGGTCCGCGACGCCCTCGACCTGTGCCTCTCCTGCAAGGCGTGCTCCACCGACTGCCCGGTCGGCGTCGACATGGCCACGTACAAAGCCGAGTTCCTGCACCGGCACTACAAGGCCCGGCTGCGGCCCCGCTCCCACTACTCGCTGGGCTGGCTGCCCCTGACCTCCGCCCTCGCCGGATACGCAGCCCGGCCGGTCAACTCGCTGCTGCGCGGGGCGCTCGGCAGACTACTGGCCCGGCTCGGGGGCGTGACCACACGCCGTACGATCCCCGCGTTCGCCTCCCGGCGCGCCCTGCGCTCCGTGCTGCGCGAGACCAGGACCGACGGACAGGCGAAGGCGCTGCTCTTCGTCGACAGCTTCACTCGCGCATTCCGCCCCGAAGTGGCGGGCGCCACCGTCCGCGTACTCGCCGACGCCGGAATCCCCAGCACGGCGCAGGACGGCCTGTGCTGCGGCCTGACCTGGGTCAGCACCGGCCAACTGTCCGTTGCACGCCGCGTGATGGCGCGTACGGTGGCCCGTCTCGACGGCACCGGCGACGGCCTGCCGATCGTCGTGGCGGAGCCCAGCTGCGCGGCCGCACTCAAGCGCGACGTGCCCGAACTCCTCGGCACCGACGCCGCCCGGCGCGTCGCGGCCCGAGTCCACACCCTCACGGGCGCCCTGACCGACCTCGCCGCGCCGGAGTGGAGCCCCCGGCCCCTGCCGGAGAACGTCGTGCTGCAGACCCACTGCCACGAGTACGCCACCTTCGCCGGCCGCCGCCCGCGCAACCTGCTGCGCCGACTCGGCGTACGGACGGTCGACGAGGCCGAGGGCTGCTGCGGGCTCGCCGGGAACTTCGGCTTCGAGGAGCAGCACTACGACACTTCGATGGCCGTCGCCGACCTGGCGCTGAAGCCACGACTCGACAAAGTCGCCGACGGTCCGACCGCGCGGACCGTCGTCGTGGCCGACGGTTTCAGCTGCGCCACCCAAGTCGGCCACCTCGCCGGTGGCCGCGGCGTCCGCGCCCTCCATCTCGCAGAACTGCTCGACCCCGCCGACCAGCCAGGAGAGACACCGTGAGCATCCTCAACGACGTACCCAAGCAGTTGTTCATCGGCGGTTCCTGGGTGGACGCCGCGGACGGCGCCACCATGCCCGTGGACGACCCCGCGACCGGCGAGATCCTCTGTCACGTCGCCGACGCCGGCCCCAAAGACGCCCGGCTCGCGGAGGACGCGGCCGTCCAGGCGCAGGAGGAGTGGGCCCGTACCGCGCCGCGGGCGCGCAGCGAGATCCTGCGCCGCGCGTACGAGATCATCCTCGACCGCGTCGACGAGCTCGCCCTGCTGATGACGTCCGAGATGGGCAAGCCGCTGGCCGAGGCTCGCGGTGAAGTGGCGTACGCGGCCGAGTTCTTCCGCTGGTTCTCCGAGGAGGCCGTGCGCATCGACGGCGGCTACGGCACCCTGCCCGACGGCCGCAACCGCATGCTGCTTTCGCGCCGCCCGGTCGGGCCCTGCCTGCTGATCACCCCGTGGAACTTTCCCCTGGCCATGGGCACCCGCAAGATCGGCCCCGCGATCGCGGCCGGCTGCACGATGATCCTCAAGCCGGCTCCGCAGACCCCGCTGTCCAGCCTCGCGCTGGCCGGGATCCTGAAGGAGGCGGGACTGCCGGACGGCGTGCTGAACGTCGTCACCACCTCCCGCGCGGGAGAGGTCTGCGAGCCGCTGCTGCGCGGCGGCCGGGTCCGTAAGCTCTCCTTCACCGGCTCCACCCAGGTCGGGCGGCTGCTGCTCGTGCAGTGCGCCGACACCGTCGTACGCACCTCGATGGAGCTGGGCGGCAACGCGCCCTTCATCGTGTTCGACGACGCCGACCTGGACGTGGCCGTGGACGGCGCGATGACGGCCAAGATGCGCAACATGGGGGAGGCGTGCACCGCCGCCAACCGCTTCTTCGTCCACCGGTCGGTGGCGGAGGAGTTCGCGCAGCGGCTCGCCCAGCGAATGGGGGCGCTCGTCGTGGGTCCCGGCACCCGGGACGGAGTCGACGTCGGCCCGCTGATCGACAGGGCGGGGCGCGCCAAGGTCGAGGAACTGGTCGCCAATGCGGTGGAACGCGGCGCCCGGGTGCTCGTAGGCGGCCGTACCCCGGAAGGCCCGGGCTGCTTCTACCCGCCGACGGTACTCACCGACGTCGACCCGGAAAGCCGCCTGATGGAGACGGAGATCTTCGGACCGGTGGCCGCGATCCTCACCTTCGACGACGAAGACGAGGTCGTACGCCGGGCCAACGACACCCCCTGGGGCCTCGTCGGCTACGTCTTCACCGAGGGCCTGGCCCGCGCCCTTCGCGTCAGCGAACGACTGGAGGTGGGCATGGTTGGGCTCAACACCGGTCTCGTCTCCAACCCGGCCGCACCGTTCGGCGGCGTCAAGCAGTCGGGCCTGGGCCGCGAGGGCGGCCGGGTCGGAATCGAGGAGTTCCTGGAGTACCAGTACTTGGCGGTGCCGGTGAGGTGACGCGGTCGCGCCCCGTTAAGGGGCGCGGGGCTGTGACATCATGCGGCTCCGCCGCGTGGGCGCGACCAGCCACAACCGACCCGCAGTTCCCCAACTACCTTTTCCGGCTCTTCAAGCGGAGCGCCTGGCCGCGATCTCCGCGGCCGTGTCCGCGACGAGTCGCCCCAGTTCGGGCAGCTTCTCCGCGTCGTACCGCGAATCCGGCATGGACACCGCCACCGCCGCAAGCGGCGTGCCGTCCTCGTCCAGGATGGCCGCGGCGACCGCGCACACGTCCGGCCGGTACTGATTGCGGTTCACCGAATAGCCGTCGGCCCGCACACGCTCCAACTCGGCCCGCAGCTGGTCGGGATCGGCCGGCGTGGAGTCGCTGTAGCTCTCCAGCCCGCGGCTGATGAGTTCGTCCACGTCGGCCTTCGGCAGGTGCGCGAGGATCGCGCGCCCCGTGGCGGTGGCATGCAGCGGTGAGGTGTCGCCGATGGCGTAGAACGTGCGCACCGCGTGATTGCAGTCCACCCGGTCCACCACCACCATGCACTGCAGTGCGTCCGGCACCGAGAGATGGATGGTCTCGTTCAACGCGTCGCGAAGCCGCATCATCGGCTCCCGCGCGGCGGCGAACAGGCTCGAACCCTGAAGCGCAGCCGGCCGGACGGCGAGCACGCGGGCACCGATCTCCCAGCGCGTGGTGTCCTTGCGGTTCGCTCGCAGCCATCCGGCTTCGTTCAGCGTGACCAGAGTTCGCTGGACGGTCGACTTGGGAAGCCCGAAGAGCTTGGTGAGTTCCCCCACGGTCACCGGTTGGTGCTGAGCTACCGCCTCCAGGATCCGCAGCGACCTGGTGACGCTCTTCATTTCCATCGGATTTCCCCCGTTAACTCTGCGAATCCCTTGTGTGCACCCTCTTGACTCCCCTCGAACGGCACTGCCATTCTCGTGCCAGATTCTAGCACAGCGTTCCACAATGTGGCACGGCAGCTTCTCGAGAAGGCTACCGAAGCCCCTAAGCCCGGACGGTGTGAACCCGGCCTCCGCGGCCACCGCCCCCTCCGGAATTCCGAAGTCCGCAAGACCGGGCGCCCCAGCATCCACGCCCCGGGAGACGAAAGGAACCCCCGTGTCTGGCAGCAAGCGCGTCGCCGTCGTCGGCGTCGGAACGATGGGCAGCCAGGCCGCCTGGCGCCTGGCGGCCCGCGGAGCCGAGGTCGTCGGGTACGACCGCTTCGCCCCGGGCCACGACCGCAGCGCCGCCGGCGGCGAGACCCGGATCTTCCGCAGCGCGCACTTCGAGGACTCCCGGTACGTTCCGCTGCTGAAGCACGCCGACGCCCTGTGGGAGCAGTTGCAGCAGGAGGCGGGCCGCGAGTTGCGCCGGCTGACCGGATGCCTGCTGATGGGGCCTACCGAGCACCAACAGATGGCGACCGTCCTTCAGTCCATCGCCGAACACGGCCTCGACCACGAGGTGTTGGACGCCCAGTCCCTCGCCAAGCGCTTCCCGCAGTTCCGGATCGAGGACGGCGACGCGGCCGTGCTCGACCGCCACGCGGGCTACATCAGGCCCGAGCTGACGATCCAGACCGCCGCCCGCCGCGCCGAGCAGCTCGGCGCCCGTATCCACCGCTACACCGCGGTCCGCGAGATCGCGCCGAGCGGCGACGGCGTGGAAATCCGCACCGACGCCGGGAGCGAGCGATTCGACGCGGCCGTGGTCACCGTCGGCCCGTGGGTGAACGACCTGCTGCCGGACCTGCCGTGGGAGGTGGACATCCGCCGGCTGATCAACGCCTGGTACGTGCCCACCACCGACGCCTGGTTCGGCGAGGAGCGCCCGGCGTTCATCCGTACGGCGCCCACCCACTGCTACGGCCTGCCGTCGCCGGACGGCGTGTCCGTCAAGCTCGGCCTGTCCCGCGCCCTGCACCGCCCCGTGAACGACCCGAACCGCCTCGACCGGACGGTGGAGCCGGAGGAACTGGACGTCTTCACCGAACTGCTCGGGCGCTACATGCCCGACCTGCACCCCGACCCGATCCGGCTCTCCGTCTTCATGGAGGGCTACACCGAGAGCAGCCGCCCGCTCGTCGGCCCGCTGCCCGGCAACGACAACGTGGTGCTCCTCGCCGGGTTCTCCGGCCACGGCTTCAAGCTCTCGCCCGCCATGGGCGACATCGCGGCGGACCTCGCGCTGGACGGCACCTCGGCCCAGCCCATCGACTTCATCTCCACCCTCGACCGTGCGGAGGCGTGACACCGATGACCAACAACACGACGACCCCGCAGGCCCTGACCGTCGCCGGGCTGAGCGCCGAGCCCGGCACCAAGGCCCGTGGCACCGTCCGCGCCGACCTGGGCACGCTCACCCTGGACATTCCGCTGACCCTGGTGAGCGGCATCCGCCCCGGCCCTCGCGTGGTGATCACCGCGGGCGTGCACGGCGGTGAGTTCATCGGGGTGGACGCCGCCACCAGGCTCGCGGCCCTGCTGGAGCCCGGCGAGGTAAGCGGCCAAGTCATCATCTGCCCGGTCGCCAACCCCCCGGTCGCGTACCAGGGTCGCGTCGACACCTCCCCGCTCGACGGCGTGAACATCAACCGAGTCTTCCCCGGCGACCCCGACGGCGGCCCCACCGAGCGGCTGGCCGCCTGGCTCTTCGCCCACCTGGTCGACGGCGCCGACGCCTACGCCGATCTACACTCCGGCGGCATCGACGAGACGCTGATCAACTTCGTCGGCTACCGCCTCACCGGCGACGCGGACCTCGATGCGAAAGCCGCGGCCATGGCGCGCTGCCTCGGCATCGAGGACGTCGTCCTCGGCCTGAACGCCGACGGCGGCAACAGCCACGCGGCCGCCGCCCGTCGTGGCATCCCGGCCGTCCTGGTCGAGTCCGGCCAGCTGGGCGAGCGCGACGCGGCCGCGGCCCGCCACCTCGTCGACGGACTCCACAGGCTGCTGCGCCGACTCGGTGTCCTCGACTCGAACGGCACGTCGGACGAGCCCGCCGCCGTACGCGCATGGGTGTGGGCCGGAGCCGTCGCCGCCGAGGCCACGGGCCTGTGGTACCCGGAGTTCACCGCCGGAGACGACGTGACGGAGGGCCAGGTCGTCGGCCACATCATCGACCCGGCCGACGGCGCGGAGCACAAGGTCCACGCCCCGGTCTCCGGGCGGATCTTCTACGGGATGCACGGACTCACGGTCGCCCCCGGCGCCGAGCTGGCTGCCATCGCCGCCCCCGCACCCCGGGACTCCGGCGACTGATACCCCCTGTAGCCCCCCCGCGAACCGCCCGCACGACCAGAACGAGACCCCACCAGCACGCACCCCCACTCTCCCCTCAACACGCACCGCACCCCCAGGAGGCCCCGGTGAGCAATGTCCGGATAGACCGCAGAGTGTTTCTGCGCGGAGTCGGCGGAGTCGCGGCAGGCATCGCCGCCACCTCGCTCACCGCGTGCGGCACCGGCACCAGCCGGTCCGTCGACAGCGGCGGCAAGAGCTCCAAGACGCTCGTCGTCCGCGACAGCGGCGGCACCTACGGCGAGGCCAACCAGAAGGCCATCTACGACCCGTTCACCAAGGAGACCGGCATCCGGATCGAGGTGGTGAACATCCAGTACGCGCAGATGCTCGCCCAGATCCAGCAGGGCCGACCGCAGTTCGACGTCATCGACGACTCGATGGCCGACTTCCTGCGCTTCAAGAAGGCGGACGCGACCGAGGACCTGGACTACGACCGGCTGAAGAACTTCAAGAACGCCGGCATCGCCAAGTCCCTGGTCACCTCCAACGCGATCGGCAAGAACTACTGGGCCAGCGTCATGGCGTACCGCACCGATGTCTGGGGCCGGAAGAAACCTGCCTCCTGGGCCGACTTCTGGGACACCAAGGCGTTCCCCGGCGACCGCGCCCTCCAGGACCTGGACGCGGACCTGCCCGAGCTGGAGTTCGCCCTCCTCGCCGACGGCGTACCGATGGACAAGCTGTACCCCCTCGACGTGGACCGCGCCTTCAAGTCCCTGGACAACATCAAGGGATCTGTCAAGAAGTTCTGGGACACCGGCGCCCTGCCCGGCGTGCTCCTCGGCCGCAAGGAGGTCGTCGCCTCCAGCGTCTGGCACGGCCGCCTCGACGACCTGATCAAGCAGGGCTCGCCGCTCGCCTACCAGTGGAACGGCGCCCGCCGGCAGAGCAACGCCCTCGGCATCGCCAAGGGCGCCGCGAACCTCGACGCCGCCTACCAGCTCATCGATTTCGCGCTGCGGCCCGAGGTGCAGGCCCACTACGCCGAGCTCTACCCGATGGCCCCGTCGGTGCCCGCCGCCTACAAGAAGCTCTCCTCGTCCACCGCCGCGAACCTGGGCAGCTCCCCGGAGCACCTGAAGTCCGGCTTCGACCTGGACGTCGAGTGGTGGCACGAGAACCAGGACGCCGTGGCCAAGCGCTGGCAGGAGTGGATGCATGCCTGAGCTCGACGTGATGTCACAGCCCCCGGTGGTGTCCTCGCCACCGGACACCGGCACCGGAAAACCCCTGTCCGTAACCGGACTGCGCAAGACGTACGGCGGAGTCACCGCCGTCGACGAGGTCTCCATGGAGATCGCGGCAGGCGAGTTCGTGACCTTCCTGGGGTCCTCCGGCTCCGGCAAGACCACCACGCTGATGATGATCGCCGGGTTCTGCGAGCCCGACTCCGGCAGCATCGTCGTGGGCGGCCGTGACGTGACCCGCCTGGCTCCGCAGAAACGCGGCCTGGGCTTCGTCTTCCAGCAGTACCTGCTCTTCCCGCACATGACGGTGTGGGACAACGTCGCCTTCCCGCTGCAACTGCGCGGTGTGCCGAAGGCCGAGCTGCGCCGCCGTGTCAGCGAGACCCTGGAGATGGCCGGGCTGTCCACCATGGCCCAGCGCCGTCCGCGCGAGCTGTCCGGCGGACAGCAGCAGCGCGTCGCGCTGTGCCGGGCCCTCGTCTACCGGCCGCCCGTGATCCTTATGGACGAGCCGCTCGGCGCCCTCGACAAGAAGCTGCGTGACCAGCTCCAGACCGAGATCAAGCGCATCCAGCGCGAACTCGGCCTGACCGTCATCTACGTCACGCACGATCAGGAGGAGGCCCTCGTCCTCTCCGACCGGATCGCGGTCATGCGCGACGGGCGGATCGACCAGTTCGACACCCCGAGGGAGCTGTTCGAGCGCCCGCGCACCCCCTTCGTCGCCGACTTCCTGGGCGCCGCAAACTTCCTCCCCGGCCGCATCGAGGAGCAGACGGGGGACCACACACTCGTACGGCTCGACACGGGCGGTCTGCTGAAGGCCCGCCCGCAGGCGGTCCCGGAGGCCGCGCGGGTACGGGCCGCGGTCCAGCCCGGCCGGCTCGGGCTGTGTCCGGCCGGCGACGGGTTCTGTACCGGGACCGTGGAGACGGTCACCTACGTCGGCACGCTCGTACGCGTCACCGTCCGGCCGACCGGCGGCGCGGACACCGAACCCGTACGGCTGGAGCTCCCGGCCGGACGCGCCCCGGCCACCGGCGAGCGCGTCGGCCTGACCTCCGATCCGGACGACGTCAGTGTCTTCCCCGACGCGGAACAGGGCGGGTGAGCCATGGCCGGATCCGTACTCGCATCGACGCCGGCGCCCACCGTCGCACCCTCACCTGTGCCGCAGAAGGGCCGACTGCGCCGCGCATTCTCCGAGCGCCGCACCCGCTTCGGGCTGCTCAACGCCGCGCCGGTCGTCGTCTATCTGCTGGTCCTCTTCGTCTACCCGATCTTCAGCACCCTGCTCCTCAGCCTCAAGGGCCAGGCGGGTGGCTGGACGCTGCACTGGTACGCCGACGCGTTCCGCGGGGCCAACCTCGAGATCCTGCTCACCACCCTGCGGATCTCCGCCGAAACCTCGCTGCTCAGCCTGGTCATCGGCTTTCTGCTGGCCGCCGCGGTGTCCCGGCTGAAGCCCCTGTGGGCCGGGCTCGTGATGCTGGTCGTCGTCGTCCCGCACTTCATCAGCGCGCTCGTGCGCACCTACGGCTGGATCATCCTGCTCGGTGAACACGGCGTGGTGAACAACGCACTGACGGACCTTCACGTCCCCGGGGCCCCGTTCCAGCTGCTCTACAACGAGATCGGCGTCGTCATCGGCACCACCTCCGTGATGCTCCCGTACACCGTCCTCCTCCTGTACGCCGTGATGCGCGGCGTCGACCGGCGGCTGATGGCCGCCGCGGCCAGCATGGGCGCGGGACGACTCGTGATCTTCCGCAGGGTCTATCTGCCGCTGGTCGCTCCCGGCCTGGTCAATGCAGGAGTGCTCTGCTTCATCCTCTGCCTCGGCTACTACCTCACCCCCGCCCTCATGGGCGGCCCGAAGCAGACCATGGTCGCCTCGCTCATCGACGAGCAGGTCATGAAGCAGAACCAGTGGAACGGCGCATCTGCGCTCGGCATCATCCTGCTGCTGCTCACCTTCGCCGGGCTGCTGCTCCTGAGGTTGCTGAAGTCGGCGGGCGAGGCCGCCAGGAAGCGAGGTGCGGCGTGATCGGACTCCGCCCCACCCTGGCCGGACGCATCAGCCTGGCCGTGTTCTCCACGCTGATCCTGCTGTTCCTGGCCCTGCCGATCGTCGTCATCGTCGTCACCTCCTTCGGCAACGACGCCTTCGGCTCCTTCCCGCCGGACTCCTGGACGCTCGGCTGGTACAAGCAGCTCTTCGCCGACGGCAGCAAGTGGCCGGCCGCGCTCTCGCTGAGCGCCCTGGTCGCCGCGCTGACCACGGTCTTCTCCCTCATCCTGGGCATGACCGCCGCGACCGCACTTGTCCGCAGCGAACTGCCGCTGCGCTCAGCGGTCTACGGGCTCGTGCTCGCCCCGCTGGTGATCCCCCAAGTCGTCATCGCCCTCGGACTGTTCCTGCTCTTCGAGCCCGCCGCGATGCTCGGCAGCCCGATCGCCATCGCCCTCGGCCACACCGTGCTGGCCTCACCCATCGCCGTGATGATCCTCATGGCCACGCTGAAAGGCATCGACGAACGCCTCGAGGACGCGGCAGCCAGCATGGGCGCGGGCCGCCTCACCATCGCCCGGCGCATCACGTTCCCGCTGGCCGCACCCGGGATGGTCGCCGCGGCGGTCTTCTCCTTCATCACCAGCTTCGACGAGTTCTTCATCTCCCAGTTCCTGTCCTCCGTGGACACCGTGACCCTGCCGGTCCAGGTGTTCAACGTCCTCCAGTACGACGTCGACCCGTCGGTGACCGCCGTCAGCGCGCTGCTCATCGCCGTCGCCGTCGTGGCCCTCGCACTCGTCGGCGCGGTGCGCCGACTCAGCGGCTCCGGCAAGCAGGACGGCCTGCTGCCGACCGAGCCCGCAGTGGGCCTGCCCGCCGGAAGTGAGACCTGATGACCACCAGCACCCGCACCCCTGCCGGCGAACTGTCCGCCTCGGCGGCCAGACACCTTCTCCTGAACATGACCCCCAACGGCTCGCTCGGCGCGGACGGCGAGAACCTCTTCGTCGTCCAGCGCGGCGACGGCCCGTACGTCGACGACGCGGACGGCAGACGCTACATCGACGGCCTCTCCGGCCTGTACTGCTGCCAACTCGGCTACTCCTACGCCCCGGAGTTCGCCGAGGCCGCCGAAAAGCAGCTGCGCGAGCTGTGCTTCAGCCCGCTGTGGTCCGCCTCCGCGCACCCGACGGCCATCGAACTCGCCGAACGGCTGTCGCGTATCGCCCCCGTCGACATCGAGCACACCTTCTTCTCCGGCGGCGGCGCCGAAGCCGTGGAGACCGCCTGGAAGATCGCCCGCCGGTACCACGCCCTACGCGGCGAAGGAGGCCGCACCAAGGCGATCGCCCGGCGCGGCGCCTACCACGGGCTGACCGTGGGCGCCCTGTCGTTCACCGACGATCCCGGGCTGAAGGAGCCGTACGGCCCGCCGGCGATCGACACCCGGTTCGTGTCCAACACCAACCGCTGCGGTCTCGCACCCGAGTTCCTGGACGACGCCGTCTTCACCGATCGTCTGCTGGCCGAGCTGGAGACCGCGATCCTGGCCGAGGGCCCGGAGACCATCGCCATGCTCATCGCCGAACCGGTGCAGAACCGCGGCGGCTGCATCACCCCGCCCGAGGGGTACTGGCCGGGGCTGCGGGCACTGGCCGACCGGTACGGCTTCCTGCTCCTCGCCGACGAGGTCATCACCGCATTCGGCCGCCTCGGCGAGTGGTTCGGCGGCGACCGCTACGGCGCCCGGCCAGACATCGTCACCGTCGCCAAGGGCATCACCGCCGGATACGCCCCCATGGGCGCAACGCTCGTCAGCAACCGGGTCACCGAGGTCATCAACCGGCCCGGCGCGGTCCTCAACCACGGCTACACCTTCGCCGGGCACCCGCTGTGCGCCGCCATCGCCCTGCGGGGCCTGCAGATCATGGAACGCGACCGGATCCTGGACAACGTCCGCGACCTCCAGGACCACCTCGCCGCGCGCATGGCGTCCCTCGCCGGGCTGCCGATCGTCGGCGACGTCCGCGGCGCCGGGTTCTTCTACGCCTGCGAACTCGTCGGCGACCAGGACGACGGCGGGTTCAGCGACACCGCCCGCGCCGCGCTCGTCGCCGACCTGATCCCGCGCCGGCTGCGCGAGGCCGGGCTCCTCGCGCGCGTCTACAACCGCGCCGCGCCGCTGGTCCAGATCGCGCCTCCGCTGATCAGCGACCGGCAACTCCTCGACCGTATCGCCGACATCATCGCGGACACCCTCGACGAGGCGTCCGCCCACCTATGAGCCACGCAGTCGAAAGGAACCATCGCATGTACTCCATCGGTCCGCTGACCGTCGCCCCCGGCGAGCGCGCCCAGGGCCTGATCCCGGTCGGCACCAGCACCTACGGCGTGGAGCTCGGCATACCGCTGATCGTCGTCAACGGAACCGAGCCCGGCCCGGTGCTGTGCGTGGACGCGGGCGTGCACGGCGACGAGTACGACGGGCAGGAGGCCATCCGCCGCGTCCTCGCCGAGACCGACCCGGCCACGCTGCGCGGCACGCTGGTCGGCATCCCCTGCATGAACACCCCGGCCTTCGAAGCCGCGGCCCGCAGCAGCGGCCTGGACCACCTCAACCTCAACCGCATCTTCCCCGGCGACGCGGACGGCTCGTACTCCCTGCGCCTGGCCGCCACCTTCGTCGAGCAGGTCGTCCCCGCCATCGACGCATTGGTGGACCTGCACACCGGAGGCACCTTCGGCGAGATCGCCCCGCTCGCCATCCTCCAGGGCGGCTATGAGGAACTGGCCACGGACCTGGCCCTCGCCGCCGGACACCAGCTGATCTGGAAGGGCGGCAAGTGGGGCGGCACGGTCCGCCACCCCACCCTCGCGGCGGGCAAGCCCGCCATCACCATCGAGACGGGCGGCGGCACCTACCGGGAGTCGAACGTCGAGCTGCACATCAACTCCGTCCGCAACATCATGCGGCAGCTCGGCATGACCGACGGCGAGGCGGAGCTGCGCGACACCTATACGGCCGTCTCCGGAACCTTCGCCCGCTCCGCGGCCGGCGGCTTCTTCGTCGGGCACGCCGAGCCGGGGGAGACCTGCAAGGAAGGCGACCTGATCGCCCACATCGTCGACCACTACGGCAACACGCTGGAGGAGGTCCGCGCCCCGCAGGACGGCATCGTGCTCTGGGTGCGGCGGATCCGTACCGTGCATCCGGGCGACGAAGTCGTCATCTTCGGCGAGGTGCAGGGGGAGATCCGGCCATGACAGGCGAACCGCAGTCGACCGAGCTGTTGATCGACGGAAAGCAGGTGCCCGCCGCCGACGGCCGCACCTTCACCGTCCTCGACCCGTCGAACGGGAGCGCCATCGCCCAGGTGGCCCTGGCCGGTGCAGCGGACGTGGACCAGGCGGTGGCCGCGGCCAGAGCGGCGTTCACAGCGCCCGAGTGGGCCCGGATGCGCGCAGCCGACCGGGGCCGGCTGCTCCACCGGATCGCCGAGGCGATCCGCTACCAGGGGGAGCGGCTGGCCCGGCTGGAGAGCCAGGACGTCGGCAAGCCTCTCCACCAGGCGAAGGCCGATGTCGAAGCCGCGGCCCGCTACTTCGAGTTCTACGCAGGCGTCGCCGACAAGCTCGGCGGTTCCACGATCCCGCTCGGGCCCGGTCTCATCGACTACACCGTCCGCGAACCGATCGGCGTCTCCGGCCAGATCATCCCGTTCAACTACCCGCTGCAGAACACCGCGAGGGGCTCCGCGCCCGCACTGGCTGCGGGCTGCACGGTGGTGCTCAAGCCCTCCCCGGAGGCGCCGCTCACCCCCCTCGAGATCGGCAGGATCGCGCTCGAGTGCGGCCTTCCGGCGGGGGTCCTGAACGTCGTCCCGGGTGACGGGGAGACGGGTGCCGCCCTCGCCGGGCACCCGGGCATCGACCAGGTCACCTTCACCGGCTCAGTGCCCACCGGCATCAAGGTCGCCCAGGCGGCCGCCGCCAACGTGGTGCCCTCGGTAGTCGAGTTGGGTGGCAAGTCGCCGGTCGTGGTCTTCGCCGACGCGGACTTCGACCTGGCACTGGGCGCCGTCGCGGGGTCCGCCTTCGGCAACGCCGGACAGACCTGCTCGGCCGGCACCCGGATCCTGCTCCAACGCGGCGCCGAAGAGTTCCTCGACAAGCTGGTCGCGCACGCCGCCTCGCTGCGGCTGGGCCCCGGCCTTGACGACCCGGACGTCGGCCCGCTGATCGCCGCCCGCCAACGCGACCGAGTACAGGGCTACTTGGGCCTGGCCCGGCAGGAGGGCGCCGTGGCGCGCACCGGCGGCGGCGCCCCCGCCGACCCCTCGCTCGCCGACGGCTACTACATCGAGCCGACCGTCCTCACCGGCCTGACGAACCAGGCCCGTTGCGCCCGCGAGGAGATCTTCGGCCCCGTCGTCACCGTCATCGACTTCGAGGACGCGGACGAGGCCCTGAAGATCGCCAACGACAGCCCCTACGGCCTTTCCTCGTACGTCTGGACCCGCGACATCGACAAGGCGATGCGCATGGCCGAAGGCATCAGGGCCGGCCAGGTCTACGTCAACGCCACCGGCGTCGGCACCGGCGTCGAACTCCCCTTCGGCGGCTACAAGCACAGCGGCTGGGGCAGGGAGAAGGGCCTGGAGACGCTGGCGAGCTACACGCAGACCAAGAACGTCTGCATCGGATTCGGGGACCGGTCATGACGGGAACGACAGGAGTCCGCTGATGAGATACCGGACACTCGGTGAACGCGGGCCGACCGTCTCCGTCGTCGGCGTCGGCGGCAACAACTTCGGCTCCCGCCTCGACGAGGACGGCACGAAGGCCGTCGTACACGCCGCACTCGACGCGGGGATCACCCTGTTCGACACCGCCGACATGTACGGCGGGTTCGGCGACAGGGGCGGCTCGCGCGGCGACGGCGAACGGCTCCTCGGCGCCGCCCTCAAGGGACACCGCGACCAAATCGTCCTCGCCACCAAGTTCGGCATGGAGATGTCCCCCGACGGCGAGGCCGACCGCCACGGCCCACGCGGCTCCCGCCCCTACATCCGGTACGCCGTCGAAGCCTCCCTGCACAGACTCGGCACCGACCGGATCGACCTGTACCAGTACCACGAGCCCGACGGCGTCACCCCCCTCCACGAGACCGTCGCCGCCCTCGGCGAACTCGTCGACGAGGGCAAGATCCGGCACATCGGCTGCTCCAACCTCCCTGCCGAACACCTCACCGACGCCTTCGTCAGCACCCAGACCCGCTACCACCTCCTCGACCGCAGCGCGGAGAACGACCTGATCCCCACCTGCCTGCGCCACGGCGTCGGCCTCCTGCCCTACTACCCGCTCGCCAACGGCCTGCTCAGCGGCAAGTACCGACGAGGCGAGCCGCCTCCACCCGGCAGCCGCCTGTCCTGGCGACAGGGCTGGCTCACCGACGCCGCCCTCGACCGCGTCGAGGCACTCACCGCATACGGCACCGAGCGCGGACTCACCCTGCTCCAGGTGGCCGTGGGCGGACTCGCCGCCCTGCCCGCCGTCGGCTCGGTCATCTGCGGCGCCATGACCCCCGAACAGGTCACCGCCAACGCGGCGGCGGCCGACTGGACACCGGACGCGGCCGACCTAGCCGCACTCGACGAGATCGTGTGCCCCGGCGAGCAAGTCGTCTGACGTACCTTCCGAACCCCCTTGAAACGAGGCTGAACCCCATGCGAGAAATCGTCACCTTCGACGCCTACGGCACCCTGGTCGACTTCCAGCTCGGCCCGACCACCCTGAAGGTTCTCGCCGACCGTCTCGACCTGGACGGCCTGGACGTCGACGAGTTCCTCGACGACTTCCGCGTCATGCGCTTCCAGGCCGTCCTCGAGCCCTACCGCCCCTACCACGAAGTCCTGCACTCCAGCCTCGAGAAGGCCATGCGCCTGCACGGCCTGGAGTACCGCACGTCCGACGGCGACGCCCTCGTCGAGGCCGTCCCCACCTTCGGCCCCTTCCCCGAGGTCCCGGACGCCCTGCGCGCCCTGAAGTCCCGCTACGAGATCGCCATCATCTCCAACACCGACGACGACCTCATCGCGCAGAACGTCGCCAACATCGGCGTCGAGTTCGACTACGTCATCACCGCCCAGCAAGCCAGGGCGTACAAGCCGGACCGCCAGACCTTCGAGCACGCGTACAAGACCATCGGCGTCGACCCCTCGCAGGTCATCCACACCGCCCAAGGCTGGGAGTACGACCTCATCCCCACCCGCGACCTCAGCCTGAAGCGCCGCGTGTGGATCAACCGCTACGGCCGCCGCGGCAGCACCGCCTACCAGCCGTACGACGAGCTCCCCGACCTCTCCGGCCTGCCCGCCCTCCTCGGCTGCTGAACAGGAGCCCGCGTCATGAAGCAGATTCCGTACTGGCTCGACACCGCCCCGCCCCTGCCCGACCGTTCGGGCCGGGAACTGCCCGAGTCGGCGGACATCGTGGTCATCGGCGGCGGCCTCACCGGCCTGTCCACCGCCTACCACACCGCCCGCAAGGGCGCCCACGTCGTCCTCGTCGAGAAGGACAAGATCGGCTCGGGCGCCTCCGGCCGCAACGGCAGCATGTGCACCCAGGGCATCACCATCGGCGTCGCCGAGGCCCGCAAGCGCTACGGCCCGCAGCGCGCCCGTGAGCTCTACGACGCCTTCCGCGAGGCAGTCGACGTCGTCGAAGAGCTGACGCAGAAGGAGCAGATCGACTGCGACTTCAACCGCTCAGGACGCCTCGGAGTCGCCTACAAGCCCCAGCACTTCGAGGCCATGCGGGCCACCCAGCGCGACCTCGCCGAGAACTACGACCACGAGACCAAGCTGCTCTCCCGCAGCGAGCTGAGAACGGAACTCGGCTCGGACTACTACCACGGCGCCCTGCTCGACCCGCTCAGCGCAGGCCTGCACGTCGGCAAGTACCTCCACGGCCTCGCCGAGGCCGCCGAACGCGCCGGCGCACAGATCCACGAACGCAACGCGGCCACCGGCCTCACCCGCCTGCCCGGCGGCGAATTCCTGGTCGAGACCCTGCACGGCACCATCCGCGCCAAGCAGGTCATGGCCGCCACCGACGCCTACACCGACAAGGCGATGCCCTGGTTCCGCAAACGGCTGATCAACGTCGGCAGCTTCATCGTCGTCACCGAGCCGCTCGGAGAGGAACAGGCACGGCAGTTGATACCCAACGCCCGCCTGGTGGTCGACTCCAAGAACATCGGCCACTACATCCGCCTCACCCCGGACCACCGCCTAGCCTTCGGCGGCCGGGCCCGCTTCGCCCCCTCCAACCCCGCCTCCGACCTCAAGAGCGGAGACGTACTGAAGCGGGAGATGGCGGAGATCTTCCCGCAGCTGGCCGACGTCCGGATCGACTACGTGTGGGGCGGCAGCGTCGGCTTCTCCTGGGACCGCATCCCGCACGCGGGCGAGGCGAACGGCCTGTACTACTCCATGGGCTACTGCGGCCACGGCGTCCAGATGGCCACATACATGGGCCGGGCGATCGCCGAGATGATGGACGGCCACCCGGAGGCCAACCCCCTGCGCGGCCTCGGCTTCCCCAAGGTCCCCGTCCCCTTCTACAACGGCACCGCCTGGTTCCTGCCGTTCGGCGGCGCCTACTACAAGGCCAAGGACAGGCTGGGCTGAGACGACGGTCGTAACGCTCCCGGGCCGGGGCCTCCACCACGCCACTGGTGGAGGCCCCGGCAGCGCGTGGCAGCGGAGAACGTCCTGCTTCTCGACACCGAGCCCTCATGCGCAGGTGCGGGCAGGGGGCCGTCGTGCTGCGTGGCAGTATCGGGCCCGTGAGTGCGTCCCCGGCGGTACGGAGCCTGCGCGCGGCGGTGTTCGCCGTGCTGAGCGTGCTGCTCGCTGCCGGGGGCCATGCGCTGGCCATGGGCGCGCTGCCGCCGGTATGGGTGCAGATCGTCGGGTTCGTGCCAGTCTTCGCGGCGGGTTGTCTGCTGGGCGGCCGGGAGCGGTCGCTGCCGAGCATCGGAGGCGGGACGCTCGCCACCCAGGGCGGGCTGCACCTGGCGTTCGACGCCGTCCGGCCGCACGCGGTGATGGGCATGCACGGTATGCGGATGGCCCATCCGCATGCGCTGACACCGCATGCCACCGCGGCCCATGTCGGGGCGGCCCTCCTCATGACCTGGTGGCTGCGGCGCGGTGAGGCCGCGCTGTGGTCGCTGCTGCGGTGGGCGGTCGCGTTCGTGCCGGGGCTCGCTGCCTGGTGGCACGTGGTGCAAGGGGCGCCGGGCGTTAGGGTCGCGCGGGGCGTCGTACGGCTGGCCGCCGGTGAGCCGCGCCCTCTGCGGCAGTTGCGGCTGCGGTACGCGGTGCACCGTCGTGGACCGCCGACGGGGATTCCGTACGCGATCTGACCTAACCGGTCCAACGCCCCGACCTCCCTTACCCAGTACGGAGAACCAGCCACTCATGTCCCCGACACGCATCACCCTGCGCCGGGCAGGCACCGTCGCCGCTCTGACCACCGCAGGGCTCCTCACCGCCGCAGGCGCCGCCTTCGCGCACGTCTCCGTCCACCCCGAGAGCTACGCCAAGGGGGCCACCGACGGCGTCCTGACCTTCCGCGTCCTCAACGAGGAGGACACCGCCGGCACCACGAAGGTCCAGGTGTTCCTGCCCACCGACCACCCGGTACTCGGCGTCCTCGTCTCCCCGCAGGACGGCTGGACCGCCAAGGTCACCACCACGAAGCTGAAGACACCGCTCAAAACGGACGACGGCACCATCACCGACGCCGTATCCGAGATCACCTGGACCGGCGGCAAGATCGCACCGGGCCAGTACGAGGACTTCAACGTCGCCTTCGGCCAGCTGCCCGACGACGCCGACCAGCTAACCTTCAAGACCCTCCAGACCTACTCCGACGGAAAGGTCGTCCGCTGGATCGAGCAGGCCGAACAGGGCGGCGACGAGCCGGAGAACCCGGCTCCGGTCCTGAAGCTCACCGCCAGGGGCACCGAGGAAGGCAGCGCCGCGACCACTTCGCCGGCGAGCTCGAAGAGTTCCGGGAGCTCCGAGCCGTCCGCCTCGGACACCCGTGACTCGACCGCCCGCGGCCTCGGCATCGCCGGTCTGGTCGTGGGTGTCCTGGGCCTGGCGGCGGCGGCCTTCGCGATCGTCCGCGGTCGTTCCGCGGGGGCTCGGTCTCAGTAGAGGAGGGTCTCGCTCTCAGTAGAGGTCGTAGAGGACTCGGCCCCGTCGGCGGCACCTTCCGTCGGCGGGGCTCTTGGCCCGCCTGTCGGCTCGGGTGTGCACGCACCCGGGGCTTGGGTAGGTTCCCGTGTGCTGCTGTGTTCTGGATCACGTGCTTCGGGTTTGAGTGCGGTGCAGGGGCGCTGTGCGTACCCATGCAGGACGACCGATGTCCGGATGCGAGGATGAGGCGCCATGACTGCTGGGTGGTTTGCTCGCACGGTTCGGGCCGCGGTGTTCGCGGCCGTCTGTGTGCTGCTCGCCGCCCTGGGCCACGTCATGATGTCCGGAAACCCCGTGCCCGCCTGGGCCATGACCGCCGGCGTGACCGTGACCGGCGCCGTGGGCTGGTGCCTTGCGGGACGTGAGCGCGGGCTTCCGCTGATCGTGTCCATCGTGGTCGCCGCCCAGGCGGCCCTGCACTCGGCGTTCTCGCTCGCGCAGTCGGCGGCTGCGGGATCGGCGAGCGGCTCGGCCTCCGGGGGCATGGCGTCCATGGATGTGAGTTCCATGGGGCGAGACATGGGCTCCATGACCACGGATATGGGCTCCATGCACATGGGGTCGATGCACATGGACTCCATGGACATGGGCCAGATGAGCATGAGTCACATGGATCCCGCGTCGTACGCGATGGGCGGCTCGTCGTCGTTCGGCATGCTCGCCGCTCACCTGCTGTCCGCGCTGCTGTGCGGCCTGTGGCTCGCCTACGGGGAGCGCGCCGCGTTCCGCATCCTGCGGGCCGTGGCCGGTTGGCTGGCCGCGCCGCTGCGGCTCTTGTCCGCCCTGCCCGTCCCGCCGCACCGCCCGCGCCTCCGCGTACGCCGCCGCCGCACGGACCGGTCGCCGCGGCAACTCCTCCTAATCCACGCGATCACCTCTCGGGGGCCACCTCCGGGGACCGCTGTCGCCTGACGACAGCCGGCATCCCGAGGCAGCGGCTCTCTGCCGCACCTCGGGCCCCGGCCGTGCGCCCACTCAGGAGCTGCACGGCCGCTTCCCCATTCGCCGGATCGCGGATCGCCGCACCCTCGTGTGCCGTGCGTTTCGCACCCCCGGACGACCGCCTTCGGATTCAGGAGATCAGCCCATGTCCGTCACATCGGCATCCCGCACGTCGGGAGATGGCTCTGGAGACACCCCGGCAGACAGCCAGGAGGCCCCGGAGCCACAGCCATCGGCCGACCGGTCCGCCTGGGCGTCGCTGCGCCCGCTGGTGCTGCGCCTGCACTTCTACGCGGGTGTGCTCGTCGCGCCCTTCCTGCTCGTCGCCGCCGCGACGGGATTCCTGTACGCCTGCTCCTTCCAGGCCGAGAAGATCGTTTACTCTCACGAACTGCGCGTCCCCGTCGGCAAGAACGAGCTGCCGATCTCGCAGCAGGTGGCCGCGGCCCGCAAGGCCCACCCCGAGGGCACCATCAGCGCGGTCAGGCCTTCACCGGAGGACGGCGCGACGACGCGCGTGCTGCTCTCCGGTGTGAAGGGCATCGAAGCCGACCACACGCTCGCCGTCTTCGTGAACCCGTACACGGGCGAGGTCCGCGGCGCGCTGGAGCAGTACGGGTCAACCGGTGCGCTGCCGCTGCGCACGTGGATCGATGACCTTCACCGCGATTTGCACCTGGGCGAGCCTGGCCGCCTCTACAGCGAGTTCGCCGCCAGCTGGCTGTGGGTGATCGCGGGCGGCGGCCTGGTGCTGTGGTTCGGACGGCGCCGGGCCCAGCGCAAGGTGCGCGGTACGACGGGCCGCCGGCGCACGCTCTCCGTTCACGGCTCGGTGGGCGTGTGGGTCGCGGCGGGGCTGTTCTTCCTGTCGGCCACGGGACTGACCTGGTCGACCTACGCCGGAGCGAACATCGACGACCTGCGGACCTCGCTCGGTCACACGACGCCCACGGTGAGCGCGGGCGTCGCTGCCGGGGGCGAGCACGCCGAGCACGGCGGCGGAACGGCGGGCGGAACGGTGGACGGCACCCAGGGCGCGACCGGCACGGACGTCGGCCTCGACGCCGTCCTCAAAGCCGCCCGCGCCGAGGGCTTGTCGAATCCGGTGGAGATCATTCCGCCCGCCGACGCCTCGACCGCGTACGTCGTGAAGCAGATCCAGCGCAGCTGGCCCGAGAAGCAGGACTCGGTCGCGGTCGATCCGGCGACCGGCAAGGTCACCGACGTGCTGCGGTTCGACGACTACCCGCTGCTCGCCAAGTTGACCCGATGGGGCATCGACGCCCACACGGGCGTGCTGTTCGGCATCGTCAACCAGCTTGCGCTGGCCGCCCTCGCCTGCTGCCTGATCCTGCTGATCGTGTACGGGTACCGGATGTGGTGGCAGCGCGGCCGCGGCTCCGCCTTCGGCCGTCCGCTGCCGCGCGGCGCCTGGCAGGACGTTCCGCCGTATGTACTCGTCCCGCTCATTGCGGCGATCGCGACGCTGGGCTACTTCGTTCCACTGCTCGGCATCCCGCTGGCCGTTTTCCTCGCCGTGGACATCGTGCTCGGTGAGATCGCGTACCGGCGCGGGAAGCGCACGTACACAACGGCCGCCTGACGGCTGACAGGGCGGCGCACGCGTCCGGTGCGCCGCCCTACCGGGAACTCATGGTTTCAGCGGGTGAGCGGTTCGCCGCGTCGAGGTCAGCTGCTCTCGGCAGAGCCGATCGCCCACCTCTGCTCCACCTTGGCCAGCCGCCAGTACGCGAGCGCAGCGGCCCACACGACGACGAACAGTCCGACGATGATGAACCCGACGTTGTCCAGGTCGAGTCCGGCGATCCAGCCGGTCACGGCGTCGCTCAGGTCGAGCTTCTCGTGCAGCACGCCGACCAGTTCGATCGTGCCGATGAAGAACGCGACGGCGATGGACAGGCCGGTGATGGTGAGGTTGTAGAACACCTTGCGTACGGGGTGGGAGAAGGCCCACTGGTAGGCGAAGTTCATGAAGGTACCGTCGAGGGTGTCAAACAGGCTCATTCCGGCGGCGAACAGCAGCGGCAGGCAGAGGATCGCGTACCAGGGCAGTCCAGCCGCGGCGCCGCTGCCCGCCATCACCATCAGGGTGACCTCGGTGGCGGTGTCGAAGCCCAGGCCGAAGAGGAAGCCCAGCGGGAACATCTGCCCGGGCCGCGTGATGGACTTGGTGAAGCGGCCCAGGATCCGGTTCATGAATCCCCGTGAGTCCAGGTGCTGTTCGAGCTCGGCCTCGTCGTAGGCACCGGAGCGCATCGCCCGGAAGACCCGCAGGATGCCGAGGAGTGCCACGAGGTTGAGCGCGGCGATGAGGTAGAGGAAGGTCCCGGAGACGGTCGTGCCGAGGATGCCGAGGGCCTGGTGGGTGCGGGAGTCGTCGTTCATCAGGGTGCCGGCGAGCTGTGCGCCGCCGGCGACGAGGGCGGCCATGACGACGACCACGCTCGAGTGGCCGAGCGCGAACCAGAAGCCCACCGACACGGGCCGTTTGCCGTCGGCCATCAGCTTGCGGGTGGTGTTGTCGATCGCGGCGATGTGATCGGCGTCGAAGGCGTGCCGCATGCCCAGCGTGTACGCGGTCACCCCCAGCCCGATGCCGAACACTTTGGAGCCGACCTCGTAGCGCTCCGGCACGACGAGCAGGAACAGCACGCCGAATGCGACGACGTGGAGGGCGGCGATCACCGCCAGGAGTCCGGCGGTACGGACGGTGTCCTCGCGCCGCCATTGGAAAGCGGTGGGCCCGATGGGCAGGGTCATTCGGTCACGCTCCAGCACCTCGTGGATCACTTCGTGAGATGCCGTGGCCGGTCTCCTGGCTTACGGGTCGTCGTGTCCGTCCCGGCCTTCCCATCCGCCTGGTTTGGCGAACAGTGACCGTGCTCAACTGGGACGGAAACTCCCCGATCACAGTGGCGAGGGCCGCTCCGGCCTGAGCCCCGTCAACTCCACAGGGCTTTCACCGGTCTTCCCGAACACCACGGCCCCCCAACCGTAGAGGCGGACAGCCGCTCCTGCAAAGCTGCACAGCTACGCAGGTATGAAAGGTCACATTCGGCTTCCTGGAACAATGGCCTTATGCATCTCGTTCCCGCGGAGCGCGCCGACCGCCGCACCATCGACGGCCACCGGGTCTGCGACGCCATTGCCGCCATCGGTGAGCCCGGACGCGTACGCGCTTGGGCCGAGCGCTTCTCCCTGCTCGCCGACCCCGGGCGCCTCGCTCTCCTGCTGGCCCTGCACCAAACGGGCCCGCTCGCCGTCTCCGACCTCGCGATCGCGACCGGAATGAACGACCCCGCCGTGTCGCAGGCCCTGCGCCTCCTGCGCGCCGCCGGGATCGTGGCGGGCGAGAAGGAGGGGCGTGTGGTCCGCTACCGAGTGGTCGACCCGGTCATCGCCGACCTGCTGAAGCACTGCATGACCGACGGCGACTGAGCTGCCGGTGCCTGCCGTGCTGGTCCGTCTGAGGTCCAGTGCTCGAATTCCTTGGAGGGCCAGTGCTCGACCAACTCCCGGCCTCGCTCTGGAGTGTTCCCTACGTGGGCCACCGCTTTCCGGGCTCGTCGGCCGTGGCGCGTCGGCCTGACCTGGCGGCGGGCGCGAATTGCCAGCTGTTCGCCTACGAGGTGCTCCGGCACTTCGGCCTGGCTCCGCCGGATCTGCGCTCGAGCGACCTGTGGAGCGATACGCAGGCCACGATCCGCGTCTCGGAGGCGCAGCCGCTGGACCTGCTGCTGTTCAACGCCACGGACAATGCCTACGGAGCGCATGTCGGGGTCTGGGCGGGCGAGGGACAGGTCCTGCACCTATGTGCAGAGGTGGGACGCCCGTCGGTCTGGGAAACGCCCGAGTTCGCCGCACGAGAGCGCTACCAGGTCCTGATCGGCGTCAAGCGCGTGATCGCCCGTCAGTCGCCTGTGTCTCCCGGCAACCGGATGTGAGCGGCGCGTCGACGATGGAGAACCTCAGATCGGACTGACCGGGCCGCGATCCGGCGCCGACGGCATCAACTGCCCGACGTCCAGGTGGACCACGCGCGCGACCTCCGCGATGCCGCCCAGGTGGATCAGCGGCCCCGACTGGCTGTGCCGTGTGGTGGCGGTGATCGTGGCAGGACTGCCGAGGGAGTCGCCCATGTCGACGGCGATGTCGGTGATGCCCTGGCCGGCCAGGTGAGCCGCGAGACAGGCGGTGCTGTTGGCGTTGGCGATGTCCTCCGGGACGCCGATCGACGGGGCGAACATACGAGCCGCGACGCGGCCGGTGCGCGTCGGCACGGAGTAGACGTAGCAGCCCAGGAACCCAAGGCGGTCGCAGGCGGCACGGAGCCGGTCGAGGTCCGGGACGAGGGCGGCGAGACCGGCAGGCGTGGGAACGGGGACCAGCAACCGCGACCGCCCCACCGCGGCGACGCAGATTCCGGGAGCGGGCGGGTCCGAGGCGACGCCGAGCGCGGGCAGGACGAGGTCGCGTTCAGTCGCGGTGGGCTCGCGCAGGTCGACGGGACCGGGCTCGAAGGCGGCCCTGACATACGTCTTCTCCCGCACGGACCAGCCGGCGAAGACACGTCCCGATGCATGGAGGGTGGCCCGGTACTCCTCGCCCCCGGCGCGAGCGGCGAGAAACGCAAGAGCGGCGATCGTCCCGTGGCCGCACGCGGGCAGCTCCCCCTCGGCAGTGAAGAAGCGCAGGGAAACCGACGGACCGCTGGGTCGGCTGTCATCCACGGAGACGAAGACGGCGTGCGACGTTCCCATCTGCACCGGCACGCGGCGGCGTTCGTCGTCGCTCAACGGTGCTTCGTCCATCACCGCGGTGGGGCTGCCGCCCCTGCCGTCGCGCAGGCATGCGCGGACGATCGCCACGGTCAGCTCGCGGCCCCTCATCGGTGGCCGTTGCACGTGGGCCTGTTGACCTCCGTCAGATAGTCCCGGCAGAGCGCCGCGCCGACGGGGCAGCGTTTCGGAAGGCACTTCGTACAGCGCGACACATGAGCCACGTACGCTCGATAGCTCTGCAGATCGGTGGGGATCAAGGTCTCCCGCACGTCACATCTCCTCGTAAGACTGTTCACTGGCCCAGCAACACGATTGCTGGGGTTCACAATTGCTCGGTTGTGCCAGGCGGTTCGCGGCCGGTCGGCCCCGCCTCGCGCCTGGCCGCTTTCAGTCCGACATCAGGTGGTCGGCGAGACCGTTCTTGACGCCGCTGAGGAACGCCGTGATCTCTTGCGCCGTGTAGATCAGGGCGGGCCCGGTGGGATCGGTCGACTGCCGAAGAGCCACGCGACCGTCGGCGAGCTGTTTGGTCTCCACGCACTGGCCCCCGTTGGGACCACTCCACGGAGACTCCCAGCCCTGCTCACCGAGGTCCGACGCGGGCATCCCGTTGTAGACACGGCTGTCGCTGGTGGTCATGAATACTCCTTGCGCATGCGGTTCAGCAGCGTCCTGCTGTCCGCGGACGAGGTCAGCAGCGACATCCGGTCGTGGGCCTCCAGATGGGCCGAGACGTCTGAGCGCTGGTCCAGGTACATGGAGGCGGAGAGAATCTCGCTGTAGACGATGTCGGGCAGCTCCGGCTCCTCGAACCGGAAACACGTGAACGGCGCGCACGCCCCGACGTGGGCGCCCGCGGAGAACGGCACGATGCCGACGCTGACGTGCTCCAGCTCCGAGACCTGCAGAAGCCGGTCGATCTGGTCCCGCATGACCTCGGGCCCGCCCACCGCCCGGTGCAGTACGGCCTCCTCCATCACCACCCGCAGCGTGGGCGCGTCGGGTTTCACCAGCAGACTCTGGCGGCGCAGCCGCAGATCCACTCGCCGCTCCAGGTCCTCCTCGCTCTCGTCGGGGAAGCCCCCGCGAAGGACGGCACGCGCGTACTGGTAGGTCTGCAGAAGCCCCGTGACGTAGTGCGGCTCATAGGTGTGAAGGATCTTGGCGCCGGTCTCCAGGCTCACGTACGCGGTGAACCAGCTCGGCAGCACATCGCGGTACGCGTGCCACCAGCCGGGCTCGTTGGCCCGCTCGGCGAGGGCGACGAACTCGTCGATCTCATGCTGACCGGCCCCGTAGGTCTGCAGCAGCTTCTCGACGTAGAGGGGCTTCAGCCCGACCTCCGCCTTCTCCAGGCGGCGAATGGTCAGCGGCTTCACACGCAGGGCCCTGGCCGCGTCCTCCAGTGACGCGCCCGCGCCCTGCCGCATCTCCTGCAGCCGCCGGCCGAGGATCATACGGAGAACCGTGGGTGCACTGGTGCCGGCGCCCGAACGAGCTTCGCCCACGCCTCTACCCTTCTCCTGACTAACCGTCACTAGCTTGAGTATGGCGGCGACTTGATGATGCCGCCACCCGGATACCAGCGTTCTGAAATTATCAGGGAGGCGGTTGCAGCGTGAACTCGGCGGGGAACTTGGATGACGCCGATGCCAGTTGCGGGGGCCGGGTTCGGTCGGTCCCGGCCGGTGACCTCGCGGTGGCCATCGTCACGGCGACGATGTCGGGCGCATTGCACAGTCATGAAGCGGTCCGGAGGAACCTTGACCCTCTCCCGGACATGAGGTCATGCTCCTGGACATGACCGCGACGACCCTTCTCGTGACGCGGCTCCACGTCGACCTGGGGCGCCTCGCCTCGACCGCGGTCCGCGCCGCTGACGGTCGCGTATTTCACCAGCCGCACGACGGGTTGCTCGCGGAGGCCTGATCCGAAGAGCTGCACGTGGCGGGTGGGACGGAGCCGTACGGCGCGGTCCCACCCGCCCATCACCATGACCACCCGTGCGCTCACGGAGCGGCCGCAGCCGCGATCGGGCCGCGGCGAGGTCAGGGCTTGCGGCCGAGACCACCGTGCTGACCGATCGGCACCGGTTCGCCGGATGACGATTCCTCCGGCCGCCACATCGGAACCGAGACGACTCGCGGCTCCACGAGCTCCAATCCGTCGAAGAACGCCGCAATCTGTTCGACGGGCCGCAGAAAGTACGCGACCGCGCCGGTCTCGTTGTAGCCGTCCTGTGCCTGCTCGTAGGCCGGATCGGTGCCCCGCGAACCGTCGTTGACGGACAGATAGCTCCCGGGCGGCAGACCGTCCATCAGCCGGCGGACGATGGAGCGTGCCTGATCGTAGTCCGCTACGTGGCCCAGGATGCCGCTGAGTATCAGGGCCGTCGGCCGCGTCAGGTCCAGCGTCTCGGCGGCGGCCGCCAGGATACGGTCCGGCTCGTACAGGCTGGCGTCCACGTAGGCGGTCGCCCCCTGTGGGGTGGAGCCGAGCAGGTCGCGGGCGTGCGCGAGCACCAGAGGGTCGTTGTCGACGTAGACGATCCTGGCCGCCGGCGCGATCCGCTGAGCGACCTCGTGGGTGTTGTCCACGGTCGGCAGGCCGGATCCCACATCGAGAAACTGCCGGACACCCGCCTCAGCGACCAGGTAGTGGATGCTGCGCCGCAGGAACGCGCGGCTGCTTCGGGCGATGGTGACGATGTCGGGGAAGGCGGCGCTGTATGCGTCGCCGGCCTCCTGGTCGACGGGGTAGTTGTCCTTGCCGCCCAGCCAGTGGTTCCAGATACGGGCCGAGTGCGGCACCGAGGTGTCGATCTTCTCGTTCGCGGCGGTTTCGGGCGTGGTCACGTGGTCGGTCATGGGCACCGTTTCTCTCAGCGGGTTCAGATCCGGCCGGACGTGGTGTGGTGGCGGCTCGACGGAGTCCGGAGCCGCTGCGAACACCAGTCCGGAATGAATTTCGTACTGTCATCCGAAGCGTCATACCAGAGCGGGACGTTGCTCGCCTGAGTTTGTCAACTGCCCGCCGCACATGATGAGTTGGCGACTACCGTCAGTGTTCGTCGCGCGACGCAGGGCCTTGTCCGGCTTCACGCACCGCACTGCGATGCCGCATGCCTGAGTCGCGCCGCACGTCGGAGCGCACAGGCGCACCACGGCCCACTCCGCACCACTCCGACGTACCCCAAGCAACGCGAAGTACCTCCACGCACCCCCGAAGCACCCCGAAGCACACCCACGCACTCGAAGCATTCGTACTAGGACGCTGATGTCTCACCTTCGTGCACCGGCCGCACGTGCAGACCGCCGTGAAGGCGGGCGGCACGGCAATCCGGGCGGCCGTACCGTGCCGCAGCTGCCCGAGACGCCCATACGGCCGCAGCTGCTGCGCATCGCGGTACTGCCACCCGTCGCGGTCGCCCTGAGCGCGTGCGCCGCCGTGCTGTGCACCGTCCGGTCGACGGGTGTCGCGCCGAGCCCCACGCTGTGGGCCGTGCTCTCCGGCGCCGTCGGGGTCACGCTGGCGGGCATCGTGATCGCCGCCGTCGCGGCCGATCGTGCGGCGAGGACCGTCCGCGACCACGTCGGTGTCCTGCGCCGCACAGCCGCCCGAAACCAGTCCGACCTGCGTGACGTCGTGGAGTCGTTGCGCCGGGGCGACGGCCCGCCGCCGGCTCGTCGTACGCCTGCCCAGGGCGCCCCGACGGGCGACGACTTCGCCCAGCTCGCCGATGAACTCTCCCGCGCCCACGACGTGGCCGTGGCCTCCGTGGTCCAGGCCGCCCAGCTCTCCAGCCAGGCCGGAAGCGAGCAGAAGGTCGAGGTGTTCGTCAATCTCGCGCGGCGGCTCCAGTCGCTCGTGCACCGCGAGATCACGATCCTCGACGACCTGGAGAACGACGTCGAGGACCCCGAACTGCTCAAGCGGCTCTTCCACGTCGACCATCTGGCCACCCGCACCCGCCGGCACGCGGAGAACCTCGCCGTGCTCGGTGGCGCGGTCTCCCGCCGCCAGTGGACCAATCCGGTCTCCATGACCGAAGTCCTGCGCTCGGCCATCGCGGAGGTCGAGCAGTACTCGCGCGTGAAGCTCGTGCCGCCCATCGACGGCACGCTGCGCGGGCACGCCGTCGCCGACGTCATCCATCTGCTGGCCGAACTCGTCGAGAACGCCACCGCGTTCTCCGCCCCGGGAACCCAGGTCCTGCTGAGCGCGGGCAAGGTCACCTCCGGCCTTGCCGTCGAGGTCGAGGACCGCGGCCTCGGCATGCCCGTCACCGAGCAGAACAAGCTGAACGCCCTGCTCGCCGACCCGGACCAGGTCAACGTGGCTAGCCTCCTCCAGGACGGTCGGATCGGCCTGTTCGTCGTCTCCCAACTGGCCCGAAGGCATGGCATCGCGGTGCGGCTCGGGACGAACATCTACGGCGGCGTGCAGGCCGTCATCGTCGTACCTCAGGACCTGCTCGGCGCGGAGCCGGAGCCGGACCAGCCACAGGCGCGCGACCTCCAGGCACCGGCCGTGCCCGGCGTGCCGCGGCCGACGGGGAACCGCGGCACCGGCGGCGACACGGTGGGGGTGCAGGGGCGGCAGCCGGTCACCGTAGCCGAGGCCCCTGTGCCGGCGCACGGCACGCGCATCGCCGTCCCGCGGCAACGGCAGGGGCAACCGCAACCGGCACTGCCCCAGGAACCGGCACCGTCCTCCCAGGAACCGGCGCGGTCACAGGATCCGACACAGCCCGATGAGCCGACGCAGCCCCGGGACGTCGGGTCGCAGCCTTGGCCCCGGATCCTGCCGCAGCCGGATGGGACGGCCCCCCGGCCCGCGCCGTCGCCCGACGGGACCGAGCCGTCCATGGCCTCCGCCAACGGAACTCTGGCTCTCCCGGCCCATGCACCGGCCGATACGACGACCACTCAGCCCGCCGCACCCGCCGCTCAACCCGCGACGAGCAGAGGCCTCGCGCCCCTGCCCGTTCGCGGAGCTCGCAAGACCCGCCCCAACATCGCCGAAGCCCTGCCCGGCATCCGGTCCGAGGAGCGGCAGGCCCCGGCGGAGCACGCCTCCACCCTGCTCACGCCCCGCTCGGAAGCGATGCGCACCACCCCAGTGGAGCGGCCCCAGCTTCCCAAGCGCCGTGCCCAGCAGCACATAGTGCCGCAGCTTCGGGAAGGGCCCGTCCCCCGCCGCGATGAGGAACTCGTGTGCCACGACCCGGGGCTGATGGCCGCGTTCCGGCGCGGCATCGGCCTGGCCGAGGCGCAGTACGCACGCGACCAGGCAGGCGATCGGGCACCCGACCACCGTCCCGATCACCGTCCCGATCACCGTCCCAGCGCCCGGCACGACGGGGGCGAACCGGCCGGCTGACGCGCTCCACCCCACATGTCCCCACGGCCCACATGTCCCCACGCATGTCCCGCACACATGTCCCGCAATCTCCCGCTCCCGCAGACCTTCGTACTACCCCAAGGAGTCGATCCCCCCATGGCGAGCGATGTGCCGACCGGCCATGTTTCCGATCTCGACTGGCTGATGAGCGGCCTCGTGCAGCGCGTGCCGCACACCAGGAGCGCCGTGCTGCTCTCCTCCGACGGGCTCGTGAAGTCCGTGCACGGCCTCGACCCCGACAGCGCGGACCACATGGCCGCCCTCGCGTCGGGTCTCTACTCGCTGGGCCGCAGTGCGGGCGTCCGGTTCGGGGACGGCGGGGAGGTGCGCCAGGTCGTCGTGGAGCTCGACTCCACCCTGCTGTTCGTCACCACCGCGGGCTCCGGCACCTGCCTGGCCGTACTCGCCGGGCGCGAGGCGGATGCGGCCGTGCTCGGCTACGAGATGGCGATGCTGGTCAAGAGCGTCCGTCCGTATCTGGTGACAGCACCCCGGCAGCCCGTCGCCGATCCTTCGGCGATGAGGCCTTGAGCGTGGCGGCGCCGCAGGACGGGCCGTGGTTGGACGGGGCGGCCGGACGGCTCGTCCGCCCCTACACGGTCAGCAACGGCCGGACGCGTCCGTCCGCGGCCCTGGATCTGCTGTCGCAGTTCATGACCACCGGAACCAAGCCCCTCGGCTATCTCGGTCCAGAGCACCGGCAGGTCCTCGACCTGTGCAAGGGCCCGCTCTCGGTCGCGGAGATCGCGGGCCACCTGAAGCTTCCCGCAGCCGTCACGAAGGTCCTGCTCTCCGACCTCGTCGACTGCGGGGCGCTCACCACCAAGCCCCCCGACTTCTACCACAACCCCACTGACCGGTCCCTGCTGGAGGCAGTGCTCGATGGACTACGACGACAGCTCTGACGCCTTCCCGACCGCGCTGAAGATCCTTGTCGCGGGCGGGTTCGGGGTCGGCAAGACCACCTTCGTCGGCGCGGTCAGCGAGATCGCGCCGCTCAGTACGGAGGAGCTGCTCACCACGGTCAGCGCGGCGACCGACAGTCTGGAGGGCATCGAGAACAAGGTCGAGACGACCGTCGCGATGGACTTCGGGCGCATCACCCTCGACCCGCAGCATGTGCTCTACCTGTTCGGTACGCCTGGGCAGGAGCGGTTCTGGTTCATGTGGGACGAGCTGTCCGAGGGTGCTCTCGGGGCGGTGATCCTCGCCGACACCCGGCGGCTGCAGGACTGCTTCCCTGCCGTCGACTTCTTCGAGGAGCGCGGCCTGGGGTTCATCCTCGCGATCAACGACTTCGACGGCGGGTACCGCTACGACCCCGAGGAGGTACGTGCCGCGATAGACCTCGATCCCCGGGTGCCCGTGGTGCGGTGCGACGCGCGGATCTCCAGTTCCGCGATCCAGACCCTGCTGACCCTCGTCAAGCATCTGCTGGCCCACGCCCCGTCCCACGCGCCCAGCCACGGAGCCCATGGAGCCCACACATGAGGTACCACCCGCCCGCCTCCGCGGCCCCTCTCCTGCTGACGCCTGTCGACAACGAGGCCCCCGCGCGGATGCAGCGGCTGCGCTCGCTCGGGTTGGGGCAGCGGCCCGAGCCGGCGCTCGACGCGTTCGCGGACCGGCTGGCAGAGGTGACCGGGGCGCCGTACGCCATGGTCAACTTCATCGACGAGGACCGCCAGTTCTTTGCGGGACTGCATGTGCCCGGCGGCGGGCACGCCGGTATTGAAGGGGTGCATAGGGCACTTAGGGCAGGGACACATGGGGCCGGGGCACATGGGGTGAGCCGCTATATGGCTAGAGACCATGGGTACTGCCCCCATGTGGTCGTCCGACGCAAGGCGCTCGTCCTGGAGGACGTCTGCGACTTTCCGCGGTTCGCCGGGAACCCGGTCGTCGACGAGATCGGGATCCGCTCGTACATGGGCGCTCCGCTCATCGATCGCACTGGCACCGCACTAGGCACTGTGTGTGTCGTGGACACGGAGCCGCGGCGCTGGGGGAGGGCCGGGCTCGAGACGATCAAGTCGATGGCGGCGGAGCTGACCGAACAGCTCCAGGCCCGGGAGGACGGCGGCATCTGACCGTGGCCTGGCTCATATAAGTCCTGTTTCACATCTGGGATAGAATCCCGAATATGAAACAAGACGTGAGTGTGCTCGCCGCCGACCCGGTGGACGTCCGACTCGCGGCGCGCCTGGCGGAACTGCGCGCCGAACGAGGCTGGTCGCTGGGCGAGCTGGCAGAACGCACCGGAATCAGTCGCTCGACGCTGTCCCGCGCGGAGCGCGCGGAGATCAGCCCCACGGCCTCTCTTCTCAACCGGATCTGCGCCGTCTACCAGCGCACCATGTCGCAGCTGCTGAGTGAGGTGGAGGCGGAACCGGCCCAGGTGGTGCGCGCGGCCGACCAGGCGGTGTGGACGGACAGCGCCTCCGGATTCGTACGGCGATCGGTGTCGCCGCCACTCGCGGGCCTGCGCGGTGAGATCGTGGAGGGTCGGCTCGAGGCGGGCGCGGACATCGCGTACGACCGGCCTTCCGTGCCGGGCCTGGAGCAGCACGTCTGGGTCCTCGAGGGGACGCTGCACCTCACCGCCGAGGGCGACGAACACGTCCTGGACAGCGGTGACTGCCTGCGCTTCCGGGTGTGGGGGCCGACCCGTTTCCACTGCCCCGGGCCGAACGCGGTGCGGTACGCGCTGATGGTGGTGGCGCCATGACGCGGACACGGACGCGGATACAGCGGCTGTCGTCGACGGAACTCGTCGCCGCAGCGGACGCCCTGGGTGATCTCCTCAGCGACGTCGTGGCCGGCGGCTCGTCGCTCGGGTTCCTGGCCCCCTTCGACCCGGCCGCGGCCGCCGAGTGGTGGCGGAGCCTGGTCCCCGCGGTGGCGGACGACCGCCTCGCCGTCTGGACCGCACGGGATGGAGACCGCGTGATCGGTACGGTCAGCGTCGCCTTCGTGGACAAGCCCAACGGCCGGCACCGCGCCGAGATCAACAAGCTGATGGTGCACCGCGCGGCACGCGGCCAGGGGCTCGGCCGCACCCTGCTGACCACCGCGGAACGTGAGGCGGCCGCCGCAGGCGTGACCCTGCTGATCCTCGACACCGAGACGGCAAGCCCCGCCGAGTTGCTGTACCGCGCGGCCGGCTGGACCCAGGCCGGCGTGATCCCGGACTTCGCGACGGACCCGGCCGGGACCCTGCATCCGACGACGCTGTTCTACAAGCATGTAGGGCACGAGGCGGTGCAGCCCGGCGCGTGACGCAGTAGGGAGGGCGGATGACGGCCCTCAACGAGGGGGCGTGTGACGCTTTCCGACTCCGACGGGGAATGTCAGCGGCTTTGGCTACGGTTCGTGTCATGCCAGACGCAGACGACGTACGCCGCATCGCCCTCTCGCTGCCGGATACGACGGAGAAGATCGCCTGGGCCATGCCCACCTTCCGCGTAGCCGGAAAGATGTTCGCCACGCTGCCCGAGGATGAGACGTCCATCGCAGTCCGCTGCCCCAAGGAGGAACGCGACGAGCTGGTCCTCTCGGAGCCGGCGAAGTTCTGGATCGCCGACCACGAGGCAGGCTTCGCGTGGGTCCGTGTGCGGCTGGGCGCACTCGAGGACGACGGCGAGCTGCACGACATCCTCGCCGACTCCTGGCGCCAGGCCGCACCGAGCCGCCTGCTCGATACGTATCCGGAGCTGGGACTGCCGGCAGCCGACTGACACGCTGCACAGCGGGCCGACGACGTCTCCCGCTGACCCCGCGCGTGTGCGCTCGACGGCCCGTATGCGCAGGTGGTGGGGACATGCCGGGTCCAGGCGGCGGCCGCCGGCATGTCATCGAGACGAGAAGCCGTGAGCGACCACGGGCCGGAGTGCGGTATGGTTTCCGTGCGCGTTCGGCCAGGGGAAACCCCAGGTCATACGAGCATCGGGACGTGGCGCAGCTTGGTAGCGCACTTGACTGGGGGTCAAGGGGTCGCAGGTTCAAATCCTGTCGTCCCGACTCTGCTTTTCGCAGGTCGGAGGTCGCCTTTTCAGAAATGGGAAGGCGGCCTTTCGTGCGTCCCGGGGTGTGGTGGTCGCAGTGTGGTCGCACGCCAGGGTTGGGGCTGGTTCGCGGTGGTGCTGAAGGCGGGCGGGGCGGGGGAGCGGAGCCGGCGGACGGCCTCGTGGAGGCGACGGATGTGGTCGCGTGGTGGTCGCAGCCACGCCGGCCGGTCCGTCCGACTGCTGGTCTTCTCGGCTCCGGTGAGGGTGTGGTCGATGGTGTCGACGGCTTCGCGGGCGGCCTGTTGGGTGAGGTGGCTGTAGAGGTTCGCGGTGGTGGACAGGGTGGAGTGCCGCAGGGTCTTGGAGACGACGGTGAGGGGGACGCCGGCGGTGATGGTGATCGTGGCGGCCAGGTGCCGCAGGTCGTGCACGGTGATCCGCGGGACGCCAGCTTCCTCGGAGAGCCGGTGGAGCCGGTCGAGCACGAGGTGCGGTCCGAGCGGGTGGCCGTCGGGCCAGCAGAAGACCAGCCCGGCGAACGGATCGGCGGGGTCGCTGTGGGTTTGGGGTGCTGATCGTGCCCGATGCCGGAGGGCGGCGGCGACGCGGGGTGAGATGGCCACCCAGCCGCGGCTCGATCGGGTCTTCGGTGTGGTGATGACCAGCCGGTTGTTGTCGACTGCGGAGAGCGTGGAGCGCACGTAAACAACGCCCTCGTCGAGGTGGACGTCGTTCCAGTGGAGGCCGAGGGCTTCGCCCTTGCGCATGCCGGTGCCGATGAGGAACTCGAACAGGTCGGCCATCTCGGGGTCGGCCTGGCGGCAGTGGGCGAGGAAGCGGGCAGCCTCCTTCGCGGTCCAGATCCGCCGCTCCGGCGACGGCGGTCGGCGCAGGGCGGGGGGACTGGCCGGGTTGTGCGGGAGGCGGTGTTGCCGGACCGCGTCGCCGAGCGCGCTGGAGAGGGTGGCCAGGCACCGGTAGAGGGTGGTCCGTCCACGGCCGGCAGCAAGCTGGCCGGTGGCGAAGGCTGAGATGTGCCGGTGTCCGAGCCCGTCCAGCTTGAGGCTGCCGAAGGCCGGGATGAGGTCGTTGCGGACGTAGTCGCGGTAGCGGGCCATCGTGGTCGGCTTGAGCACCAGCCTTGGCGGCCAGCCAGGTGTTCAGATATTCGGCCACAGTCTGGTCGGGGTCGCCGTTGAACCCGCCGGCCTCACACTCCAGGAATCGACGGAGCGCGGCCTCGGCGGCCTCGTGGCTGTCGAAGCCGCCCCTGCGGACGGTCGTCCGATGATCGTCGGGACTGGGAATGTCGACGGCGAAGGTCCAGGTTCCGTGCTCGCTGTCGGTGAGCAGGTGAGGACAGCGAGCGCCGAGCTGGTGGCGCTGGGTGTCGCGGCAGCCACACCGGCGATAGACACGGCCGCGGCCGAGGGCGGTACGCATGAGGATCGCCTCCAGGAGGCGGAGGAAGTGCCGACATCTCCAGCCTGCGACCACACGCGACCACCAAGCCCGTCACATCCGCGGTGACCAGTGCGTTTCCCGTGTGAGCGCGCCAAGGGCGGGCGGCGACTCTGTGGGCGATTAGCACCATGATTGGCACTCCGGGCGCCGATCAGCCCGGCGCGCGCAGCGGTCCCGCCGCTCAGAGATCGTACGGGTCGTCGTCGCCGTCGGCGTGGGTGCCTTCGGCGAGGCGCTGGGCGAGGCCGTCGAGCCACTCCTGGGCCCATGCGCGCAGGGCGGTGATCTGTTTGGTGGTGAGGCCGTAGGCGGTGAACTCCGTGTCGCTGACCCATTCCAGGGTTTCGAGGCGGTCGTGGAGTTCGGTGAGGTCGAATTCGTCGGGGTGGCGGGCGCCGAGGTTTTCCAGGTCGGCGGTGGTGTAGAGGTCGCGGGCGGCGTGGACGTCGATGAAGTCGCGGGGCAATCCCCGGTCGGCGAGCGCGCGGACCTTGGTGCCGATCAGATCCTCCAGCGCGAGTACAGGGCCGACGTCGAGGACGACGGGCGGCCGCCACAGGGCTTCCTTGAGCACGTCGACTTCGCAGGCGTGGCCGCTGATGGGGTCGGCGGCCAGGAAGCGGGCTTTGAGCGGCTGGATGTCGATGACGGTAATGTCCCAGCCGCGGGCGGTCAGCCCGCCGGTGAGCGTGGTGATGATCTCTTGCATCGGGGCGGGGTGGATGGTGGCGAAGTCCAGGTCCTGGCTGGGACGGTGTACCAGCCCGTGCGCCTGCACGGCGTAGCCGCCCATCAGCGCCAGCCCGTATCTGCTCCCCAGCTGAAGGGCATCGGTGAGTAGCCGCCGGTGGTGCGCGGGGACCTCGTCCAGATTCACGCTGCGGCATCCGCCGATGCCGCCGTGGCCGTCATGCGCAGCTGGGGGAAGGCGTTCTCCCAGGCGGTGCGGACGCCGCGGCCGATCATGCGGCGCAGCCGGGGCCAGTGCGCGCGGAGCAGGTCGGCGTTCAGGAATGTCGTGTAGTCGTCGTGGAAGCCGCTGGTCAGGACGGTTCGGTAGAGGCCGAGGAGAAGTTTCTCGTCCGCGAGGTCGTAGGCGCGCAGTCCAGACCAGGCCACGTGCAGCGGCAGCTCGACGACGCCTGCGCACGGGCCGCGCAGTTCCTCTAGCCGCCGCGGCAGCTGCCGTGCCTCGGGCGCCCAGCGCTGCCGGTGCGTGGCCCCGGCAGCCGACTCCCGCCCCGGCTCGGCGTCGTGAGGGCCGGGCCGCTGGCGCTCGTCGTGCGTCGTCATGGCAGCCAGCGTACGCGGCGCGGGGCCCGAGCGGTGGCCGGTTGTGCCCTCTGCCGGCATCCGTAGGTGTCGATCACGCTGTGTGACGCTCCGGTGTCTTTGTTGCGGTCGCGCATCGGGAGCAGGCGCAGGAGCGCGAAGGTGTTGGTCGCGGCGAGGTAGGCCAGGCGGAGCAGCATGGCGGATCATGATGCCGCCCCTGCCCTGTCTGCGTGAAGATAGGGGACGAGCGGTGGGTACGGCCAGAACAGTGATCAAGGTTGTGATCAGGCCGGATGATTTATCGCATCCGCACTGCTGGCAAAGGAGAGGGTCAGCGGGCCGCGACGGGCGGAGCAGAGGGGCAAGATCCTTGTCGGGCTGTGTGTTTGACACCCCCAGTCACAGCGTGATTGGGAAGGGGTGATCACACCAGGTGTGATCTCACTCGCCCTCGACCCAGCGCGCCATGCCTTCGAAGGCGTCGAGCGTGCGGGTGTGGCCCGGGCCGAACCAATCGCTGCAGTCCCGGCCGAGCCGGTCGTACAGTTCGGCGGCACCGCGCACGTCGCCGCTACGGCCGGTGAGGTCGGCCAGATCCATGCGGGCGGTGACGACGAGGGGGTGGTCTAGGCCGTGCTCCCGGGCCAGCCGCCGGACCTCGAGGTCGGCCGCGCTGAGCTGGCTGGCGAAACCGCTGTCGCGCCGGGGTACCCCGAGGTCAGGGGCGGCACGTCGCTCCTCCATGGCCTCATCGAGGCGGCGCTCCACCTCCGCGATCGCGTGCACGACCGTGCGTGCGTTCTCGGGACGCTGCCGCGGGTCCTTTGCGAGCAGCGCCATGATCAGTTCGTCGAGTCGTGCGGGGACACCCGCCGCCTGCACGCGTGGGGGCTTGGGCACCGTGTCCTGGTGCGCCAGGGCGAGGGCGATCGGATCGGCGCGGTCGTCGCCGAAAGGCGGCCAGCCGGTGACCATCTCGTACATCACGCAGCCCAGTGAGTACAGGTCGCTGCGCTCGTCGCCCGGCTCGGCACGGCACCGTTCCGGCGACATGTACAGGGGGGTGCCAGCATGGCTGCGAGTCTCGGTGACATCGACGAAGCGGGACAGGCCGAAGTCGACGATGCGTACGTCGCTTTCGGCCTCGCGGACGAGTACGTTGCCCGGCTTGATGTCACGGTGTACGACGTCCTTGTCGTGAGCGGCCGCGAGTCCCTGGGCGATCTGGCCGCTCCAGCGGCAGGTTCGGGCCAGTGGCAGAGGTTTGGGGCCCACGCAGTCGGTCAGAGGCTGCCCGTCGACGTACTCCATGACGAGGAACGGGTCGGCGCCGCTCATGTGGCAGTCGTAGATCCTGGCGACGTATGGGCTGTCTACCTTGGCAGCGATCAGGCTCTCGCGCTCGAACCGGCCGCGCACGCTCGCGACGCGTACGGGATCCGGCCGCGGGCCCACCAGCTTGTCCAACGCGGGGAATTTCAGGGCGACTTCACGGGCGAGGACTGCGTCGCGTGCCAGCCACACGTGCCCGAATCCGCCGCTGCCCACGTGACGGACCAGTTCGAAACGGTCACGGGGCCCGGCGAACCGGCGGCCCTCTTGGGGACCGTTCATTCCTGGGCTCCTTCCCGGTGAGGGTCTCCCCCGCACCTGTTTCGAGTGCGCCCGCCTCGCCACGCCAAGCCCGCTCGCCCCAGGACTCCAGCCCCGGCGCCTCGTCGAGGTTCTCCCGCCAGGCCGTGAAAAACACGGTGCGCTGACCCAGAGCCCGGCTCAGGGCGGCGGTGCCGGCGCGGGCATTGTCCCGTCCCTCGCGGCTCAGTTCCTGCTTGCGTACGGGAACCCGCCGCCACTCGGCGATCAGCCAAAAGACGGCGGCGATCGCCAGGAGGATCACGGTGACCCGCGGTGTACCCCGCGGCACGAGGAACGCCGTGACGGCGCTCGCCAGCGACATGGAGGCCGCGGTGATCATCCGGACCCGGTTGAGCCGGACCGACTCGACCTGCTGGCGGGTGCGGTCCTCGATCAGGCTCCGCAACTCGTTCACCAGTAGCTGCTCCGGCACCGTGACGGCCGGGTCAGCGGGCAGGGGACGCCGCCACTCACCCCATGTGACGTCGATCTGAGGGGGCAGCAGCGACCGTGAGTGTTCGATGTAGGCATGGGAAGCGCTCAGCATCTGGGGCCACACCGCGCGCAGCGCCAGCAGGCGCGCCTCCTCTCCAAGGCGTACTGATTCCGGGACGAACACGGCGTTGACCAGCAAGGTGCGCAGATCCACCGGGGTGGCGGCGGCCTGTTGCACCGTGTGCTCCTGACGCCGCCTTCTCGTCGCCGCCGTGCTCGACGACGAGTTCCAGGTAGCGCATACGCGACGCGAGCGTGGCCTCGTCGGCGTCGTGTCGGTCGATGAGGGCGTCGAGGGCGCTGGCCGCGTGCCCGGCCGGGTCCTTGTCTTGGTCCCCGGGGAACGCGCGGTGGAGATGGGTGAGCGTGGCCGCCGGGATGGTTGCCCATTCCCATCCGCGGCGCAGTTCGTCCCAGTCCCCGGCACACACCCGGCTCAGCTCCTCGAAGCGCTTCTCGGGCAGCTCTTCGCCCAACTCGCCCATGTGGTGGGCCACTTGGTTGGTGAGCGTGGACGCCTGGGCCAGGCCGAGACGGTCCAGCCAGCGCTCCATGGCCTGGCGGGTGTAGGCGTGGGCCTGCGCGCCCAGTTCGTTGCAGGCGACGGCGTCGAGGACGACGTGGAAGTCCTCGTCGAGGGCGTAGGGATCAAGCGACTGTAAATAGCGGTCCATCCAGCGGGCGGCCTCATCCAGTTCGCCCAGGCGCGTGCAGGTCAAGGTGAAGAAGAGGTTGGAGCGGGCCTGGTCAAGGGAGTAGGCCTGGGCGCGGGCGCGGCGCATCTGCGGCGCCTTGTGCAGGTGCCGGGCCGCGAGGGACACCATGGCCGGGCCGAGCCAGAAGTCCGGCTCCATGAGCATGCGTTCCTGGGCGCACGCGGCTACCAGGTCCTTGTCCACCACGTCCCGTTCCAGGGCGTCCCTTGGTCAGAGCGTGCACGAGGCCGTGTGCCAGGGCCCGGGTCTTGCGGCGCTGCTCGAACCGCGCGTGCCAGTCGATGGTGAGTCGCGTCAGCTCGGCCTCCGCCAGCGTCCGCGCCTGGTCCTTAGCGTATTGATCGGTGAACTCATCAAATTTTCGCCCCAGTTGGCGTACAGAGTCCTCGACCCGGTCGACCGTGTGCGAGACGTCGCTCAGCTCGGCGGCGACGGTCCTGAACTGGCCGCGCAGTGCGACGACCTCGTCGTGCACCACCTCGACCCGGGCACCTAGCGCGTCGACACCGCGATCCACCTGCCGCAGACCGTTCGCGAAGTCGTCGAGGCCCTCCTCCACATCCCCCTGGTCGCTCACATCGCCCCCCCCGGTAGGTCAGCGCACTCGGTGCCGCGCCCTCGCCCGGCAGCGCGCTCCGCCGGCTATAGCACGGTGAAGGTCCACTGCAGGTTGGTGCTGCTGCCGTAGGTCCACTGCTTGGTGATGGAACCCGATTCGACGTTGCCGCCACTATCGAGGGCCAGGCCGGTGGTGCGGTTGGCGATCGAGTAGCGGTCGCCGCCCCGGTGGGTGATCGTCCACTGCTGGTTGCTGCCACCGTTCCACGGGGCCTGTCTGGCTGCGGAGCCGTCGGCGGTGGCGCCCCAGCCGTCGGCGACCATGCCGTTGGTGCGGTTGACCAGCCTGTAGTAGCCGCCTCCGACCGCCTCCGCCCGCCACTGGAGGTTGGAGCTGCCGTCCCAGGTCCACTGCTTGAGGTTGGACCCGGAGGCGACGTTGCCGCCGCTGTCCAGGGCGAGGCCGTTGGTGACGTTGGTGATCCGGAAGTACGTCGCCGGGTTGAACTGGACCCTCAGCGAGGTGATCTGGTCGTTGTTGCCGGTGACCCGCAGGTCGGAGTTGTCGGCGGTGAAGGTCCAGGAGGTGCCGGTGAAGTTGTCCCCGGAGTAGCCGATGACCTGGTAGCCGGGAGCGGGCCGGAGGGAGGAGAGGGTGCGTGCGCCCAGTCCGGCCGCGGTCAGTTCGGCCTCGGTGTAGTCGCCGACGGTGAGCACGGCGGAGTCGCCGGTGTAGTTGACGTCCTTGAAGGCGATGGCGCCGGCGAGCGGCAGAAGCCCCGGGATCGTGCCGGAGAAAGCCAGCTTCAGGACGTAGACGCCCGCACTGTACGGGACCGAGGACGGCAGGGTGACCGTGAGGCCCGAGGAGCTCTGCGTCGGCGTGGGCAGGTCGATGTAGGTGCCGGCGGTGGAGCCGAGGAGCTTGACCGAGGTCAGCGAGGAGAGGTTGATCCGGTCCGAGCTCAGGGTCTTGATCGTCAGCGAGCTGCCGGGCCAGCCCAGGACGGTGGCGTACAGGACGTTGTTGGCCTTGTTGCGGGTGAAGCGGATGTCCTGCGGCGTACCGGCGTGCGGGGTGGTGAACGCGCCGCCTCCCATCTTCGTCGGGCCTTCGCCGTACGCCGTCCAGGCGCGGGTCGCGTACACCGACTCGCCGAAGCGCTTCAGGTGGTCTCCGATACCGAGCAGGATGTCCTTCTGCGCCTGGGGGATGGTGCCGTCGGCCATCGGTGCGATGTTCAGCAGCACGTTGCCGTTCTTGCTGACCCGGTCGATGAACGAGTGCAGCATCTGCTGGATGCTGTAGTAGCCGATGCCCTGGGTGTAGCACCAGCTGCTGCTGGAGATGCTGTCGTCGGTCAGCCAGTACGGGGTGGTGAGGTCGGCCGGGCCGCCGCGTTCGTAGTCGAAGACCTCGCCCTTGCCGTTCATGCCGTCCTTGTAGGTGGCGACGACCTCACGGCCCCAGCTGTTGGCCTGGTTGTAGTAGTACGACAGGAAGTTCAGGCGCTGTGTCTCGTCGACGGCGTCCAGCTTGAAGTCCTGCCACAGGATGTCGGGCTGGGCGCGGTCGATGACCTCTTTGAGCTTGTCGAACCAGAGCTGGTTCTCCGCGGATGAACCCAGTTGCCCGTAGAGCTTCTTGAGGCTGCCGTCCGTCTGCGCGGGGACGTATTCGTAGAAGCCGTTGAAGTTGTACGCGTGGTGCATGGCCACCAGCAGCTTCAGGCCCTTGGCGCGGATGGCCGTGGAGAACAGCCGCAGCAGGTCAAGACCAGGGCCCTTGTTCACCGAGTTCCACTCGTTGACCTGGCTGTCCCACATGGAGAAGCCGTCATGGTGCTCGGCGACCGGGCCGGCGAACCTGGCGCCGGCGTCGACGAACAGCTGCACCCACTCGTCGGGGTCGAACTTCCCGCCGGCCGACTTCAGCTTCGGCGCGAACTTCACGGTGTTGCCCGCCAGGTCCCGCGCTCCGTTGATGAAGTTGTGGTACGGCCACGCCGACGGCTGGCCGTAGGTCGCGATGTGGTGCTGGTTGGCGTTGCTGCCCGCCTGATACATGCTGCGCGGGTACCACTCGTTGTCGAAGGCGGGGACGCTGAAGGCGCCCCAGTGGAAGTAGATCCCGAACTTCGCGTCCTGGAACCACTCCGGAGCCGGCGGGTGCTGGTCGACCGAGTTCCAGTCGGGCGTGTAGGTGCTGGGCGCCGCCTGGGCGATGCCGGCACTGCACACACCTCCGGCAACGGCCGCCGCGGCTACGCAGGTGGCGCCGGCCAGGAAGTGGCGTCTGTTGATCGAACTCGACATGGAGACATCCCTGGTGCGGAAGAGGACAGGGGAATGCCAGGGGGACACGAGTCGGCGTGGCTGCTGTGCATGGGGCGCCGCTTGTTACGCATGAAGGTCCGCCATGTCTCCCTGGGATGTCAACTGGCGTGCAGGGATGAAAGGCATCGATCGATCAGGCGATTTGCTCTCCTTGCTCGCGTTTGTCACGCATTACGGCCAGTTAAACATGGCATGTCTGGCGAGCCTCCCTGGCTAATTCGAGTCATCGAGCGGCGAGTATTGATGGGATGGATCTAGATCGTGAGAGGTGCCCTCTTCTTCGTTAGTGGGGTTTTTGACCCAGTATTGCGTCGCGAATCGAGCAGAGGGCTGGACAGCACGCCAGTGGGACCCCTATAAACATCCCATCTCTAGCGCGCGGCGATACACAGATGTCGTCGAGGCGAAACATCTCCCGCTACGGGACCGGCGCGAGGAAGCATCGATGAGACTCAGAACCGCCCTCTGTTCCGCCGTTTCCGCCCTCTCCGCACTGGCGCTGCTCAGCGCGTGCGGCAGCGGCTCCACGTCCGCGGCGTCGGCGAGTGACACGCCGCTGGTCGGCGTCGACTACCCGCGTTCCGACACCGACTTCTGGAACTCCTACATCAAGTACACGCCCCAGTACGCCAAGGAGCTGGGGCTGGACCTGAAGACCACCAACTCGCAGAACGACGTCGCCAAGCTCACCGCCAACGCGCAGACGTTCATCAGCCAAGGCGTCAAGGGCCTTGCGATGGCCCCGCAGGACACCGCCGCCATCGCCCCGACCTTGGCGCAGCTGGAGGCGAAGAAGATACCGGTCGTCACCGTCGACACCCGCCCCGACACCGGCAAGGTGTTCATGGTCGTGCGCGCCGACAACCGCGCGTACGGCGAGAAGGCGTGCCAGTGCCTGGGCACCAAGCTCGGCGGCAAGGGCAAGGTCGTGATGCTCCAGGGCGACCTGTCCTCCATCAACGGCCGTGACCGCACCGAGGCGTTCAACGACTGCATGAAGAAGAACTTCCTGGACATCAAGGTGTTCGGCGAGGCCACCAACTGGGACGGCGCTGTCGCCGCGCAGAAGCTCCAGACCGACCTGACCGCCAACCCGGACATCAAGGGCATCTACATGCAGTCCAGCTTCGCCCTGTCCGGCACCCTCCAAGTCCTCAAGAAGAAGGGTCTGCTGGTCGGCCCCGAGGACAAGAAGCACGTGTTCGTCGTCTCCAACGACGGCATCCCCGAGGAGCTCAAGTCCATCGCCGAGGGCAAGATCGACGCCACCGTCTCCCAGCCGGCCGACCTCTACGCCAAGTACGCCCTGTACTACCTCAAGGCCGCGATCGACGGAAAGACGTTCAAGCCCGGCAAGACCGACCACGACAGCACGATCATCCAGGTGCGCGACGGCCTGCTCGAGGACCAGCTCTCCGCCCCGCTCGTCACCGCCGACGGCGGCACCTACGGCGGCGTGCCCAGCGTCAAGAGCGACGAAAAGTCGCTGTGGGGCAACAACCTCGGCTGATTCCTCTGATCCCTCTGATTTCTCATCGGGAACGCAACGGCGTACGAGAACAAGGCGGTTGAGATGAGCGACGGGGAGCGAGCAGTCACCCCCGCGCCCGCCCCGGCGGACGACGGACGGGTCCCGGCGGACCCGCCCGTCGTCGAGGCGGCGGGCATGGTCAAACGATTCGGTCCGACCGTGGCCCTGAACGGTGCCCGGATCACCATCAGGCGTGGCGAGACCCATGCGCTCGTCGGCCGCAACGGGGCCGGCAAGTCGACCCTGGTGTCGGTTCTCACCGGCCTTCAGGCCCCCGACGAGGGAACGGTGACCTTCGGCGGCGAGCAGGCCCCCCGGCTCAGCGACCGCGATGCCTGGCGGGAACGCGTGGCCTGCGTCTACCAGAAGTCGACGATCATCCCCACGCTGACCGTCGCCGAGAACCTCTTCCTGAACCGGCACGACCACGGACGTAACCGGCTCATCAGCTGGCAGGCTACCCGTCGCCGCTCACAGGACCTCCTGTCGACCTGGTCGGTGGACGTCGACCCGCAGACCCCGGCCGTTGAACTGAGCGTCGAACAGCGGCAGTTCGTCGAGATCGCCCGGGCGCTGTCCTTCGGGGCGCGGTTCATCATCCTTGACGAGCCGACCGCCCAACTCGACGGGGCGGCCATCAACCGCCTCTTCGACCGCATCCGCGACCTTCAGCGCCAGGGCGTGACCTTCCTGTTCATCAGCCACCATCTCCAGGAGATCTACGAGATCTGCGACATGGTGACGGTGTTCCGAGACGCCCGGCACATCGTGACCGCGCCGGTCGCGGAACTGGGCCGCGCCGACCTCGTCGCCGCCATGACCGGCGAGGCGGCGGCCGACCGGCGCGAGGAACGGGCCGGCACCCTCGACCCCGGCGCCACGGCCGCGCTGGGCGTCCGCGCGCTGCGGGGAGACGGGTACGACGACGTCAGCTTCCAGGTCGGGGCCGGCGAGATCGTCGGCCTCGCAGGTGCCGCCGGCAGCGGGCGAACCGAGGTCGCCGAGACCGTCGTAGGGCTGCGGGCGGCAACTGCGGGCGAGGTGGAGATCGCCGGGAGGCGGCCCCGGCCGGGCAGCGTGCCCGCCGCGCTCGCCGCCGGCGCCGGATTCGTCCCCCAGGACCGGCACCACCAGGGATTCGTTCCCGACATGTCGATCGCGGACAACACCACACTGTCCGTACCGAAGCGGCTCGGCCAGGGCGGGTTCCTCAGCCGCGGCCGCCGAGACCGGCTCGCCGCCGGCATGATCGAGAACCTCGCGATCAAGACTCCCGGTCCCGAATTGCCCGTCTCCGCGCTGTCCGGGGGCAACCAGCAGAAGGTCGTCATGGCCCGCGCCCTGGCCGACGACCCGCGGCTGCTGGTCCTGATCAACCCGACCGCGGGCGTGGACGTGCGCTCCAAGGAGTTCCTCCTGGGCAAGGTGGAGGAGACCGCGGAGACCGGCACCGGAGTGCTCATCGCCTCCGACGAGCTCGACGACCTGCGCATGTGCGACCGGGTCCTGGTGATGTTCCAGGGCCGTGTGACCTCAGAGATCGCCCGCGGCTGGCACGACCACGACCTCGTGGCCGCGATGGAAGGAGTGGACTTGTATGCCTGAAGTGATGCCGGAACCCGTCCTCGCGGACACTGTCGCGGCCAACGCCGCGGAACCGGAGGCGAAGCGGAGCGCGCTGTTCGGCGGCCGGATACCGCTGGCGCGGCTGCGCGACCTCGCGCTCGTCCCGGCCATCGTGGTCATCGCGATCGTCGGTCAGATCGTCAACCCGGTCTTCCTGCAGGCCGACAACCTCATCAACGTCCTGCAGACCATGTCCGAGATCGCCCTGCTGGTCCTCGCCCAGACGATGATCCTGATCGTCAAGAAGATGGACCTGTCACTGGAGTCCACCATGGGCCTCGCGCCCGGCGTCGCGGCCTGGCTGGTGGTGCCGACCGGCGCGGGACACGGACTCGGACTGCTCCCCGGCGCCTGGTCGGTCCCGGTCACGCTCGCCGTGGGCGCGCTCGTCGGCGTGGTCAACGCCCTGCTGATCATCCGCTTCGGCCTCAACGGCTTCATCGTCACCCTCGGCATGCTGATCGTCCTGCGCGGTGTCCTCACGGGCATCTCCGGTGGCCAGACCTTCTTCCAGCTGCCCGAGTCGATGCTCTACCTCGGTACCGCCGAATGGTTCGGCATGCCCGCGTCCATCTGGATCTGCCTGGTGCTGTTCGCCGTCGCGATCGTGGTGCTCGGCTGGACCAGCTTCGGCCGCTCGCTGTATGCCATCGGCGGCAACGTCGACGCGGCGAAGGCGGCCGGTATCCGCACGGACCGGGTGCTGGGGATCGTCATCGTCACCGGCAGCGTGCTCGCCGCCCTCGCCGGGCTGATGCTCTCCGGACGTCTGGCCTCGGTCGCCTCGGCGCAGGGCAACGGCTACATCTTCACCGTCTTCGCCGCCGCCGTCATCGGCGGGATCAGCCTCAACGGCGGCAGGGGCACCATGTTCGGCGCCTTCAGCGGCATCCTGCTGCTCTTCATGATCCAGAACGTTCTCACCCTCGCCGGCGTCCCCGCCCAGTGGATCGGCGCCCTCAACGGCCTGATCATCCTGGTCGCACTGACCATCTCGCGCATCACGGGCGGCAAGGTCCAGGAGTGATGCGGGCGGCCGTACAGGCCGCCCGAAACCCTCCACCGCCCACGTCTCGTCGCAAGGGGCCGTATCGCCCCTGCCCTCACAGGAGTTGCCGCCATGTCATCCGCCCTGTCCGCTTCCCCGGCTTCTGCCCTTATCACCGCTCTGGACGTGCTGGACGTGCGTTTCCCGACGTCCGAGCACCTGGACGGGTCGGACGCGATGAACCCCGAACCCGACTACTCCGCCGCCTACGTCGTCCTGCGCACCGACGCCGGCGACGGACTCGAGGGCCACGCGCTGGCCTTCACCACCGGCCGCGGCAACGACGTACAGGCCGCCGCCATCGCGGCCCTGGCCCCGCACGTGGTCGGCCTCTCGGTCGAAGAAGTCTGCGGCGATCTCGGCGCGTTCTCGCGCTCCCTCGTCCACGACCCCCAACTGCGCTGGCTCGGCCCGGAGAAGGGCGCCATCCACATGGCCACCGGCGCGGTCGTCAACGCCGCCTGGGACCTGGCCGCCAAGCGGGCCGGCAAGCCCGTGTGGCGCTTCCTCGGCGAGATGTCTCCCGAGGACCTGGTCGTACAGGTCGACTTCCGCTGGCTCAGCGACGCCCTCACCCCCGAGGAGGCCCTGGAGATCCTGCGCCGCGCCGAACCCGGCCGCGAACAGCGCATCGGCCGCCTGCTCGACCAGGGGTACCCCGCCTACACCACCACCCCCGGCTGGCTCGGCTACTCCGACGAGAAGCTGGCCCGCCTCGCCCGCGAGGCCGTCGCCGAGGGCTTCACCCAGATCAAGCTGAAGGTCGGCGCGTCCCTGGAGGATGACGTACGGCGCATGCGCACCGCCCGCGAGACGGTCGGCGACGGCATCCGCATCGCGGTCGACGCAAACCAGAGATGGGACGTGCAGCCCGCGATCGACTGGATGCACGCCCTGGCCCCCTACGACCCGTACTGGATCGAGGAGCCCACCTCCCCCGACGACATCCTCGGCCATGCGGCGGTCCGCAAGGCCGTCAGCCCCATCAAGGTCGCCACCGGCGAGCACATCGCCAACCGGGTCGTCTTCAAGCAGCTCCTCCAGGCCGGTGCGGTGGACATCGTGCAGATCGACTCCGCCCGGGTCGGCGGTGTCAACGAGAACCTCGCGATCCTGCTGCTCGCCGCGAAGTTCGGAGTGCCGGTCTGCCCGCACGCCGGCGGGGTGGGGCTGTGCGAGATGGTGCAGCACCTGTCGATGTTCGACTACGTCGCCGTCTCCGGCACGGTCGAGGACCGCGTCATCGAGTATGTCGACCACCTGCACGAACACTTCGTCGACCCGGTACGCATCGCCGACGGCCACTACCTGGCGCCGACGCTGCCGGGACTGAGCGCGCAGATGCACCCCGAGTCCCTCAAGGAGTACGCCTACCCCGACGGCCCGGTCTGGACCGCCCGTGTCTGACGCCCAGGACCTCGTCGACGCCCACCACCACATGTGGAACCTGGACCTCCGTCCGCAGCCCTGGCTGGACGATCCGGGCCACGAGCCGATCCGCCGCAACTTCAGCTCGCACGCCCTGCGATCGGCCGCGACCCGGCCGATCGCCGGACGGCGACTGACGAGCACGGTGGTCGTCCAGTGCATCGCCTCTGTGCCCGAGACACGCGACCTTCTCGCCCTGGCCGACAGCGACCCGTTGATCGGCGCCGTCGTCGGCTGGGCGGACCTGACATCCCCCGCGATCGGCGACGTACTCGACGATCTGCGGACCGGGTCGGCAGGCCGGTACCTGCGGGCCGTACGCCACCTCGTGCAGGGCGAGTCCGACCCGCACTGGCTCCAACGACCGGACGTCGAGAAGGGATTGCGAGCGGTCGGGGAGCGGGGACTCGGATACGACGTGCTGATCCGCAGCCACCAGCTCCCGCAGGCGATCCGTCTCGCGGAACGGCTCCCCGAACTGCCGCTCGTCCTGGACCATGCCGGCAAGCCACCGCTCGCACGGCAGGACCTGACCGACTGGACGCGGCAGGTGCGCACGCTGGCATCCCCAGGTCCGGTGCAAGGTGTCGGGTCTGATCACAGAAGCCGACCACGAGAAGTGGACCGTCGACGACATCCGCCCGGTATGGGACGCCCTGCTCTCCGCCTTCGGTCCCGACCGCCTGATGTTCGGCTCCGACTGGCCGGTCTGCGTCCTCGCCGGCGGCTGGAACCGCTGGGCCGCCACCGTCGAGGAACTCCTGGACGGCTGCTCCGGCACCGAGATACACGCGGTGCTCGCCGGCACCGCGACGGCCTTTTACCACCTGACCCCTGCCCCGACGAAGGAGGGGACGCCGTGCTTCTGACGGAACTGCTGCACCCCGGGATCCTCGAGTCCCTGGCGGGCGCCGGCCACGGTGCCCGTGTGCTGCTCGCCGACGGCCACTATCCCGCGAGCACCGCCACCGGAGAGCGCGCCGGAACCGTCCACCTCAACCTGGCCCCCGGCCTGCTCGACGTGACCACCGTGCTCGACGTCCTGCTGCGTGCCCTGCCCGTCGAGTCGGCCCATGTGATGGTGCCACCCGATGGCGAACCGGAGCCGCCGGCCATCGCCGAGTACCGCTCGATGCTGGCGCCCGTCCCGGTCGACACGCTCGGGCGCTTCGAGTTCTACGACGCCGCCCGCTCGCCCGACCTGGCGCTGGCGATCGTCACCGCCGACACCCGTACCTACGCCAACCTGCTGCTGACCATCGGCGTCCGCGCTGAAGGGACCCTGACGACACGATGACACTCGCCGTCCGTTACACCGCTGCCCGCACCCTGGCCACGGCTCCCGCCGAAACCTCCGCCCCCGGACCCGGCGAGGTGGAACTGGCCCCCGCCTACGTCGGCATCTGCGGTACCGACCTGCACATCTTCCACGGCGACATGGACGCCCGGGTCCACGCGCCCGCCGTCCTGGGACACGAGATGTCCGGCCGCGTCGTACGCGTCGGCCCGGGCGTCGAGGGCTGGCGGCCCGGTGACGCGGTCACCGTGATGCCGCTGCGCTGGGACGACACCTGCCCGGCCTGTATCAGAGGCCATCAACACATCTGCCAGCACCTGGACTTCATCGGTATCGACTCCCCGGGCGCGATGCAGCAGCGCTGGATTGTGCCCGCCTCGACGCTCATCCGGCTGCCCGACACCCTTCCCCTCGACCGGGCCGCGCTCGTCGAGCCGACAGCGGTCGCCGTGCACGACGTGGGCCGGGCCGAGGTCGCCGAGGGCGAGAAGGTCGTCGTGGTCGGCGGCGGCCCCGTCGGCATCCTCATCGCGCTGGTCGCACGGGCCGCGGGCGCCGAGGTCCGGGTGGTGGAGCTGAGCACTCACCGCCGGCTGCTCGCCGAGGAGTTGGGGCTGACGGCATGGAATCCGGCCGACGACGACGTGCCGGAGCTGGTGCGGCAGTGGACCGGCGACGCGGGCGCGGACGTCGCCTTCGAGGTGTCCGGTGCGGCGGGCGGCGTGGAGACGGCGGTCGACGTGCTGGGTGTACGCGGCCGTCTCTGCCTCGTCGCCATCCACCCCCGGCCCCGCGAGGTCAACCTGCATCGCTTCTTCTGGCGCGAACTGACCCTGGTGGGAGCCCGGTTGTACGACCGCTCCGACTTCGAGAAGGCAGTGACACTCGTCGCGGACGGCACGATTCCGGCCGAGCGGCTGATTAGCAAGGTCGTGCCGCTGACGCAGGCACCCGCCGCCTTCGAGGCCCTGGAGGGCGGCGGCGACGTGATGAAGATCCTCGTGAACTGCACCGACGACGCTCCGGGAGCCGCCGTATGACCTCGTTCGACCTCACCGGGAAGCTCGCCGTCGTCACGGGAGCCCGGCGCGGCATAGGCCGGGCCATGGCCCGCGCGCTCGCCGAGGCCGGCGCGGACGTCATCGGCGTCAGCGCCGCGCTGGAGTCCTCCGGCAGCGCGGTAGAGAAGGACGTCGTCGCCGCGGGCCGCACGTTCGAGGCGATCCGCACGGACTTCGCCGATCCCGAGGCCGTCCGGGCCCTGGGCGCGGACCTGGCCGGGCGCGAGCGGCCGGTGGACATCCTGGTCAACAACGCGGGCACGATCCGCCGTGCCCCGGCAGCCGAACACGCCGACACAGACTGGGAGCTGGTGCTCCAGGTCAACCTCAACGCGCAGTTCGCGCTGACCCGCGCGGTCGGCGCGACGATGGTGGCCCGCGGCCAAGGGAAGATCATCTTCACGGCGTCGCTGCTCAGCTTCCAGGGCGGCATCACCGTCCCCGGCTACACCGCCGCCAAACACGGCATCGCCGGACTGACCAAGGCGCTGGCCAACGAGTGGGCCCCACAAGGCGTGAACGTCAACGCCATCGCACCCGGCTACATCGCCACCGACAACACCCAGGCACTGCAGGACGACCCGGTACGCAGCAAGGCGATCCTGGACCGCATCCCGGCCGGCCGCTGGGGCGACGCCGACGACCTGGCGGGTGCCACGGTCTTCCTCGCCTCGGACGCCGCCGCCTACGTCCACGGCGTCGTCCTGCCCGTCGACGGCGGATGGCTCGGCCGATGAGCGGCACCGACCTGGCCTCCGTACTGGCCGGAGCCCGAGTGATGCCGGTACTGACGGTGCGGCGCGTCTCGACCGCCGGCCCGCTGGCCGACGCGCTTGCGGCGGGTGGTGCCCGGTGCGCCGAGGTCACCTTCCGCACACCGGACGCCGAGCTGGTGTTCAAGGAGATGGCCGCCCACGGTGGCCTGGCCGTCGGCGTAGGCACGGTCCTCACGCCCGAGCAGGCGGAGCGGGCCGTGGCGGCCGGGGCCCGCTTCGTGGTCTCGCCCGGCTTCGACGAGGAGGTCGTCGCGAAGTGCCGCGAGCTGGGGGTGCCCGTGGTGCCCGGCATCGCCACCGCCACCGAGCTGATGCGCGCCCTGAAGGCGGGCCTCGACACCGTCAAGCTCTTCCCCGCCGAGTCGCTCGGCGGCGTGCGGACGCTGCGGGCGCTCGCGGCGCCCTTCCCCCGGATGCGCTTCGTGCCGACCGGCGGGATCGGCGCTTCCCGCCTGGGCGCCTACCTCGCCCACCCGGCGGTCCTCGCCGTCGGAGGCAGCTGGATGGCCACCACCGACCACCTTCGGCGGGGCGACTACGAGGAGATCCGCCGGCTTACCGCCGAGGCGGTGGAGAGGAGCACGACGTGATCGACGTGGTGGCCCTCGGCGAGGTGATGCTGCGCTTCGACCCGGGCGAGGGACGGATCCGCACCACCCGCACCTTCCAGGTCTGGGAGGGCGGCGGCGAGTACAACGTCGCACGCGGACTGTGCCGCTGCTTCGGCCTGCGCACAGCCGTCGTGACCGCCCTCGCCGACAACGCGGTGGGCCGGCTCGTCGAGGACCTGATCCTCCAGGGCGGCGTCGACACCTCGCTGATCCGCTGGGTGCCCGACGACGGCATCGGCCGCACCGCCCGCAACGGCCTCAACTTCGTCGAACGCGGCTTCGGAGTCCGCGGCGCGCTAGGCGTCAGCGATCGCGCGCACACCGCTGTGTCCCAGTTGCGGAAGGGTGACGTGGACTGGGACGCGATCTTCTCGGCCGGGGTGCGCTGGTTCCACACGGGCGGCATCTTCGCCGGCCTGTCCGACACCACGGTGGACGTCGCGGACGAGGCCATGGCCGCGGCGCGCCGCCATGGCGTCACGGTCTCCTACGACCCCAACCACCGTCCCAGTCTCTGGGTCGGCCGGGGCGGCGCCGAGCGGGCCCGCGAGGTCGACCTGCGGCTCGCCCGGCAGGCCGACGTCGTTGTGGGCGCCCTGGGCCTGGCCGGGACGCATCCGGGGCAGGCGCGCATCGGGGCCGACGAGGCGGCGGACGCGCTCGCCGAGGTGGCCGGCCTGCTGCCCGAGGCGAAAGTGCTGGCGACGACCCTGCGCGACGTGCCCTCGGCCGGGGTCAACGACTGGTCCTCGGCCGGCTGGTCCGCCGAAACCGGCTTCGTCACCGGCCCGCGGATGCCCGGCCTGCAGGTCCTGGACCGCATCGGTTCCGGCGACGCCTTCGCCGCCGGTCTGATCCACGGACTGCTCAGCGACACCGGCCTGGAGCGCGCCCTGGCCTACGGCACCGCCCACGGCGCGCTCACCATGACTACGCCCGGAGACGTCTCCATGGCCTCGCTCGCCGAGGTCGAGGCGCTCATCGCGGGCGGATCAGCCCACGTCAGACGCTGACCGGCGCCCCATCGCACGTATCCCAGGAGCACGTCTTGCACCAGCGGAAGATCCAGAACACATGCGTCGAACTCACCGAGCTCGGTTTCGGGGCGTCCGTGATCGGCAACCTCTACCGCGTCACCCCGGTGGACGACGCGAGGGCTGCCGTCGATGCGGCCTGGGAGGCCGGCCTGCGGTATTTCGACACGGCACCGCACTACGGTCTCGGCCTCTCCGAGCGCCGCCTGGGCGCCGCCCTGCGAGGCCGCCCGCGTGACGAGTACGTCATCTCCTCCAAGGTGGGCAGGCTGCTGGTGCGCAACGAGGAGCCACGCGGCGTCGACACCGAGGGCTTCGTCGTACGGGACGACCTGCGCCGGCAGTGGGACTTCAGCCAGGACGGCGTGCTCCGCTCCATCGAGGACACGCTGGAGCGCACCGGCCTGGACCGGCTGGACATCGTCTACCTGCACGATCCGGACGATCACTGGCGGCAGGCGGCCGAGGAGGCCATGCCCACTCTCGCGGAGTTGCGTGACCAGGGCGTGATCGGCGCAATCGGCGCCGGCATGAACCAGTCGGCTATGCTCGCGCGCTTCCTGCGCGAGACCGCCGCCGACGTGGTGATGCTGGCCGGGCGCTATACGCTCCTGGACCAGTCGGCACTGGACGACGTCCTGCCCGCCGCAGGGGAACTCGGCAAGAGCGTGGTGGCGGTGGGTGTCTTCAACTCGGGACTGCTCTCCCGTGACCGGCCCGCCGAGGGCATGAGGTACGACTACCAGGACGCCCCACCGGCCCTGGTCGCCCGGGCTCGGGCGATCGCCGAGGTCTGTGCGGCGCACGGAACCACTCTGCCCGCCGCCGCGATCGCCTTCCCGTACACGCATCCCAGTATCATCAACGTCACCCTCGGTATGCGGAATCCGGAACAGGTCATACGAAACGTGGAACTCCATGATCAGCAAGTCCCGGACGGCCTCTGGGACGATCTCCGCACTCAGGGGCTGATCAGGTCGGACGTGCTCACGGGGCACGGTGAGGGGAGGGATGAGCGTGTCTCTGACGGACAAGGCCATCGAGCAGATACGTGAGCTGATCCGTACCGGGGCCCTGCCGCCGGGCTCGAAGCTCCCCCCGGAGCCGGACCTGGCCGCTCAGCTGGGCCTGTCCCGCAACCTCGCCCGGGAAGCGGTCAAGGCGCTGGCCGTCGCGCGGGTCCTGGAGGTCCGGCGGGGCGACGGCACGTATGTGACCAGCCTGCAGCCGAGCCTGCTGCTGGAGGGGCTCGGCGGGGCGGTGGAACTGCTGCAGGGCGACTCGGTCGCCCTGCAGGACCTCATGGAGGTACGGCGGCTCCTGGAACCGGTGGCCACGGCGCTGGCCGCGACCCGGATCTCCGACGACCAACTGGCCGAGGTCGAAAGGCACTTGGATGCCATGCGCGAGGCCCGCGACGACGTCGAGCGGCTCAACGCCCACGACGCCGCCTTCCACCGCGCCGTCGTCTCGGCCACGGGCAACGAGTCACTCCTCACCCTCCTGGAGGGCATCTCCGGCCGCACCCTGCGCGCCCGCATCTGGCGCGGTCTGGTCGACGACAAGGCCGCGGGCCGCACTCTCGCCGAGCACGAGGCGATCTTCAACGCGCTGTCCACCCGTGACGCCGCCCTCAGCCAGGCCGCCGCCCTGCTGCACGTGAGCAACACTGAGCAGTGGCTGAGGGAGCACCTGCGGTCAGGCGAGGCCCTCCCCTTCGGGACCACAGCGCCGAAGTGACGGGCGCCCGCCAGGTCCTCGTTCCCCCGTCATTCACCCGGGTCGCCGCCACTGCGCACATACCACCAGGAGGCTGACGGGCGGACGTCGATGAACCGCCTGCCATCTGTGCGCCACCGCCCCTCCGCGTCGATCAGTCCGTATGACGCCGCCCTCCTCGCCGCGACGGGCCTGCAAGGACAGAAGCAGGCCATCGACGCCGTGCTCAGCGCGACCGTCCACGCCGCCGAGGCGCGCGCCCCAGCGCGCCACCGGGCCGGCCGCCACCCGCGTCTCGGTCGAGGAAGTCCCTGCCACGCGACCTCGTCGTCGCCGAGACCGGCAGCCTCGGCATCCGCCGCACCGCCGCCACCCGAACCGCCCTGCCGCGGCCTTCGACACCGTGCACGTCGATGGCCACCAGGTGCGGATCAAGCACGGTCCGCACGGCGCCAAGCCCCAGCACGACGACTGGTCACCGCCGCCATACGGCCCGGCCTCCCGCTGCGTGGCCGTCGCCGCCCGCGCGCTCCACGAGAGCACGCGGGCGCCGACGCCCCAGCCACCCTCTCAGGAGGACACAGGAGGACAACCGTGCACGATGACACCCACCTCCACGACGACCCCTCCGTCCTGGCATACCGGCGGCTTCGGCGTCTGGCGGAGATCGGCCCTGCCGCCGTCGCGTACTCGGGCGGCGCGGACTCCGCACTGGTCCTGGCCGCCGTGGTACGCGCTCTCGGACCGGCACGCGTCCTGGCCGTCACCGCCGTGTCGGAGAGCCTGGCCTCCGGCGAACAGTCGGGTTCGGTGACATGAGCCAGAGGGTCGAACCCTTCCGGTGCGGACGGCTCAACACCGAGTACACGCCGCGCACAGCGCCTGCCTCGGTGTGTGCACCGGCTCACGCTGACACGGGCGGCCCGGGCGTCAGGCGGAGGTCGCCGGTTCGTAGTGGAACCAGTCGAATGCGACGGTGCCGTCGGTTGCGTACATGCCGATGACGCGCCCGGTGAAGCCGGTGGCGACCTCGGTGGACAGGTAACGCCCCTCCAGTTCGACGAGGGGCTCCGCGCCCGGGGCGTCGGGGTCGCCGAGCCAGAAGGCGATGGTGTCGGGGCCGGTGGGCTCGATGCCGGCGAATTCGGGGGACGGGGACACGATGTCGGTGGTACGGACCGTCACGGCGAGGGCGAGCGGGCCGGGCGGCACCGGGCGGCGGGCCACGGCCTGGCGCAGCGGGCCAATGCGTGCGATGACACTGACTTCTCCGTCACCGGCCTCCAGGTCATAGTGGTGGGCCTCATCCATGCGTACGCTCAGGCCGCCCCGCCCGGTGCCCGGGTCGAGCAGAGCCGCGGCACGGCAGTCGTGGTGCTGCTGACGGCGGCCGACAAAGGTGTAGACGGGGCGGTCGAGGGTGGGGCCGGTGGCGGTGAGCGTGAGCCAGCCCGCGCGCTCGGTCAGCGACCAGGAGCCGTCGGGGCGGGCGTAGGGCGAGATCCAGTGCGGCGCGAGCGTAGGCGCGTCGAAGTCGTCGCGAGCGGGCAGGGCCGGGAAGGGACGCCAGGCGCCGGCGGGCGCCGGGTGGCGCTCGGGCACAGGCGCGACGACGGGCCAGCCGTTCTCGTCCCATTCCACGGGAGTGAGGAAGGTTTCGCGGCCGAGCACCTGGAAGTTGGGGGTGTAGCCGCGGGGTCGGGTGCCGAGCAGCACCATCCACCAGCTGCCGTCGGGCGCCGTGACCAGGTCGGCGTGGCCGGTGCTCTGGATGGGTCGGTCGGTGCCGCTGTGGGACAGCAAGGGGTTGGCGGGTGCGCCTTCCCAGGGGCCGCGCGGCGAGCGGGCCCGGGCCATTGACACGCCATGGCCGCGCTCGGTGCCGCCCTCGGCGATCAGCAGGTACCACCAGTCGCCGATGCGGTACAGGTGCGGGGCCTCGGGGTACTTCAGACCGGTGCCCGACCAGGTGGGGAAGGGTCCCTCCAGTACCTCACCCTTGACCGGGTCGATCCGGGCGATGTGGATGCCGGGTACGGAGAAGGCACACCAGCAGGTGCCGTCCTCCTCCCATGCCAGGTCCGGGTCGATCCCGGGCAGGTCGATCCACATCGGGTCCGACCACGGGCCCTCGGGCCGTTCGGCGGTCACGATGTAGTTGCCGCCGCCGCTGACGTTGGTATTGATCATCCAGAAGCGGCCGTCGTGGTGGCGGATCGTGGGGGCGTAGAGGCCGCGTGAGGCCATGGAGCCGGGCAACGGCAGCGGCAGTTGCCCGGGGCGGTCGAGCACGTTGCCTATCTGCCGCCAGTGCACCAGGTCCTTGCTGTGGAAGATCGGCACGCCGGGGAAGTACTCGAAGCTTGAGCACACCAGGTAGTAGTCGTCACCGACTCGGCACACGCTGGGGTCGGGGTGGAACCCGCGAATCACGGGGTTGTCGTATGTCCGCACAGGGTGTGATCCCTTCAGAATGCCGGGGGCTTGCCGATCTTGGAGGGGTTGATGATGCCATGACATGAACCCACCGGAGAGGTTGGACGGCGCACAGCCGCCTGCGGCCGTCGATGAGATGCCGGCAGGTCCACATCGGGCAAGCATCTTCGGATCGTCCGCCACCGTCTCCCCGCAGCCACCGCCCCCTGACTGTTCACAGAACAGCACGGACGGTGCTGTGGCCTCAGGTTCGGAGCGAGCATCTCAAGGGCACCCCGGCGGTCGACCGTATGTCGCCACATGGAAGCGACATGGGATGGATTAGCAGGTAACGAGGGGGCTTGTGTCCAGAGTTGGGGTGCACAAGCCTGAAACTACCAGGCTATTCAAGAGTGCTCTCGGCTGGCAGGTGTTTGACATGGGATGTATTTACCTCGCGGGAACCATTGACGAGGGCATGCCCGGTACCTACTGTCCTGCGACAGATCCGTACGCACTTCAACAACCAAGAAAGTGGGATCCCAACCAGCAGAAGTACGCCACCGGCCTCGCCGGCCCCTGGACCGCCTTGACCGACATCGGCGACGCCACTGCCTACGGCTCCCAGACCGGGTTCGTGCTGCCCGTCCAGGGCCCGCAGGGCTACGTCTACCTGGGCGACCGCTGGGGCAACTCCATGGGTGGCACCGTCAACGACTCCTAGTACGTCTGGCTGCCGCTGACCTTCCCCACCCGGAGCATCATGACCTGCCCTGGTACCCGCAGGTGGCCATCGACACTGCGGACAGGCCCTGCCTCCGGGCACGCGCCCCGACGGACGGGCAGCCGCACTCAGTGAAGGAGATGCAGATGATGGGCATGCGTATGGCATTCAGTGTGTCGTGGTGGGGACGCGGGAGGCGTACGGGAGTGCTCGCCGCGGTGACCGCTTTACTGGCGGCGCTGCTGACCGGGTTGGGTGCCGCTGGGACGGCGCGGGCGGCCACGGTGGATACGAGCGCGTCGTACGTGCTGGTCAACCGGGGCAGCGGCAAGGTGCTCGACGTGTCCGGCGCGAGCACCGCAGATGGGGCGGGCCTCACGCCGTGGACCCGCACCGACAGCGCCAACCAGCAGTTCCAGTTCGTCGACTCGGGCGGCGGCTACTACCGGCTCAAGGCGCAGCACTCCGGCAAGGTGCTGGACGTCTACAACTACTCCACCGCCGACCACGCGGACATCGTGCAGTGGAGCGACCTCAACGGCACCAACCAGCAGTTCCGGCTGGCCGATTCCTCGGACGGTTACGTCCGTCTGCTCAACCGCAACAGCGGCAAGGCCGTCGAGGTCGAGAACGCCTCCACCGCGGACGGCGCCAAGGTCGTGCAGTACACCGACTGGGGCGGAGCCAACCAGCAGTGGCAGCTGGTCCGAGTCGACAGCGGCAGCAGCGCGCTGCCGTCGACGTTCCGGTGGTCCTCCAGCGGCGTTCTGGCCGGACCGAAGCCGGACGCCCAGCACCCCGACGTGGCGGCGATCAAGGACTTCTCGATCGTGCGGTACAACAACCAGTGGCTGACCTTCGCGACCACCGCCAGCCCTTCCGGCTGGGGCCTGGTGCAGTTCAACTTCGATGACTGGTCCCAGGCCGCATCCGCACCGCAGACCTACCTCGACACCTCGCCCATGGGTCCCGGCTACCGGGCCGCGCCTCAGGTGTTCTACTTCGCGCCGCAGAACCTGTGGTACATGGTCTACCAGACCGGTCCGCCCACCTACTCCACCAGCACCAACCCCGCCGACCCGCGCTCCTGGTCCGCGCCGCGCACCTTCATCTCCCAGGAGCCGCCGATCGTCACCCAGAACAAGGGCAACGGCACCTGGATCGACTTCTGGGTCATCTGCGACACGGCCAACTGCCATCTGTTCTTCAGTGACGACAACGGCCACATCTACCGCGCCCAGACCAGCCTGGCGAACTTCCCGAACGGTTTCGGAAACACGCAGATGGTGATGTCGGACACCAAGAACAACCTGTTCGAGGCCACCAACGTGTACAAGGTCGCCGGCAGCGACCAGTACCTGCTCCTCCAGGAGGCCATCAGCAACACCTCAGGCCGGCGCTACTTCCGCTCCTTCACCTCCACCAGCCTCACCGGCAGCTGGACCCCCCTGGCCGCCACGGAGAACGAACCCTTCGCCAGCCGCAACAACGTCACCTTCCCCGGCGGGGCCTGGACCGAGGACATCAGCCACGGCGAGTTGATCCGCGTCGGCAACGACCAGACCCTGCCCATCAATCCGTGCCGACTGCAGTACGTCTACCAGGGCATGGACCCCAACGCCGGGGGCGACTACATCCGCCTGCCCTGGCGGATGGGCCTGCTCACCCAGACCAACTCCACCTGCTGACCGCCCGAACCTCGATCATCCATGCACCCCGCCGGACAACTCGCCCGGCGGGGTGACGGCGCTGCTTGCCGTGGCAGCCACCGCAGCCGGTTGCACCTGCCGCACCCGGCGGGCCTCCGCTGCCCCGGCCGCCGGGAGGGAAACAGCTGGGACAGCGGCGGCTGCGGCGTCACGGCATCAGGCCCGCCAAGCGGCCGAGGCGCCAGCTTCCCCGGGGAGATGGCCTCCTCCGCGGCGCCCGACGCGACGGAGGACGACATCCGCGACGTCCTGGTCCGTGCGAAGCTCGGTACCCTCATCGACCGCCTTCCCAACGGCCTGAAGACGCCGGTCGGACACCGCGGCTCCAAGCTGTGGCGCGGCGAGCGGCAGCGCATAGCGATCGCCCGCGCACTGTTGCGGAGCCCCCGGATTTCCCATGTGGCGGGTCACGTCAGCGCACCAGGCGCACTTCGAGCAGCCTGATGGTGGTTGCAGGGCCGACCGCTTCGAACCGAACCTCGACGGGCCCGGCAGGATGGTCCGCGTCGAGCGGGAACACCTGGGAGACTTCCTCGCCCTCGGGGTCCGGTGAGGGTGTGAGCGTGCCCAGCATGTGCCCGTCCATCAGTACGCGGGTCGGTCCGGCACTTCCGTCGGCGAGGTGGATCACCTGCAGGCCGGTGGCGGCACCGTCCGGGTCTGTCAGACGGTAGGACCACCAGCCGGTGGCGGCCCGCCACCTCAGCCCGTCGGTTAGGCCCGACCATGTGCCCTGTCCCTCGAACCGGTGGTCGCTTTCGGGCTGTTGCTCGCCGGCGGCAACGGCGTCAACGGTGCGGTCGTGCAGCGTGAGGGCCGCCTCGTCGGCCGCGCGCAGCTCCGCCCGCCGCTCCTGGAGCCGCTCCGGGTCCGCCACGGGGAAGTAGAGGACGTAGCGGGAGTCGTGGATGCCGGCGAACGGGACGAGGGTGACGGACTCGCCCGGTCGCGCGTCCATGTGATCCAGGGCGAACGCCAACCGATCCGGGGCGAGTCGGCGTACGCCGGCCGCCAGATCGGAGGAGGTCCGGGCGAGTACGACGGGCAGGTGCTCCAGGGGGCGCAACGGGCCGCTGGCGACGTGACCCATCCTGGAGTCGTCGGCGAAGAACCCTGCCAGGTCGTTGCGGTCGCCCTCGGCCGCGAGCACGCTGGGTCCGAAGCGGAACGACACCCACGGCGAGCCGTCGGGAAGCAGCTCGGCGCTGATGCGCGGGTGAAGGCGCACGGCGACCGTGTCTCCTGCGCACCACTGCCGCTCGAGACGCACGTATGTCAGGGGCTGTCCGCCTGCCCCGCGGCTCGTCGTGAGCGGGGCGGGTCCAGCCGCGGGCGGTGCGCCGTTGATACGGACCTGCGGCGTCCCTTCGTGCCAGCTGGGGACGCGTATGTGGATCGCCACAGGGGCGGCGGGGGCCCCGCGTACCACGAGTCCGACCTCGTTGTCGTAGGGGGCCGTCCCGGTCTGCTCGAGCACCAGGTTCTGTTCGGGCAGGCTGAGCCGGGAGGCGATGAAGAGGTTGACGAACAGGTCGCCGCCCTCGACGGTGTACACCAACTCGCCGTACTTCGCGTGGTTCTCCAGCCCGGTGCCGACGCAGCACCAGAAGCAGTTCTGGGGCGTCGACACCACGCGGTAGTGGCCCGGTCGCACCGGTGTGAAATACACCAGCCCGCCCTTGGGATGCAGGGACGAGAGGATGTGGTTGACCGTCGCGCGCTCGTAGTGATCGAGCACCTCGGCGTCCGGCTTTTCGAGGAACAGCGCGCGGCTCAGCTTGAGCATGTTGTAGGTGTTGCAGGTCTCGGGGCCCTCCGGCGACTCCAGCGCAGAGGTGAAGTCGTCGCGGGGATGCAGGTGCTCGCGCACGGAGTTGCCGCCGAAGGTGAACGTCCGGTGCCTGGTCATGGTCTGCCAGAAGAACCGGGCGGCGTCCCGCAGGCCGTGGTCGCCGCCGACCTCGCCGAGCCGCTGATACCCGACCGCCTTGGCGATCTGGGTGTTGGCGTGCATCCCGTCGAGGACGTCGCGGTGCTCGCGCAACGGGCGGAGCAGTGACTGGTCGAGGAAGCGCCGTGCCAGGGCGGCGTACCGGTCCGTGCCGGTGACGTCGGCGAGGTCTGCCAGAACCTCGCACATCCCGCCGAACTCGGTGCGGAGCATGGCTTCGTGGGTGTCGTCGTCCATCCCCGCCGCCATCGGGTCCCACCAGTCGGCCAGCCGTCGTACGGCGGTCAGGGCCAGGTCTGAGCCGGCGTGCCGGTGGGCGTCCAGCAGGCCGGCGAAGAGCTTGTGCAGGTTGTACCACGGTACCCAGGCACCACCGAGCTCGAACGAGTCCCGCTCCACCTGCCCCTCGGCTACCCGCTGCCAGAGCTGCACGCCGTCGGGGATGCCTCCGACGTAGCCGGTGCCCAGGGCGTCCTGGCACTCGACGACGCCCTGAACCAGACGATCGACCATGGCTCTTGGCCGGGGATCGTCCGTCACCGCGCTCATGAGAGCGGCGCCCGACAGTGCGTGCCCGACGGTGTGGCCGTCGAGACCGGAGCTCTCCCAGTTGCCGTAGGACTCGGCGACCGGCGGTAGGCCGGCCTCGCGTCGCAAGGGTGCGAGGAGCCGGTCGGTGTCGAGGGACAGCAGGTAGTCGAGGGCGGTGGCCTGCGCGTCCAGGAACGGGCCGGGGAGAAGGCGTACCGCGCTGCGGGGGAGTGACTGCATCGGTGCTCGTTTCCTTCGTTCGAACCTTGCGGGCCTGCAGCGGAGAGCATCGCGACTGATCGTGCGTGATCAGGAATCGCTCTCGTGCCCACCGTAAGCACTCAGCAGCCGGTCGCACTCCGCCTGGGTGAGGGGGAGCACCGAGCCGTGCTTGGCCTCAGGCGGCAGTCGATAGCTCGTCGACGGGATCCACTTCCCGGAGTCGAGATCGGTGGTCTCGAACGGGACGTAGTTGCGGCCCCCGAACTCGTCGATGAACATGTACCACTTCTCCTCCGTGTTCGACTTGAACACGGCCGGGCCCTCACCACGGCTGATAGCCCCCTCGCCGATGCGGTCGACCACGAAGTCATACGTGGTGGACGTCAGTTCGCGGGACTTCTCGGCGATGATGAACTTCGCGCTGGGAACGGAAGGCGACTGGTCCCGCTCGTCCTTCGTGTAGCGGTAGTACACCCCGTTGTGCTTGATCACGGCTGAGTCGATCACGGCGTGCCCCGGATCGTGCCAGAGGGTGGGCTCGCTGAAGGTGCGGAAGTCCGTGGTGGTGGCGTACAGCATCCTGTTGTACGTCGTGCCCGTGTGATCGGGGTCGTCGTCCGCGTAGAGCTTCGAGGCCCAGAAGACGACGTATGTGCCGAGTTCGTCCGCGTAGCAGGCCTTCGGCGCCCAGGTGTTGCCGGCGGTGTCGGGGGACACCTTGACGAGGCGCTGACCGGTCCAGTTCACCAGGTCGGAGGAGTCCCACACCACGATCGACTTGCTGCCGGCGCGCTCGGCTCTGTCCCAGATGAGCTGCACCTGGTCCTCGGCGTCGCCGGATGTCCGCAGATCCGTTGCGATCAGGTGGAACCTGTCGCCGTCGGGGGAGCGGATCACGAAGGGGTCGCGTACCCCCCCGGTGCCCAGGCTGGAGGCCAGGACGGGTTCTCCGTCGTTCAGTTCCCGGTAGTGCAACGGGTCGTTGCCGTGGCTGAGCGCCATCCGGATCCGTTCGTCGTCGACTGACGGGTTGCCGACGAAATAGACGAGCAGATAGCCGACGTAGACCGGTTTCGGCTGATACACAAACACTCCTGAGTGTGGTGAGGGGGCAGGTCCAGAGAGAGCGGGGATCCGCGGGCCTCGAGAGGGACACCGGCGCACGCGCCGAAGCGCCCTGGGCGGTGTCCTCGCGGGCAGAGGCTTCAGCCGCCCTGGCCGTGTCCGCTCTGCTCCGGCCTGCGGTGCGCTTGGGCCGACGTGCCCGTCGGCAGGGAGATCGTGATCCGTGTGCGTTGCCCGGCGGCGAGGGAGATGTTCCGGGCACGCGGGCCCAGCATGGAGGGACCGACCTGTGCGGAGGTGGTGACGGCCGTGATGCCGCGGCGGCTGATCAGCGTGACGTCCTGGGTCCGGTCCGAGGTGACGGTCACCGTCGTGGTGCCGTCGGACAGATCCCAGTCCAGGCCGTGCACACGGATTCCGCCCCGGCCCCGGATGCCGGTGATCGTACCCTTGTCCCACTGCTCGGGCAGTGCGGGAAGGACTTCCAGAACGCCCGGCCTCGTGTAGAGCAGCGCCTCGGCCAGTACGGCGGGCAGGGCGTTCGCCGCGTCGGCGTTATAGATGTCGAGGCCCGGGTTGTGGGAGGTCATCAGTGACCGGAAGAGCATGTCACCGCCGATGATCTTCCGTAGGTTGTCGTACACCTGGGCGCCGTCCTTGAGCCGGGCGGCCGCCAGAGCGCGGTGCAGGCTGCCGTGCGCGGAGAGGTTCTGATCTCCGCGCAGCTCGAGTGCTCTGAGTGCCGGGGACACGAGGTCGGGGCGTTCCTCCGGGTTGATCTCGTGCAGGGGCCAGACGGCGTACAGGTGCTGGATGTGGCGGTGGTCGTAGTGGTCGGTCAGGCCGGGCCAGGACCATTCGGCGAGGGCTCCGTCCTCGTTGATCCGATAGTCGGGGATCCTGTCGAGCACTGCCGTCCAGCGTTCGACGCCCTCGCCGCTGCCCTGTTCGACGCCGAGGGCGCCCGCGGCGTCGATGGCAGCCTGGAGGGCATGTCTGCCGGCCGTGATGTCGCCGGTGGCGTTGACGGACAGGTGCTCGCCTGTGTTGCCCGGGGCGTTTTCCATGGAGAACGACGGTACGAAGACCGCCTTGCCGTTCGCGTCGGTGCGGGTCAGGAAGTCCTCGTAGAACAGGGCCAGTTCCATCAGGGCGGGACCGAGCTTGTCACGCAGGAACGCATGGTCGCCGGTGATCTCGTAGTACTCCAGGAGCGGGTGGAGCAGCCAGTCGGCGCCGCCGGTCCAGCAGTGGCCGGGGAAATCCCCGCCGTTGAAGTGCAGCATGTGGCCGTACTCGCCGTCGGTACGGGAGGGGGCGAGGAAGCCGCGGGCGCCGTAAAGGTTCTTGGCGTTGGTGCGCCAGTGGTCCAGTTGACCGAGGATCAGGTCGAAGTAGCCCTCCATGGCCTCGGTGAGGTCGAGGATGTTGCCGCCGGCGACCTGGAGATTGACGTTGGCGTCGGTGGTGAAGTCACCGGCCCAGGCGGCGGTCCACGCTCCCGTCCAGATGCCGGTCAGGCGGGGTGGCAGGATGCCGCTGGAGCTGAGGAAGAGGTAGCGGCCGCAGTCGTAGAGCCGCTCCAGCAGCGCAGGGTCGATGACGCCGCGGTTGGCGTTCTGACGGGCGATCAGCTCGGTGGTCGACAGCCGGCGGTCGGGCTCGGGGACGTTCAGGTCGAGGCGGGAGCGGTCGTACAGTTCCGAGTGGATCCTCGTATGGCGGGCGAGGAGAGTCCCGTAGTCGGATTCCAGGGAGGCCAGCCCCGCGTGCAGGGGCCTGGCGTCCCAGGCGGTGGGCGTCTCGTACCTGTCCAGTCGGGTCAGGAGTGTGAGCCTGGCCGCCCCTGTGACGACGACGGTCGAGCCGCTGACGGCGACCTTGCCACCGGTCGGCACGACGCGGGTGACGCCCTCGTAGCCGTAGGCGCCCAATCCCTCGGGGTAGGTGCCGCGCAGGTTCAGCCACCCGGAGCCCTCACCGACGACGGCCAGGGTGGTGAACGTCATGCGGGTGTGCAGGGTGTCGCCCCCGCTGTGGATGGTCGCGGTGTCGTCGAGCGCGGTGTGCACGCCCAGGGTGACGTCGACGGTACGGCCCGGGGCCGGCACCAGTTCGTGAACGACGACCCGGTCGGCGCGGGAGATGAAGACCCGGCGGGACCAGGTGCCGTGCCCGTCCGTCCAGGCGGAGGTGACCTCGCCCGTGCGGAAGTCGGTGATCCGGACGTACTGGTCGGCGGCGGGGCCGTCCGTGGTGGCGATCCGCAGCTCGTACGCGGGGTGGTACGTCTGGGTCCAGCGCAGCTCCCACCCGGCGGCGAAGTCGCGGCACGCTCCGGCGTAGTCCCCGGCCAGCGCCTTGTCCCGCACCGCTTCCAGCCGATCGGCGAGCACCGGCGGGGTGACGCTGCGGGTGCCGTTCGGCAGGACGAGGCGGTGGTGGTCGAAGACGATCTTCTCCAGCGCCGGGTCCCCGTACACCAGGGCCCCGTATTCGCCGTTGCCGGTGAGGAAGCCGTCGGTCCACGAATCGGCGGGAGCGGTGTCATGGATCCCGCGGTCGGGGAGCGCGACCAGGGCCGGCGTGGGCGAGGTCGTGTCGCCCCCGGAACGGCGTACGGAGTGCATGGCTTTCCTGTCTTTCGTGCGGAGGAGCGTCACGGTTCGGCGAGGACGCAGGGGTGCCGGGACGCGGCCGGCCTTCGCCTGACGGTGGCCGACCGTGAGGGGGCGGGGTCTGCGCCGCCGTGCCTGCGGAGTCGGTGGTCGTCCGGTCGCCGTGTGGGGCAGTCGGCCTCCTGGGGGCCGCAGGTGCGACCGGTGGCCTCGTCCACGGTGTGTCCGTCCGGCATGTCGTCTTCGACGGTGGGCCGTTCCCGGCGGGACACGTCTCGCGGTGATCAGGCAGTGGGAGGTGTAGTGGTGGGGCGCCCCGGCCCGGTCGGCGCCGGCGGCGATTCCCGGCACTGGGCCCGAGGGGCGAGGTCCCCTCGGGCCGGGTGACGGTGGCCTCCACGGTGCCGGAGAAGTCCGAGGAGGCCACCGGGGTCCCGTCAGCTCAACCGCGCCGCGACGGCTGCCCCCTCGCGTACGAAGACGGGGATGCGCTCCAGCGGGGCGTCCGCGTCGAGCGTCGTACCGCCCTCCACCACGCTTCCGGTGACCGGGTCGAGCCAGCGTGCTCCGGACGGCAGGTACACCCGGCGGGTCCGCGCGTCCGCCTCGTACACGGGCGCCACCAGCACATCGGGGCCGAGCAGGAACTGGTCGTCCACGTCCCAGGCGCGCTCGTCGTCGGGGAAGTCGAAGAACAGCGGGCGCATCGGCGGGGCGCCGGTGCGGTGGGCCTCCTCGGACAGCTCCCTCAGGTACGGGCGCAGGCGCTCGCGCAGCGACAGGTGGTCCCGGAGGATGCCGTACGCCTCTTCGCCGTAGGACCAGACCTCGTTCGGCCCGCCGCTCATGTCCGCGGAGAACGTGGGGTGGTTGGGCTCACGGTCGCCGTGCAGGCGCATGACGGGGCTGAAGGTGCCGTACTGGAACCATCGGATCAGCAGCTCGCGGTAGGCAGGGTCGTCCGGGTTGCCGCCGCCGAAGCCGCCGATGTCGGTGTTCCACCAGGGGATGCCACTCATCGCGACGTTCAGCCCGGCCCTGATCTGGCGCGACAGGGAGTCGAAGGTGGTGGGGATGTCGCCGGACCACAGCGCGGAGCCGTACTTCTGGCTGCCGGCCCACGCGGACCGGACCAGGGACAGCGGCCGGTCGTCGCCCGCCTCGGCCAGGCCCTCGGCGACGGTACGGGTGTGCAGCACGGGGTAGAGGTGCGCGGCCTCGGCGGCCGGCCCTGCCGCGTAGACGGCGCGCTCGGCGACCTCCCGGCTCAGGTCGGGCTCGCAGGCGTCCAGCCAGAAGCAACTCACGCCCAGCGCATAGTAGTTGTCGTGCAGCCGCTGCCACAGCGCGGCGCGTGCTCCGGGGTGGGTGGCGTCGTAGTACGCCATCGGGCGCATCGGCTCCTCGATACTGCGCGACGGCCATGGGAAGGTGAGGAGGCCGCCGTCCGCGTCCCGCACGAGGTGTCCGGACGCGCGCAGTTCCTCGAAAGTGTCACTGCCGGGCTCGACGGTCGGCCACACCGAGACCGCGAGCCGCACCCCGAGTTCGGTCAGCTCCTTGACCATGGCGGCGGGGTCGGGCCACTCGCTCTCCTCGAAACGCCAGTCGCCCATGTTCGGCCAGTGGAAGAAGTCGCAGACGATGACGGACAGCGGCAGCCCGCGCTCCTTGTACTGCCGTGCCACCGAGAGGAGTTCGTCCTGGGTGCGGTAGCGCAGCTTCGACTGCCAGAAACCGGACGCCCACTCGGGGAGGAGGGGTGGGCGTCCGGTGACCAGGGTGTACGCGTCGATGATCTGGGCCGGGGTGTCGCCCGCGGTGACCCAGTAGTCGACGCGCCCGCCGCCGTCGGCGACCCACCGGGTCGTGTCGGTGCCCAGTTCGACGCGGCCGGTGGCGGGGTTGTTCCACAGCAGTCCGTAGCCGCGGGAGGAGTGCAGGAAGGGGATGGTGGCCACGGTGTTGCCCTGGACGAGGTCGATCACACAGCCCTTCTGGTCCAGGAGCCCGTGAAGATGCTGCCCGAGGCCGTGCAGCCGCTCACCGTCGTACCCCTCGAAGTGCTGTTCCGTACGGCCGCCCGCCGCGTGGACGCGGGGACCGTTGTGGTGGGGGTACGGGGTCTTGTCCGCGAGCAGTTCACGGCCCGAGTCGGCGTGCAGGAACCTCAGCCGGCCGTGGGCCGAGGCCTCGACGGCGAGGCGGCCGTTGACCAGGCGGGCGGAGCCGTCGTCGGATACGGACAACTCGGCGTCGGGGGAGGGCGGGGGGTTATCCAGCGCGCCGGGGGCCGCGGGATCGACGGTCCCCGAGGAGGCCCGCACCCGGACCGCGTGCGGCCCCCAGGGCTCGATGCGGAGGATCTCTTCGGCGGTGTGGCGTTCCAGGCCGCCCGCGCGGATGCTGTAGGACAAGGGATTTCCTCTGTTCTTCTCGATGGCCCGTGCACGTGGCGTCCGTGCGGGGCGTCGGCCGGGGCGGCCAGTGCCGTCCGTGGCGGTAGACGGCACCGGCCTCACCAGGTCAGTGCGACTTGTCGTAGGACTGCTGGTAGATCTGCAGGAAGCGCTCCAACCCGAGCTTGTCGATGTTCTTGACGTACGAGTCCCAGTCGGAGTCGAGGGACTTCTTCCCGGTGATGAACTGCACCGCGCTCTGCTGTACGAAGGTGCCGATGTTCGTCTGGAGCGTGGCGAGCTCGCTCGCCTGCGCCGGGTCGATCCACGCCTCCCCGTACGGGAACGTCTCGGCCTTGTCCGCGTGCGGCTCGTAGCGCTTGGTGGCATCGAAGAGCCGGCGCTCGTATCCGTCCTGCGTCTTGGGGTCCTTGGCCACCGCCTGCGTGTTGCGGAACTCCGCGGTGTTGTTGTACTGCGCGATCGCGCCCCAGTTACCGTTGTCCGTGGCCTTGACCTTGTACTTCGCCTTCAGGCTCTTGTCGAGTGCGATGTCCTTCGGGCCGGGCTCGACCCAGCCCTTGCCCGCCGGGCCGAACATGCCGTTGAGCTCACCCTCCTGGCTGAACACGTAGTTCAGCATCTTGATCGCCTGGATCTGCTCGGTCTGAGAGGCCTTGGTCGTCAGGACGAAGGTCGCTCCGGGCATCGACGGGAAGCCGTACGTCGTGTAGCTCTTGCCCTCCGGGCCGGTCAGCGGAGGCAGTGCGTCATAGTCCCGGTCGCGGCCGTCCTTCTGTCCCTGAGTCACAAAGCCGGGGTGCAGGGCGGTGGCGGAGCCCAGGATCACCGCGCTCGCGTTGTCACCCAGCTGCTTCAGGGCGTCCCCGTTCTGGGTGAAGGCGCTGCTGTCGATCAGACCCTGCTGTGACACTCGACCTGGGCGATCCTGTCCCGGTCCTGGCAGGCCGTCGCCGGGCTCGCTCAGCGTGGCATCAGAATGACCTCCATGACTTCCGTGAACGGCAGTCCGCACGACAACGCCGCAAGTGCCGTCGCACGGCGGCACCAGGTGCCGTCCCGGGAGGTGCGGGCGTTGCCCTCCGGCGGGGCGAATCACGTCTATCGGCTCGGTGACTCGCTGGTGCTGCGCATTCCGCGGAGCAGCTCGTTCGTGGCTGATCTGCGCAAGGAGGTCAAGGTCATTCCCGTGGCGCGGGCGGCGGGGGTGCGGACTCCCGCCGTGGTGGAGTTCGACGATTCGGGGAGTCTGGCGGACGTCCCGTACGTCGTCCTTGAGCACGTTCCCGGCGTCGATCTGGCGGAGCTGCGGCTTTCCCCGTCCGAGAGGGAGAGCGTCTACCGGCAGGTGGGCCGGGAACTGGCGAGGCTGCACCGCGTCGCCCTTGCGGATCAGGATCAGGAACAGGAACCGGGGAACGTTGGCGTCGTGCCGGTGGAGGACGACGGGGAGGATCCTCGGGAACTGGTCGCCCGGCTTCGGGCGGGCGGAATGATCGATGCGGGGGCGCAGGAGTGGCTCGTCGGATGGCTCGACCGGCTGTCCTCGCACCTACAGGGCACGTCCCCGCACGTCCTGCTGCACGGCGACATCGCACCGCAGAACATCATGGTGTCCCCGGACTCCGCGGACCTCGGCGGACTGGTCGACTGGGGCGACGCCGTGTGGGCCGACCCCGCGGTCGAGTTCGCCAAGACGCCGCTGGCGGACGTGGTGACCATGCTCAAGGGATACCGGGAGGAGAACGGAGAGGAACCGTCCGCAGGCTCCGCGGACAACGCCGGCTTCGCGTGGGAGGCGAGGATCCTGCGCCACCATCTCGTTTGGTCCCTGGGCCGGTTGGTGAACCCGGCGGCCAACCCCGGTGAACGGCACTGGACCGCACCCCCGGCCTCCCGCCTCCTCGGCCTGCTCCGGTTCTACGCGTCGGCACCGGAGAAGCCGTGGCGTGACCTGACCTGAGACCCTGGCGCTCGCGGGACACCGCCCGGCGGCCGCTCACAGGCGGCCGAGGACGGACAGGGCGACGATGCCCGGCGCCTCGTCGGCGTCGTCGTGCGGGTGCAGCAGGCGCACCCGGACCTGGAGGGCCACCGTCTCGGTGGCTTCGAGATCGTGCCGCGTGGAGGCGTCGCTTGGCGAAGGGTGAACGGGGACGGCGATCTCGGTCCAGGTGTCCCGGTCGCGGGACGCCTCGACGACGAAGCGGTGCGGACCGGGTTCCGTGAACTCCACCCGCACGCCGCTGACCGTCACCAGACGCTCCAGGTCGACGGCCACCCACGGCGCAGGGTCCAGGGCCGAGGGAGCCCAAGACGTCTCCGGCGTACCGTCGTTGACGTGGAGCGAGGCGCGGCCGGGGAGGTGGCTGCTGCACCTTGTCGGGTTGTCCCGGCCGAAGACGGTGCGACCACCTGGCCGTGGCGCTGCGGCGGTGGGCGGTGTCGGGTGGCGGTCGAGGGGGACGGGGGACGGGCCGTCCAGGGGCGGTCCGTCCGTCGTCCGCAGTTCCAGGACCGCGTCCGGGAGGTTCTCGGAGGTGGCTCGGATGCGGGTCGTGCCCGCGTGGTACGAGCGGAAGAACGCCGCGGCCGCTCCGTCGCGCAGCGCGCACAGGGCGTTCCCTTCCGGACCGCCCGGACCGCCCGGACCGCTCGGAGCTTCCGGATCATCCGGCACGAAGCGGATGCGGCGGCCGGTGGCGAACTCGCCCGGACCGTGCTCGATGGTCAGGGTCACGGGCGCGCAGGCCGAGACCGGATGTCCCGCGGTGTCGGTGAGGGTGACCGTCACATGGATGTCGTCGGTCCCGTCCGCGTGTTCCAGGACGGTGCGGTCCGCGGACAGCCGCAGCCGCGCGGGCTCGCCGGGGTTCGGCCAGGCGGGCGGGGGGATGTGGCGGTAGTGGGCGCGGTACCAGTACCAGGAGCGTTTGGGCAGGCGCGCGTAGTCGACCAGGCCCATGGAGCCGAAGTGCCGGCCGGCGATGCTGCCGTGGTCGAAGCCGCACCACACGGCCTCGCCGCTGCGCCAGGGCTGCCGCCACGGGAACGGGGTGTCGCCGGAGGGCTCGTACTCCTTTGCCAGGTCGCCCCAACCGGGGGCGTACGGGCCGGGCCGGTCAGTGATCACCGAGCCGTACTCGGAGACGAGATTCGGCACCCCCGGGTCGGGGAAGAGCCAGGCGCCGTCGCCGTTGTAGCCCGCGAGATCGCCGATGCGGTCGGTGCCGCCGCGCTGGACACCGCCGACGGCCGCCGGACGGCTCGCGTCCAACTCGTGGGACAGCTCGACGAGTTCGGCGAGGAAGCGGCGGACCTCGGGCAGGACCCCGTCGTCGCAGAAGAACGCCTCGTTGCCCATGCTCCAGGCGATCACGGACGGGCTGTTGCGGTTGATGCGGATCATCTCGGCGAGTTGGGAGCGCACGCTCGCCTCGAACCCCGGCCGGTGCTTCTCCTCGACCGGGTAGGAGCCCCCGCTCCACGGCGAGGTGCCGCCGGGGCCCGTGCCCCAGAAGACGCACTCGGACCAGACGAGCAGCCCGATCTCGTCGGAGTGTGTGGTGAACACGGGGTCATGGGGGTAGTGCGAGCCGCGTACGAAGTCGAAGCCGGCCGCCTTGACGGTGTCCAGGTCGCGTCGGACGGAGCGGTTGGTGACCGCGTCGCCCCAACCCGCCTGGTCCTGATGGACATTGGCGCCGAGGAGGTAGCGGTGGGTGCCGTTGAGGGAGAAGCCGTGCTCGGCGCTCCAGGTGAAGTGGCGGAAGCCGAAGGGGGTTTCGTAGCGGTCGAGGGTTGTGCCGTCCGGGGCCGTGAGGGTGGAGACGGCCCGGTAGAGGAGGGGTGTCTCGGGGCTCCACATCCGGATGGCGGACAGCGCCCGCGTGCGGTGCGTGACCGTCACCGTTGCCCCGGCGGCGAACTCCGCAGGCGACGAGTGCACGGTGGCGGCGAGGTGGCCGTCCGGGTCCAGGACGTGGGTGGTCAGGCGTGCCCGGACCGCGTGCGGCGAGCTGTTGCGCACCTCCGCCTCCACGTGCACCACGGGGCGTCCGTGCTCGACGCCCGGCGTGGTGACGCGCGTGCCGCACCAGTCGACGTGCAACGGGTTCAGGGTGTCGAGCCATACGTCCCGGTACAGGCCGCCGGAGAAGACGTGTTCTCCCGCGAGCGGTGCGATCTCGGGGTTCCATGTGTTGTCGACGCGGACCGCAAGGACGTTGCGGCCCGCCCGCACATGGGCGGTGATGTCGACCGGGAAGCCCGTGTACCCGCCTTCGTGGTGGCCGGCGTGTGCCCCGTTGACGTACACGTCGGCCACCTGGAACGCGCCCTCGAACTCCAGCCGGACCACCCCCGACACAGCCACCTTGTCCAGGTCGAGCTCGCGCCGGTACCAGCCGGCGCCGACGTAGAACGTCGACTCCTGGAAGTAAGGCAGGCTGAAGGAGTGGGGCAGTCCGGCCGGCCGCCAGTCACTGTCGTCGAAGTCCGTGCGCGCAGCGTCCGGCGGGTCGCCGAGGGCGAAACGCCAGTCGCGGTTGATGTTGGTGCGTCGTCGCATGTGTCCTCGTCAGTCGTTCTTGCGGCCCCGGTGCGCGTGCGGCAGCCGGGCGTATGAGAGGGCGGTCACTGCGAGGCGTCGTACGCCTCCTGGTACAGCTTCAGGAACTGCTTCAGGCCGAGCTTGTCCAGGTCGGCCTTGTAGGTGTCCCAGTCCGCGTCGAGGGACTTCTTGCCGGTGATGAACTGCACGTTGCTCTGCTGGACGAAGGTGCCGATGTTGGTCTGCAGGGTGGCGAGTTCCTGCGCCTTGGCGGGGTCGATCCAGGTCTCCTCGAACGGGAAGATCAGGTCCTTGGGGGCGTGCGGCTCGTACAGTTTGGTCGCCTCGTAGAGGCGGCGTTCGTAGCCCTCGGGGGACTTGATGTCCTTGGCGGCCGTCTGCGCGGTGCGGAAATCGGCGGTGTTGTTGTATTGGGCCAGCGGTCCCCACCCGCCGTTCTTCGGGGGGTTCGCGACGGCCTTGAACTCGGCCGGCTTCCCGTCGGTGCCTGTCTCTCCTGCCGCCGCGTCGGTCCATCCCTGCGGCCCGAAGGTGCTGTCGAGCCTGCCCTTGTCCGTGTAGATGTAGTCGAGCATCTTCATGGCCTGGATCTGCTCGGTCTGGGTGGCCTTGTTGGTGAGGACGAAGGTGGCGCCCGGCATGGACGGCGAGAAGTAGTCCGCGTACTGGGTTCCGTCGGGGCCCTTCAGGGGCGGCAGCGGGTCGTACTGTTTGTCCCGGCCGTCCTTCTGGCCGATCGTCACGTACTGGGCGAGGTTGCCGGTCGTGACGGCGCCCAGGCGTACTGCCCCCGCGTTGTCGCCCAGCCGTCGCAGGGCGTCTCCGTTCTGGGTGAAGGATCCGCTGTCGATCAGGCCTTCCTTGTAGAGGGACCTGATGTACTTCAGGCCTTCACGCCATTCGTCCTTGTTCGCCTGGATGTCGGTCTTGCCGTCGCGCAGGACGAGCGTGGGGTTGGCGTCCACCGTCGTGGCCATGGGCGCGTAGGTGAAGGCGTTCATCAGGTAGTTGATGACCGAGTCCGTCACGTTGCCGCTCAGCGCGATCTCGTCCGCCTTGCCGTTGCCGTTCGGGTCGTCCTTCTTGAAGGCGCGCAGGACGTCGCGGAACTCCTCGGGCGTCTGGGGCTGCTTGAGGCCGAGCTTCTTCAGCCAGGTGGTGTTGAGCCACAGCTTGCCGTAGTACGAGCAGTGGTAGCAGTCCACCCACTGCGGTATGCCGTAGATGTGCTTGTCGGGGGCCGTCGCCATCCGCTGGTAGGCGGGCTCCGCCTCGAAGGCTTTTTGGATGTTCGGCCCGTACTGCTTGACGAGCTGGTCCAGGGGCTGGATGACGCCCTGGCGGGACAGCTTGAGGAGTTCGGTCTGCGAGAACTGGTCGACCCACGGGACCAGCAGGTACAGGTCGGGCAGATCGCCGCTCGCCAGGGATATCTGGCGCTTCTCCTTCGCGGACGTGGCGTCGTAGGTCGTGGTCTGCCATCGCAGGGTGATGTTGAACTTCTTCTCCAACACCTTGGTGAAGGCATTGTTCTTGAGGCCGCCGTCGGTGCCCTGGGGGGCGAAGACGTCAAGGGTGACGTGGGGATTGCCCGTGATCTTGGGAAGCGGCTTGGACGCGTCGGCGCCCGGGGCGGGAGAGCCACTGGTACAGGCGGCGAGGGTGGCGAGCAGCGCGCCGGCGGACGCCACTTTGGTGAGCCGGGGTGAACGAGGCATGACGAGGTCCCTTCAGTGAGGTACGGGGAGAAGAAGTGGGAGCGAACCGGCTCAGCCCTTGATCGCGCCGATCATGATTCCCTTGGTGAAGTAGCGTGCGACGAACGGGTAGATGAGCAGCACCGGCACGCTGGCGATCACGATCAGGGAGTACTTGAGCAGGTCGGCCATGTGTTGCCGTTGCAGCAGCTCCGCCGCGTTCGAGGCGCTGCTGGCGTCGTTGTTGAGGATGAGGACGTTGCGCAGCACCAGCTGGATCGGATACAGATCCGAGTCCCTGAGATAGAGCAGGGCGTCGAAGTAGCCGTTCCACTGGACGATGGCGTACATCAGCGCGATCACCGCGATCATCGGCTTGGCCAGCGGCAGGGCGACCTTCCACAGGAAGCGCAGATCACCGCAGCCGTCGAGCTGGGCCGCCTCGTACAGCTCGTCGGGGATCATTGTGCGGAAGTACGTGCTGGCGATGACGACCTGCCACACGCCGATGGCCTGCGGGACGACCAGCGCCCAGCGGGTGTTGAGCATGCCCAGTTCCTGGACCACCAGATACGTGGGGATGAGGCCCCCGGAGAACAGCATGGTGAACACCACCGCGCCCATCACGGGACCACGCCCGAACAGGCTCTTGCGCGACAGCGGGAAGGCCAGGGCGATGGTGAGCGCGACGCTGACGAGCGTCCCGACGACCGTGTAGAAGACCGAGTTGAGGAAACCCGTGACGATCTGCGGGTCGCTCAACGCCACCTTGTAGCCCTGCCATGTGAAGTCGACCGGCCAGAACAGGACCTGGCCCGAGGACACGGCGGTGGGGTCGCTGAAGGAGCTGGCGAGGATGTTCAGCAGCGGCAGCAGTACGACCGCGAGGAACGTCAGCAGCAGGAGGTACGTGCAGAACAGGAACATCCGGTCGACGCGGGTTTCCTGGATTCGGCGGGGCGCCCGCCGCAGGACGGGGAGGCGGCGCGGCCGGCCCGGACGTGATCCGCGGACCAACTCCTCGTCGGGCCATTCGACTTCGGCCACTGCCGTGTCATGGGTCCGGCTCATGACCACACCCCGCTTCCGGTGACGCGCTTGGCGATGACGTTCACGAAGACGAGCAGGCAGAGGTTGACGGCCGAGTTGAGCAGTCCGACCGCGGTCGCCTGGCTGAAGTCCGCGTTGAGCAGTCCGGTCTTGTAGACGTAGGTGGCGATGATCTCCGAGGCGGAGAGGTTCAGCGGGTTCTGGAGGAGGAACGCCTTCTCGAACCCGATCGCCATGATGTTGCCGACCGCCAGAATGAGGACGATCACCGCGGTCGGCATGATGCTCGGCAGGTCCACGTGCCAGATCTTCTGCAGCCGCGAGGCGCCGTCCACGCGGGCCGCCTCGTAGAGGGACTGGTCGACGCCGGCGAGGCTGGCCAGATAGATCACCGCGGAGTAGCCGGCCGTCTGCCAGATGTCGGACCAGACGTAGATGTGCCGGAAGTAGGAGGGGTCGGCGAGCAGGTCGACGGCGTCGACGCCGAAGAATCCGAAGACGTGGCTGGTGAGCCCGACCTTGGGCGAAAGGATCATGATGATCATGGAGACGACGACGACCGTGGAGATGAAGTACGGCGCGTACGTCACCATCTGGACCGTGCGCTTGAACAGGCCCTGCCGGATCTCGTTCAGGGCGAGCGCCAGGATGATCGGGATCGGAAACGCCGCGAGGACGGCGTAGAAGGACAGCAGGAAGGTGTTCTGCACCAGCTCCCAGAACGTCGGGTTCGCCAGGAACGCCTGGAAGTGCCGGAGGCCGACCCACGGGCTGCCCCAGATGCCCTGGATCACGTTGTAGTCCTTGAACGCGATCACGCCGTTGGCCATCGGGATGTACTTGAACACCAGCAGGTGCGTCAGCGGCACCAGCATCAGCGCGTACAGCGTCCAGTGGCGGCGCAGACTGCGCCGTGCCCGCTGCCGTGCGCTGGTCTTCGTCAGTCCCTTGCCCTGCTTCCCGGGAGAGGTGGGCCGGGTCAGCTTTCCCTCCCCTTGGAGCGAGTTGATTGGTGTCATGCCGCCGGCTCCTGACTGCTCCAGACCCGGCCCTGCGGGTAGCGGTGGGCGGCCACGATGTCCGGCAGGAGCTCGGCGCCGAGGCCGGGGGCGGTGGGCGCCAGGTAATGGCCGTCACGGACGCGGACGGGATCGGCGAAGTGCTCGTGGAGGTGGTCGATGTACTCGATCTCGCGGCCCTCCGTGGAGCCGCTCACGGCCACGAAGTCGAACATCGCCAGGTGCTGCACCATCTCGCACAGGCCGACGCCCCCGGCGTGCGGACAGACCGGGACGCCGAACTTCGCGGCGAGCAGCAGCACGGCCACGTTCTCGGTGACGCCGGCGGTACGGCTCGCGTCCAGCTGCAGGACGTCGAGGGCGCCGGCCTGGAGGAACTGTTTGAACATGACCTGGTTGTGGACGTGTTCGCCGGTGGCGACCTTGACCGGGTGGATCGCCCGGCGGATGGCGGCGTGCCCGAGGACGTCGTCGGGGGAGGTGGGCTCCTCGATCCAGTACGGGTCGAACGGCGCGAGCGCCCGCATCCGGTCGATCGCCTGCCCCACGCCCCAAGCCTGGTTGGCGTCGACGGCGATCCTGACGTCGGGGCCGACGGCCTCCCGGGCCAGGCGCATCCGGCGCAGGTCTTCGTCGGGATCGGCGCCGACCTTCAGTTTGATCTGACGGAAGCCGTCGGCGACCGCCTCCTTCGACAGCCTCACCAGCTTGTCGTCGTCGTACCCGAGCCAGCCGGGCGTCGTCGTGTAGGCCGGATAGCCGCGCTCCAGCAGCAGGCGGGTGCGCTCGGCGCGTCCGGGCTCGGCGCGGCGCAGGATGCCGAGCGCTTCGTCGCGGGTGAGCGCGTCCTGGAGGTAGCGGAAGTCGACGAGGTCGACGAGCCGCTCGGGGGACAGCTCCACCAGCAGGCGCCAGACCGGCTTGCCCTCGCGCTTCGCGTACAGGTCCCAGACCGCGTTGACGACGGCCGCGGCCGCCATGTGGACGACGCCCTTGTGCGGCCCGAGCCAGCGCAACTGGCTGTCATCGGTGAGCCGGCGCGAGAACCCGCCCGGATCCGCGAGGACTTCCCGCACGGGCAGCCCGACGACCAGCGGGGCAAGTGCCTTGATCGCGGCGACCTGGACATCGTTGCCGCGGCCCACGGTGAAGGCCAGCCCGTGGCCCGCGCCGCCGGTGCTCGTGCGGAGGGTGACGTAGGCGGCCGAGTAGTCGGGTTCCGGGTTCATCGCGTCGGACCCGTCGAGCTCGCGCGACGTGGGGAAGCGGACATCAACCGCTTCGACAGCGCAGATCAGTTCAGTCATCGCGTGATATGTCCTCGGTTCGCTCAGCGGGAGGGGTGTCTCGCGGTCAGGGGAACCGCCCCTCGACACGTGTCAGGGATGTGTCGGCACGGCTACGGCCGACGTTTGACATGGGATGGATTTATAGGGCCGCCGGGGAGCCGTGTCCATACTTCGCACACGAGAAGGCTGCATTGGCATCGACTGAGCAGGAAATATCCGCTTAATCTCGGGTAGTTGTCGGTGGTGCGGACATCCTCTGCGTATCGATGTCATGGGATGTCTCGTCGGCGTTGCCTTCTGGTCCGTCAGGACCGCGTGGACCGGCCGGCTCGTCGCACCCGACGGACCACCTCATGCCGAGAATCGACCAGCAGACGACGAATTCTTCCCACGCGCATGCCGCGCGGCCGCTCCTAACGTGCGTGTCATGGCGGAGACCAAGGGAAGTAAGAAGGCCATGGGCACCGGCGATCGACCCGTGCGTTGGGAGCGGACGGCGGACGGAGTACGGCTGACCTGCCGCGGACTGTCCCTGCGGGCGGTCTGGGAGGGGCCCGGCATTTTGCGGGTCGCAGCCCGCCCCGCGTCTGACGGCGCCCCCGTCCTGGCCGACGGCCCGATGCTCGATCCGCGCCGCGAGCGACGACCCGGACCCTTCACGCTCGATGAGAAGCCCGACGAGCTGGTCATGTCCGACGGGGCGCTGGCCCTTGCCGTCGACCTCGCCACGGGGCGGCTCAGCTACCGCGACCCCGCCGGGAAACCGCTCTTCAGCGAGGTGGAGGCAGACGCGATCCGGATGGAGCTCCGCACACCGGGAACGTCGAACGGCTCCACTTCCGGCTCCACTTCCGGCTCCACTCCCGGTTCCGCTCCCGGCTACCGGGCAGGCCTCGGACTGCGGCTCACCGACGGCGAAGCCCTGTACGGCCTCGGCCAGCACGAGGAGGGCCGACTCGACCGGCGGGGCACGACGCAGTACCTGTACCAGCACAATCTCAAAGTCAGCATTCCCTTCCTGGCCTCTCCCCGCGGCTGGGGCCTTTTGTGGCACGGCTACAGCGCGATGACTTTCCAGGACGACGCGGCAGGCTGCCGTCTCCAGGCCGCCTGCGTGCCGGAACTCGACTACTTCGTGCTGGCGGGACCCGGACTCCACGACGTGGTCCGCCGCTACCGGCAGGTGACCGGGGCCGCGCCGATGCCGCCGCGCTGGGCCTTCGGCTACCTCCAGTCCAAGGAGCGCTACCACGACCAGGAGGAACTGCTGGCGGTGGCCCGCCGCTACGCCGAGCTGGGGCTGCCGCTGGAGGGCATCGTGCTCGACTGGATGTCCTGGCCGGACGGTCTGTGGGGGCAGAAGTCCCTCGACCCGGCGCGCTTCCCGGACCCCGACGACCTGTGCCGCCGCCTGCACGCCATGGGCACCCGACTGATGGTCTCCATCTGGCCGCACCACCACGGCGACGGCCCCGACCAGCGAGAACTCGCCGCCGCTGACGCCCTGCTGGCCAACGGAACCACCTATGACGCCTTCGACGCGAAGGCCCGCGCCCTGTACTGGAAGCAGGCCGAGACGGCCCTGTTCGCCAAGGGCATCGATGCCTGGTGGACCGACTGCTCGGAACCCTTCGAGGCCGACTGGAACGGTGCGACGGAGCCGTCCCCCGAGGAGCGGATGCGCATCAACACCACGGAGGCCGAGCGCTACCTGGGAGCGGCCCGCAGCAACGCCTACTCCCTCCTGCACAGCCGCGGGATCTGGGAGGGACAGCGGGCCACCGGCAGCCCCAAGCGGGTGCTCAACCTGACCCGGTCCGCCTACGCCGGCCAACAGCGCTACGCCACGTTCAGCTGGTCCGGCGACACCAACGCTACCTGGGAGACGCTGCGCCGCCAGGTCGCCGAGGGACTGAGCTTCGCCGCCTCCGGCCTGCCGTACTGGACCACCGACGTCGGGGCCTTCTTCCCCGGCAGGGTCATCCCCGGCATGGACGCGGCGTGGTTCCTGCGCGGCGACTTCGACACGGGTGCGGAGGACCCCGGCTACCGCGAACTCTTCCTGCGCTGGTTCCAGTACGCCACCTTCCTGCCGATGCTGCGCCCACACGGCACCGGCACACCGCGCGAGATCTGGCACTACGGCGAACCGGGCGACCCGGTCTACGAGACGCTGGTCCGGTTCATCCGCCTGCGCAAGCGGCTGGTCCCCTACCTCTACTCCCTCGCCGCACAGGTGACGTCCGAGAACGGCACGATGTTCCGGCCGCTCGCCTTCGACTTCGGCGACGCCCCGGAAGTGACCGCCGCGGACGACCAGTTCATGCTCGGCCCGGCGTTGATGGTCTGCCCGGTGACGAGGCCACAGCGGTACGGACCCGATGCGGTCCCGGTGCGCGACGCCCCGCGCAGCCGCGGTGTGCTGCTGCCCTCGGCGACCGACGGCACAGACGGCACGGACTGGGTGGACGTCTGGGACGGCGCTCGCCACGCGGGCGGCCGCCGTATCGAAGCCCCGACGCCGCTGGAGCGGCTGCCCGCCTACGCCCGCGCCGGATCGGTTCTTCCCCTCGCCCGTCCCGACTCCGGCCCGGAGGATCTGGACATCCTCGTCTTCCCGGGGGCGGACGGCTCCTTCGAGCTGTACGAGGACGAGGGTGACGGGTGGGGCTACGAGCAGGGTGCGAGCACGCGCACCGCGCTGCGCTGGAACGAGGCCACCGGCACGCTGACCGTCGGCCGCCCGGCGGGCGACTACCCGGGGCGCCCGGCCCGTCGCGCGCTGCGCGCCCGCCTGGTCGAGCCCGGCCGAGGCTGGGCCGACTCGTCGGCGCCGTGGGTCACCGCCGAGCAGCAGGGCCAGGAGCTGCGGATTCCCTTGCGGCAGTCGCGACCGTAGTCGCGGGAGTCCTGACCTCGGGCGGTGTCCCGCGTCCCCACCCGCCCGGACGGTTCACTCCGGACGGGCGGAGAGGCGCAGCAGTACCGCTGAAGGGGCCGACGGGAGGAACACACGGAGCGCCGCGCTCTTCGGGTCCCACGAGGCTCGCGCCTTGGTGGTGGAGGGGTACAGGACGTCGACACGGACCGGCGCACCCTGAAGGCTCGGCAGAGGGAGCACCGTCGAGTCCTCGGAGCCGTCACCGGGGCGCCGCCATACCGTGACATAGGCGGTGTCGGGGGTGTGCAGGGCCAGGGAGATCCACGGGTCGTCCCAGCCGGGCAGGCCCAGCGGCCAGGAGGGCACCGCGGTCGCCACGTCGTTCCGGATCGCCTTGTGGACCGCGACCGCCTCGTGCGTCAAGGAGCGTGCGTCGGGGGTGAGTTCGGGGAGGCGGCCCGACAGGTGAATGCGGCCGAGCAGCGCGCTGGCCATGGTGAAAGCGACCTCGTCCAGGGAGTCCTCGGGCTGCGGATAGGCCCAGACCGCTCCCTGCTCCGGGGTGACCGCGGAGGGGGCGGCTGCCGCGATGGGGGCGTACAGCTGCAGGTTCTGCTGGTCGCTGGTGGAGTGCAGCTGGACGCGGGAGAGGAGGGCGTGGTCGGTGCGCATGCCGCCGGAGGCGCAGTTCTCCAGGACGAGGCGCGGATGGCGGTCCAGGATGCCTTCCAGCCAGTCGAGTTGGGCGCGGTTGTGGCCGAGCAGGCCGTCCGCGGGGGTCTCCCCGGGGTGGCTGCTGGTGCCCGAACCGGAGTCCAGGTTGTAGTCGAGCTTGAGGTATCCGATGCCCAGTTCGCCGACCAGGCGGTCCACCACCCGGTCCAGGTGGCCGCGGGCGGCGGGGTGGCGCAGGTCGAGGTGGTAGCGGCCGGTCTCCAGGACGCGGGCGCCGTGGCGGCGGAAGAACGCCTCGTCGGGCAGGGCCGCGGCCACCGGGCTGCGCACGCCCACCACTTCGGGCTCCAGCCACAGACCCGGGACCATGCCGTGCCCCCGTATGCGGTCCAGGACCTCGTGGATGCCGCGCTCACCGGGGAAGCGGGAGGCGGCCGGCTCCCACGCGCCGACGCTGTCCCACCAGCCGCCGTTCTCGTCGTCGTACCAGCCGGCGTCGATGACGAAGTACTCGGCGCCGGCCTCGGCGGCGGCGTCGATGTGCGGCAGCAGCCGGGCCGTGGTCGGGTCACCCATCAGGCAGTTCATGTAGTCGTTGAAGATCACCGGCAGGTGGTGGTGGTCGGGGTGCGGGCGGCGGATCGCACGCCGGTAGCGGGTGAGTGCGGCGAACGCCTCGTCGACGCCGCCGGTCTCGGCGAGGGCGAGAGCGACGGGGACGGTCGTGAAGCTCGCCCCCGGTTCCAGCCGGTGCGACCAGCCGTGGGCGATGTCGCTGGGGCCGGACAGGGCCAGGAACGCGGCATCGGCGCGCTCCCCGCACTCCCACAGCCAGCCGCCGCCGTTGTGCTCGATCTGCCACAGCCAGGTCCGTCCGGTGCGGCGGTCGCTCAGTCCGCCCATCGGCAGGTGACCCGCGCTGGACCAGGAGCCCTTCCCGGACGTGGTGAAGCAGCCCTTGCCGTTGGGTCGGTGGACGCGGGCGTTGAGCGCCGGGACGGCCTGCCGCAACGGGCGCCGCTGCCAGCGGTATTCGGCCAGCCACTCGTTCTCCGCCCGGAGCAGGTCCGCGGTGTCGAGCTGCGCGGCGTCCGTGGTCAGCACGCCCAGCACCAGGGAGGTGACCGACTCCAGGTCGAGCCGTTCCCGACCCCCGTTGTGCAGTTCTACGTGGCCGCGCAGGACCGGGATGCTGTCGGGCGAGCGGTAGACCACGTGCGCGGTGAGGCCCGTCTCGGGATCGTGCATGCGGACGGTCAGCTGGTGCCAGTCCCCGTCCCGCCGGGTGTCATGGCTGCGGTAGCGCAGCCGTGCGCCGATGACGCTGTCGATCAGACGCTGGCTGGACCAGTGCCGGCCGTGGCCGCCCACGACCGCCTCGACCAGCGGCAGCGGCGCCCCCGAGCCCTTCGGCACCGGTGCGGCATCGGGGCCGCCGACGTGGCGGAGCCGTGGACGGCCGTCCTGGTCCGCATCGATGACGAGGCGCAGTGCATCGTGCCCCCAGTCGAGGAGAACGCGGTTGTCGGTCACGAGCGGGTTTCCCTTCTCTTCCTTGGTGCTCTTGGCCGGGGTGTCAACAGGCGGTACGCGCGGCGAACGCCCGGCTCGCGTGCACGGGTACGGCCGCGGGCCGCACGCAGGTGCTGGTCACGGGGAGCGCCTGTCCACTTTCGGATGCGGCGAGCAGCATCTCCATGACCTCCAGGACGTGGTAGGCGGGCCGGCCGCTCGCGCGGTGCGGGGCGCCGGAGGCGTGCGCGCTGGCCAGGTCGGCGATGCCGTAGCCGCGGTCGCGGCCGGGTAGCCGACTCGCACGGGGACGTCCTCCCGGTCCTTGGCCTCCGACCCGGCCGGCAAGAGGCGCACCGGGCCGTCGAAACAATTGCAGGTAGTACTGCTCGATGGTGACGGTGAACGGTCCGGTTCCGGCCAGCACCGGATGATCGGCCATGCCCGGCACCGGACGCGCCTCGAAGGTCGTGGACTCCCGTGCGTGGTGCACGAACTGTCCGCCGGTCATCAGCTGATAGCGGGTCTCGGCGCGGTACGCGTCGACGATGCCGCCGTGCCAGCCGGCCAGGCCGGTCTCCGCCCGGACGGCCCGGCTCAGGCCTCCGCCTGCGGGCCGGTGATCTCGCCCATCGTCCAGCACTGCACCACCAGGTCCGTGGCCGCGAGCAGTTCCGCGTCGAGGTAGCTGTCGAGGGTGTCGGAGACGGTCACCGTGTAGCCGTCCGCCTTGAGCGCGGTGACGTAGCGGTCGGTGGCGGCCACGGGGACGCGCCCGTCCCAGCCCCGCGGACGACCAGGGCACGCTTGGCGGATGTCACCGGACCTCCCCAGGGGAGGTGGAGGAGGCGGGGGAAGGGAGGGACGCGGGCTCGGTGGCGAGGACGCGGACGTCCCAGGCGCCGAGCCGCACGGGCGTGCCGGCCGGGACGGCGCCGCCGTCCAGGGCGTCGGTCAGGTCGACGTCCTCGGGTGCCTGGGCGACGGCGGGCTCCCAGTTCCAGTTATGGACCACGTGGACGCGCCGCCCGTCCTCGGCGGTGCCGGTCGCGACGGTGACGGAGTCCGGCAGGTCCCGCCAGCCGGCGCACGGGGCGGGTGCGAGCCACGCGGCGAGCGCGCGGGCGAGCTCGCGCCCAGGCACGGTCCCGACACAGGTGACGCGTCCCGCGCCGTGACGGCGGGTGGTGACGGCGGGCCACCGCTCGAAGTGCGGGTGCTCGTACGTGGCGAGGACGTCGGCGTCGTCCACGGCGAGTCCCTCGACCCACCGGGTCGCCACGGCGCCGGCGCCCAGCATGAGGGGGCTGCCCGGGGTGGAGCGCAGCGGCAGGTCTGTGTGGAGGTTGCTGAACTCGTCGTAGCGCACGCCCGCGGCCTGCACCAGGCGCGCCGGCGTTACCTCGTGGCGTGCCCGCGCCTCGTTGTCGCCGTAGCCGGTGCGCGGCCCGAGCACGAGGTGGCCGCCCGCCTCGGCGTAGGCGGCGAGCCAGTCGAGCATGCCGTCGTCCGCCACGTACAGTCCCGGCGCGATGAGGACGGGGTGCCGCTCGGCCGCCGCCTCGGGGGCGATTCCCGGGAGTTCGCCGCAGGGGTCGTGCAGCTGGCGGGCGTGCAGGATCCGTACCTGTCGTCCCGCCTCGAACGCTCCTCGATAGAACGGGTCGAAGATCCCCTCGTACGCGCCCGCGTCCGGGCCGCCGTCCGGGGCCGAGAGCGGCGGGTGCTTGTGCATCAGCCATTTGCTGGGTGCGGAGTACACCATGGCGATGTCGGCATCCGGGGTGATTCCGGCGACGAGGTCTCCCGCTCGCTCGAACTCGCCGCCCAGCCGGGCGAGTTGGGCGTAGACGCGACCCGGTCGTCCGCTGTGCGGAAGGATCCCGCCCCAGTATGTCTCGGTGCCGAAGTGCAGGGTGTGCCAGTGCCAGTACTCGATCATGCGGGCGCCGCGTGCGACCAGTGCCCACGCGGCCTGCCGCCACTGGCCGTCGAAGGCGGGCCGGTTGTCGGAGGGGCCACCGATGGCCTGGGCGTTGGTCTCCGTGATCAGGAACGGCTCCTGGCGTGAGGAGTAGATCCGGTCGGCGCTCCGGTGCAGCGCCCATGCCCCGTACGCCATCCACTGCTGGGGCAGCTTCTCGCGCGGCGGCTCGGGCATCGTGAGACTGTCCTGCATGTCGTAGTACGGGTTGCCCGCGGTGACGTCCAGTGCGTCGGTGAGTTCGTCGTCCTCCAGGCCGGGGGAGCCGTAGGCGAGGCAGGTGGTGACGAACTGCTCCGGGCGTGCGTACTCGCGCACGATGCCTGCCTGCCAGGCGATGAACTCGGTGGTCCGGCGCGCCTGGAACGCCTGCCAGGCCAGGTCGTACTGGGGCTGGGTGTTGCCCTCCGGCTTCCACAGGTCGGCCCATGTGGTCAGCCGGTGCGACCAGTACACCAGCCCCCACTCGCGGTTGAGGGTCTCCACATCGCCGTAGCGCTGCCGCAGGTCGTCCACGAACCGCTGGAAGACGCCGTGGTTGTGCGGCAGCCGCGGGCCGGGCTCGTTGTCGACCTGGAAGCCGATGACCGCGGGGTGGGAGGCGTAGCGGGCCACGATCGCGCGGATTACCCGCTCCGCGTGGAAGAGGAACGCCGGGTGGGTGATGTCGACCTCCTGGCGGGCGCCCCACGCGGCGGGGTGGCCGGCGGCGTCCTCGGCGGCGATCTCCGGGTATTGCCGGGCCAGCCACGGCGGCACCGCGTAGGTCGGGGTCCCCAGGACGACGGATATGCCGCGTTCGTGGGCGCCGTCGAGAACCGGCCGCAGCCAGTCCAGCTCAAAGCGCCCGTTCTCCGGCTCCCAGGTGGACCAGACCGACTCGCCGACCCTGATGACGGTGAACTTCGCCTCCGCCATCAGATCGAGGTCGGTCTTCAGTCGCTCGTAGGGCTGGTACTCGTGGTAATAGGCGGCGCCGAACAGGACGCGCGGGGGCAGAGATGTCATGCGGGAGACCTCGCGGAGAAGTGGGCGAGAAGGAGCGGAGGAGTGGGGGTCCCGGCATCCGGGACATGATGGGGCGGACGGTCAGGCGGGGTCCGGCCGCGTGAGCAGCCCGGGACCGTCGATGCTCGGGGTGGCGGCCTCGGCGGTGCGCAGGTGCTCCCTCAGCCACCGCTCGGTGCTGCTGACGTGCAGGAGTACGGCGGCCTGGCCCAGGGCCGCGTCCCGGTTGGCGAGAGCCGTGAAGATCGCCTCGTGCTCGCTGAGCGTGCGCTGTGCGGCTTGGTCGTCGACGAGGCCCCGCCAGATGCGGGCGCGCAGAGTGCGGCCGGAGACGCCTTCGAGCAGGGTGAACAGCGACTCGTTGCCGGTGGCCCGGACGACGGCCCGGTGGAAGGTGGCGTCGTGCGCGTTGAGCCGCTCGACGTCGTCCCGCGCCTCACGCATCGCATCCAAGTGATGCTCGATCTCGGCCAGTTGATCCTCGGAGATCCGGGTCGCGGCGAGTGAGGTGGCGGCCGGTTCGAGGAGCCGGCGCACCTCCATCAGGTCCAGCAGTGCGCCGGGGTCGCTCTGCAGCAGCTCCACCGCGCCGCCGAGCCCTTCGAAGAGCAGACTCGGCGCGAGACTCGTCACGTACGTGCCGTCACCCCTGCGCACCTCCAGGACCCGGGCGACGGACAGCGCCTTGACGGCCTCGCGCGCAAGGTTGCGGGACAGGCCCAACTGCGCCGCCAGTTCCGGCTCCGGCGGCAGCTTCGAGCCCGGCGGCAGGACACCGGTGCGGATCAGTTCACGGATCTGCACGATGGCCTTGTCGGTCAGCGACACTCCGGCCTGCCTTCCCCTCCGCGGTGCATCTGACCCCGCACTCCATTGATGGGATGTATGTATAGGCGCCAAGGGTCGTCGCCGTCCAGACCTTGTGCCAAGAAAGGTCAACCAGCCCTGGAAATCGCCGAGGTGTGCGTGGGTGCAGTCTCATTGGGAGTGTAAAAGCATCCCACCAATTCTTGAACGTGCTCCGTGCCGCGTGCGGCGCAGGTCATCGGCCCCGGATCGCCCGTGGTCCCGCGCCCAGTTCGCGGTGGCAGGCCTTGTTGAAGGCCTGGAGGTCCGGGATGCCGACGGCGGCGGCGACGGCCGGGATCGGGAGGGTGGAGGCGCTCAGCAGGTGGCGGGCGCGTTCCAGGCGGCGGTGGCGGATGTAGGCGACGACGGTGCGGCCGGTGTGGGTGGTGAACAGGCGGGTGAGGTGCCCGGGGGAGACCCCGGCGGCGCGGGCCACGGCGGGGACGGTCAGCGGGTCGGCGAGATGAGCCTCGAGGTAGGCGGCCGCGGCGGCCACCACCGGATGGCCGTGCCCGTCCTGCTCCGCGCCGCCGCTCAGCTCCGCCACGCGCCACAGCACCGTCCACACCTCGGCCGCCGCCCGGGCACGCGAGTACGGGAAGGCGGCGACAGCCCGCCGCAGGAGTCCGGCGAGCAGGGCGCCCTCATCCCCGGTGTCCTGCATCAGCGAGAAGGGCATTCCCGGCCCGGCGCCCGGCAGGCGCAGATGGACGTACAGATGCTCGGACCGACCACGGTAGTGATAGTGCACCTCGGTGTCGGGCGGGACGAGGCTGACCCGGCCGGGGAGGATGGCGTGCTCGGCACCGCTGCCGATCACTAGCCGGGCCGCGTAGCTGTACAGGTGCAACTGCCAGAGGTCGGGCAGCCGGAAGACGTCGTGGTCGGAGACGACGCCATGGACGCCGACACCGGCGTTCACGACCTCGGGCGGCTCGTCGAGGCACGGGGCGATGCTCAGCATGATGCCGAAAATCTACCAGCGAGCGGCGAATTCATCCCACGACAACACCTCCACGCACGCATACCTTCGCCGTATGCCGACCACTCAACAGCCGGACCAGCAACAGTCCCTCAGTTCCGTCGAGATGGCCCGCTTCGTCGCGCAGGGATACCTGCGGCTGGACGGAGTCGTACCGCGGGAGATCAACGAGGAGGCGATCGCCGCCCTCGACCACGAGCTCCCGCCCGTCGCCTACGGCACCCCGCTGTCCAAGGCGTTCGACGACTCCACCTTCATCCCGCGCCTGCTCGCCGTTCCGGCCGTCGCCGGCGCCCTGAGCAGCCTGGTCGGGCCGGAACCGGACGTCGACCACCACGCCGTGCACGTGCGCGGCCCGCACGAGGGCGAGGCGCAGGACCTGCACGGGGACGCGATCATCGACGTCCGCCCGGACGCCTTCGACATCCAGCTCATGTACTACCCGCACGAGGTCACCGCCGACATGGGCGGCACCCTGTCCGTGCCCGGCAGCCACCTGCGCCGGATCAACGAGACCGACATCGGCCGGGTGCAGAACCTGCGCGGCCAGACCCGGCTGACCTGCCCGGCAGGCACCGTCGTCCTGGTCCACCACGGCATCTGGCATGGCGGACGGCGCAACGACACCGGCCGCCGCCGCTACATGTACAAGATCCGCTTCAACCCGACCGTCCCGCAGGTCCGCCTCTGGGACACCGCCGACCTCGACGACCCGGCCGTCCTGCGCGAACTCGCCATCGGGTTCCCTTGGTACGAGCAGGCCACCGGCCGCCTGGAGATTCACAACAGGGCCCTGCTGTGGCGTGCCCTGACCGGCGACGCCGGCTTCGACATCGACCACTGGGTCACCCGCGTCACCAACCGACCCGCGATCAGGGGGCAGAAGTGATCAGCACCGAGCCGCGCCAGGAAGTCCTCGTCCTCTACCTCTCCACCTCGGCCCTCGACTCCCCGGTCGTCGGCTGGTCGCGCTACGACGGCACCGGCCGTACCCGCCCCACCTCCGGCGACAGCGACGAGCCCCCGTACAAGAGCGGCCTCGACGCTCTGCTGGACGGCTGGCGCCTCTTCCAGGCCTCCCAGCTCCTGCCGCCCTACCCCGGCCACGAGTACGACACCTCGTTCCTCAAGCACGAGTTCTTCTTCGAGAAGTTCGGCCCGGCGGTCTCCGGAGAGGCGGACAAGACTCCTGAATAGGAGCGGACAAGACACCTGGACAGGAAGAGGGGCGTGACGGACCGGGAGGAGGGTCCGTCAGCCCTTTCGCGCCGCCGATGAGGGGGATGCCTGCGGCGCGGCCACGGGGGAGGCCCGGCCCGGGGGAGGGTCGGGCCGCCGTGCGGTCAGGGAGCAGATCGCGCACGGCGCGCGACACGTCGATGTCCGGTGGGGCCGTGGACATGAGCCAGGGTGTGCCGTTGTCGCTGACTGCCATGAGCGCGAGGAAGGCGAGGCTGCCGCCCCGATCGGAGGCCTTGTCCAGCTGCCAGTCCTTCACCTCCGCGACCAGACGCGCGGCTCCGGCGCTTTGCCGGGCGAGTTCCTCGAAGGCATCCAGAACGAGGCCGCGGGTGGCCGGGTCGCCGGTGGTGTGCGCGACGCGCCGCAGCCGCACCATCGCCATCTTGGCAGCCGACGTGGTGACAGAAGTGTCCTCGAGGATGCGTCGGCACAGTGCGATCACCGCGTGCGAGTATTCCCGCTGCTCCGCCCCATCGATACACCACGGCCCAGGCCAGGCGGCCGATGTGCTCGTTGCGAACGGCGCTTTCCATCACAGTGCTCAGCACGTTCGGTTTGCCAGAACAGGCGATCTTGCCCAGATTGTTGAGATGCTCCACTGTCCCGTGACGCACGGTCAGGTCGGCCAGAACACTGACCGCACGGTCGTCTCATGCGGGAGCCCTTACTCACCTGGCTGGTCGAGACAGCACAGGAGCCCTCGCTGGACGACGTACGGCACGATCAAGCGCCTGGACAACGGCACTCCGCGCCCGGGCGACTCCCTCGACGTCATGCAGGGCACGCAGCGGAGCAGCCTGGCCAAGGGCCCGGTGGGGCCGGTGTTCGTTGTAGTGCTGCTCGAACTCACGTAGCACGTGCAGCAAATGGCGCTGGTTCCAGACCAGGGTGCGGTCCAACAACTCGCGTCGGCAGGTCTGCACCCAGCGCTCCATGATCGAGTTCATGCGCGCATCCGGATCCCTGTGATCACCACGCGCAGCCCGGCATCCTTGAGCACAACGTCGAACGCCCTGGTGAACTTCGAGTCCCGGTCCCTGATCATGAACTTCGCCTTCGCGCCCACATCCTCGAGGTCCATGGCAAGGTTGCGCCCGAGCTGCGTGACCCACTGCCCGGTGAGGTGCGCGGTAGCCCCGAGGATCCGGACGCGCCGGGTGGCGTGCTCGATGGCGGCGAAGACGTAAAGCCGTGTCCCGGTAATCACGGTGCGGGTCTCGAAGAAGTCGCACGCGAGCAGCGCCTCCGCTTGGCTGCGCAGGAAGTCGGCCCACGTCCTGCGCTCGTGCTGGGGGGACGGGTCGGGTCGATGCCATGCGCTTTCAAGATTTCCCAGATCGTGGAGGCGGCGACCTTGACGCCGAGTGCGGCAAGCTCGCCGTGGATACGCCGGTAGCCCCACGAGCTGTTCTCGCGCGCCAGCCGCAGGACCAGAGCGCGGATGGAGCGGACGGTGCGCGGGCGTCCCCGCCGCCGGGACGTGCAGGTCGCGGCGTGACGTCGTTTCAGGAAGTCGCGACGCCAGCGCAGGATGGTGTCCGGGCGCACCAACAGGTGCAGCTGCCGAAGCTTGTCCATCGGCAGGTGGTGGAGCAGCCCGGCGAGCAGGAACCGGTCGCTCGGTATGAACGCAGGCTTGTCGACCTGGCGTTGCAGAATCGCGAGCTGGTGCCGGAGCACCAGGATCTCGATCTCCTTGCCGCGGTCGCTCATCGGCAGCAGGCGTATGAGCGAGAACGTGTTCGTCATGGCGAGGTAGGCCAAGCGCAGCAGATCATCATGCCCGAGTAGCCACCGCACCTGCGAGCCGCGGGGCGGCGCAAGTGATCGTTGATCAGCCCTGTGGCCTGCGCGGATGATTTATCGGCATCCGCAGTGTCGGCGGAGCGCCGCAGGCGGATTCCGTCCAGGAGACCGACGTGGCCGAGGCACCTGCCGGATGCCTCCGGTGTGTGGCGATCCGGTGGCGGTCCGACGCGGCGGCAACCCGCACTGACTGATCAGTCTTCTGCCCGGTCGAAGAAGTGTCGGTTCCTGCGTGAACTTCGCCAAGGCGCCCTCCCAGAAGTCCGAAGGGTAGGCAAGGGTGCCGGCGGCGATCGCCTCTGTGATCATGTGGCGGACGCCGGGAAGCACGGTGTAGGTGTGACGGATGCCGTATTGCGTCAGCAGCTTGCTGAAGGCTCTTCCCGTCGTGGCGGTGAGGAGGGCGTCGATGGGGTCGCTGTTCGAGGGGAGAGGAAGCGTCAACCACGATCCCAGATGGTCGCTTTCACGTTCAGCTCGGAAGGGCCAGGCATGCTCGTCACCGTGAAGTAGCCCAGACGGCCGTCCTGGGTTCTGAGACAGGCCATGGACCCCTCCTGAACGGCCAGGGCCCGCCGCGCCAACTGGCCGCTCATTTCGGAGCACTGCCGGTATTCCGGCGGCTCCGGACCATCCCATGCCGCAATGGCGGAGGCGACGACTTCGCCGGGGTGGCAGTCGCACTCAAGGCCGAGATCACCGATCATCGCCTGAGTCGGTGGCACGTTGTCCAACCACCATCCCGTGGGCGCCCCGTTGCTGTAGAGGAGCAACGTGCCCTGCCAGCGCACCTTCACGGTCGGGGCCGTGGGCCTGGGCGCCGACGTGGGCGGAGCCGAACTCGGTGCGGGCGACGAGGGCGTCGGTGAATCTTCCGAAGACGACGTGTCCGGGGCCGGGCTGGGCGTGGGTGACATGGTGGGGGACGGCGGCGATTCACCGGCGCCGGAGGGCTGTGGCGAGTCAGCCGAGGGGCTCGGGGGCGGGCCGGCCGCCTGGCCCGTGTCACCGCCCACGGCCCCTGTGTCCGACAGATTTTGCACGTAGAGCAGCACCCCCAGCAGGAGCGCGAACACCCCGATGCCGGCCACGGCCCCCCGTACCTTCGGCGAGGTGAGGGCGGGAAGCTCTGCCCCACCCAGATTCACGGACTGCCCGATCACGGCGCCGACGAGAAGCACCACGCCAACCATCCACAGCGACCCAACGAAAGCAAGCAAGTCATCACTCCCACGCAGGCGTTCGCCCGGACCCGATCACGGTCGGCTGCCCTGGAGGCAACGGATAACGACCGTACCGACCACCGCCCGAACCGGACCAGCCCTGACGGCGCTCGACAAGGACCGTGACGCGGAGCACGACGTCGCCCGCAGGCGGCCATGACCGCCTTCCGGGGTGTTCTACATGTCCGCGGCTGGTTGTGGCCCGACCGGCTACGGCATCTTCGCGTTGATGTGCACGGTGAACCAGGCCGCGAAGGAGAGCCAGAGGACGAGGAGGACGGCGCGGGCCGGCTGTGTGGACGCGGAACGAGGCGTGGGTGCGTTCCGAGAGGGTGTCGCCTGGTCTCCGTTGGCCAGCGTGTAGAGCAGTTCGCAGGACCGCGCGGCCGAGGATGTGGTCGGCGATGTTGAAGCCGAGGAAGGCCGGGGTGGCCTTGGCCGGGACGCCGATGGACTCGACGTCGAGGGCGTGCACCACGATGAAGGAGCGGTGCGGGATGTGACCGGCCGGCGGAGCGGCGCCGATGAGTCGGCCACGTTCCGGGGCCGGACCGTCGTGCGGCGCGGGAGTAGGGGAAACCTTTACAGCGGGAAGGGCTTTTCCCAGCTGCGTGCTGTGATACCTGGGTTGTCGCGGAGTCCTCGGGCACTTAGCCTCTTGCGAAAGATCTCTCCGGCATTCGAGGAATCGCCCATGGCATTTCCGCGCGACCGGGTGATGAACACCCTGACACGCTACCTGCAGTTGTGCGATGTCCCCGTCCCCGACGGTGCGGAGGGCGAGCTAGGTGATCTGTTCACCGATGACGCGGTCTGGGAAGGTGTGGGACCGAAGTACGGCGACAAGTTCGGCCGTACCGTAGGTCGAGAGGCCATCGTCGAAATGATATCGGCGTACTTGCCGCCGAACAGTCACTTCCGGGAGAACGTTCACCTGCTCTTCCCCGGAAACATCGATCTCGGGGACTCGACAGCCCGGGGAAGCTGGCTGATGCAGCAGCTCTCGCGCTATGAATCGGGCGCTGCCGAGGTCATGGTGGCCAGGCTGGACGTGACCTTCCGGTTCGACGCGCGGCGGGCGCTGATCCGCCGGTTCCGGACCGAGCAGCTCTTCAGCGCTCCGCTGGTGGGGTGAGTGCGGTCGTGTGCATGGAGGGAGAGTTGTGGGCACGGATGGAGAACGGAGAACGATGACCGGCTCGGGCGGGCGTACCACCTTCCTGACCTGCTATGCCGACCTCCACGGCTACGGATGGCATCACGTCGACCTCTTCGTCCACGACGCCGCGGGCAAGGAGATCAACTGGGTCCACTGGCAGGCCGATGAGGACGGGCCGGACGCCGCTGACCTCGCGACCGCCCGCGTCGAACCGGCGCTGCGCCGGACCAGCGAGTGGGAGCACGGGATCCGGGCGGACGGCAGCAGCTACTGGATAGCGCAAGCGGCGTGGGACGAGTGAGTCGGAGGTGACGGCGATGCAGGGCCACCACGCGCCCCCGGGACCGCAGGGCCACCACGCGCCTGCGAGACCGCAGGGCCACCACGAGCCCCCGGTTCCGGCGGACAGTCAACCGCCGGTCAGCGTCGTGTACATCATCGACGATGATCAGGAACTGTGCAGGTCACTGGCCTGGCTTCTGGAGTCCGTGAGAATCAGGTCGCAGTGCTTCACCAATGTGAGGACCTTCCTGGAGTCCTACGACCGGGACCAGCCCGCCTGCATGGTGCTGGATGTGCGCATGCCGGAAGTGAGCGGCTTTCAGCTGCAGGAGATCCTGAACCAGGCAGGGTCAGCCATCCCGGTCATCTTCGTGTCCGCCCACGGCGACATCAGGATGTCGGTGCGGGCACTGCAGAACGGAGCCGTGGACTTCCTGGAGAAGCCCTACGATCCGCAGCACATGCTCGAGGTCGTCCAGCAGGCGCTGCGGACCGCGCAGGAACGATTCGCCCGGGCTGTCAGGCAGCAGATGCTCCAGGCGCGCCTCGGGAACCTCAGCCCCCGTGAACGGGAGATCCTTCGCATGGTGATCGACGGCGTACCCAGCAAGAACATCGCGACCCGGCTGGGGATCAGCACGAAGACCGTCGATGTGCACCGCACCCGCATCCGGGAGAAGGCCGGTGCCGAGAGCATGGCGACTCTCGTCCGGGACGTGCTCCAGGCGGGTCTCGGACTGCCGTCGCAGTGATTCCGCCGGTCTTAGTGATTCTGCCGGTCCTAGTGATTCTGCCGTCCCAGTGATACGGAGCAGCGGGGTGGACGACATTGAACTCGCCGACTACCGGGAGCTCGTGCAGGCCCTGAAGTACTGCGTGCTGCTGCACGACGCCGAAACGTACGAAATCCTCTGGGCGAACAGGGCCGCCTGCGAACTGCTGGAATGGACGGTCGACGAGCTGAAGCCGCTCAAGGCGCCGGACATGTCCAAGAACGCACTGCAGTACAGCCGTGAACTAGGACTCCGCTGGCTGCGACGGGCGGTCGACCACGGAGTGAGCGCCACCGAGTGGTGCTACCGGTCGAAGAGCGGCGAGGAGATTCTGACCGAGGCCATCGCGATCAGGGTGGAGCTGCCGTCCCGGCCGGTCCTGATGGTGCAGTTCCGCGACATCGCCGCGGAGAAGGCCACCCAGCGCGACCTGTTCCGGACCGAGGGCCGGCTGCGGGCCTTCCTGCGCAATCTCGCGGAGGGCATCGTCGTCCTCGACGATGACGGTGTGGTGGTCTTCGCCAGTGAGTCCGCCGCCAAGCTGCTGGACGTGAACGTCGCCACACTGACCGGATCGGACTTCGCCTGGTTCTGCGATCCCGAGTCCCGGGCAGCCCTGAGCGAGAGCATCGAGATGACGTCCAAAGGCGCGCCGCCCCAGGATTCGAGGTACCGGCTGGCCGCGCCAGGCGGCGAACCCCGGTGGTACGCGGGCACCTGCCAGTACATCGAGATCGAGAGCGACCTGCGCGGCCATCTTCTGCTGTTCCACGACATCTCCGACCGGGTGCGCGCGGAGGAGGAGCACCGCAGGGACAACCAGTACCTCAACCACCTGGCCAGGTACAACGCGATGGGGGACATGGCGATGGCCATCGCACACGAGGTCAGCCAGCCCCTCGCCGCCGCGTACAACTTCATCGAGGGCGCCCGGACCAGGCTGGGCGAGTCCGGCCTCGACGAGCACGAGCAGGTGGCCTGGGGGCTCGACAACGCCAAGCGCCAGATCGAGCGATCGAGCCGGATCCTCAAGAGTTTGAGGCAGTACGTCGTACGGCTCGAGCAGTCCGAGCAGCTGATCGACCTCAACGCGATCGTCAGGGACTGCCTCTACTTCATCGACCTGCGAGCCCAGCAGCATTCCGTCGCCCTCGCGCTCGATCTGACGGCCGAGCCTCTCCTGGTGCGCTGCGAGCAGGTCCTCATCGGACAGGTCGTGATCAACCTCGCCTTCAACGCCATCGACGAGATGGCGCGATGGCCGGTGGAACAGCGAGGAGTGGAGCTGGCCACCAGGCGCTCGGACGGGCACGCAGAGCTGGTCGTCCGCGACTACGGGCAGGGGCTCTCCGCGGTTCCCGGAGGCAAGGTCTTCGACGGTGTCTTCACGTCGAAGGAGAACGGAAACGGCATCGGTCTGGCGCTGAGCCACCGCATCGTGACCCGTCACCGCGGTCGCATCGAGGCCGTGGAGAACACTCCTCGTGGAGCGGCCTTCTCCTTCGCCCTCCCGTCGGCATGCGAGGGCGCGGAAGGGTAGCGGCACCCGGCCCGCAGAGCATCACCGGGGCGCCGTAAAGGATTCTTTATTCGCGTAGGGAAACCCCGCCAAGGCGTCAGTGGATTCCCAATTGCGTGCCGTTCCGGCACGGAAATAGCATCCCCGCACATCCGGAAAGCGGAAATTGTCAGCTGACAAACCGTCAAATGACCATCGTCAGATGACCATCAAATATCTGCCAATGGGTCGCCGACCCGTCCTGTTTCATCGGTGTTTCCGCCTACCGCAATCCACTGCAGTTGCCGCAAGTCCTGCGCTGAACAGCATCACCGGAGACGGGAGCAGACGTGACCGAAGAATCACATGACCTGCAAGCCGGCGCGAAGCTACTCGAAGGAGCCGCGAGACCGGACAACACGACGCTGGAGAGCATAGCGGCGCAGCGGATCAGGCTCGCCCTCACGTTCTCCGCCGCGGTGTGCCTCGTCTTCTTCCCGCTGCCGATCCTCGGCCAGTTCACCTCGACACTCGACGGCCTGGCCTTCGGCGGGCTGACCTGGGCGTGGGTCTTCGCGTTCCTGCAGTTCGTGGTCGCTGTGCTGGTGGCGGCCCGTTACGCCGCACGCGCCGCCGGGCTTGACGCGGCGACGGCCGAAGTCCTCCGGAAGAAAGGCTGAGCGGCCATGGACCTCGTCTCCGCCGGCATGTTCCTCATACTCGTGCTGATCACCCTCGGAATCACCTGGATCGCGAACCGGCGCAGCAGTTCCGCAGCGGACCATTTCGTCGCCGGCGGGCAGCTCTCCGGGCGGCAGAACGGCATCGCCATCGCGGGTGACTACATTTCCGCGGCTTCGTTCCTCGGTGTCTCCGGTGCGATCGCGCTCGCCGGATTCAACGGCTTCTACCTCGCCGTCTTCGTCCCGGTGGCCTATGTGCTCGCGTTGCTGCTGGTCGCCGAACCGCTGCGGAACCTCGGCCGGTACACGCTGGCCGATGTGCTCGCCACGCGGTTCCCCGGGCGTGACATCCGTACGGTCATGGCCGTCAGCACGGTCGTGGTGAGCACGCTCTACCTGGTCTCGCAGTTCGTGGGCGCCGCGCTGCTGGTCACGCTGCTCTTCGACATCGACTACGTCGTCGCCGTGCTCGTCATCGGCGGTCTCACCACCGTCTACACCCTGCTGGGCGGAATGCTGGCGACCAGCTGGATCCAGATCGTCAAGACCACGCTCATGATGGCGTGTTCGGCGGCGCTCTTCCTGCTGGTCCTGTACAAGTACGACTTCAACCCCCTCGGCGCGTTCAGCGAAGCCCTCCACACGTTCGGGCGGCAGGCGGTCGCCCCCACCCGGACCACGCCGTTGGCCGGCTTCGACCAGCTGTCCATGGTGTTCGGCCTGGTCCTCGGCGTACTCGGGCTGCCCCATGTGATGATCCGGTTCCTCACCGTCCCGGACGCCAAAGCGGCACGGTCGTCCGCCGTCACCGCGATCTGGGTGTTCACCGCCTTCTACCTGATGATTCCGGTGATCGGATACGGAGCGGCCCAGCTCGTCGGCAAGGAAGCGATCGCGAAGCAGCATCCTGCCGGGAACCTGGCCGTCGCGCAGCTCGCGGAGAAGCTGGGCGGCGGAGTGCTGCTGGCCTTCGTGGCGGCGGTCGCCTTCGTCACCATCCTCGCGGTACTCGCCGGCCTGGTGATGGCGACCACCGGCGCCATCGCTCACGACCTCTACGGCCAGGTCTTCAAGCGCGGAACCGCCACCCCGCGCGGCGAGATGTACGCCGCTCGCATCGCGACCCTGGCGACCTGCGGGATCGGGCTGGCGGTGGCGCTCGCCGCCCAGCGCCAGAACATCGCCTTCCTGGCCTCGCTGGCCTTCGCCGTGGCGGCCAGCGCCAACATGCCGGCCCTGCTGCTGACGATCTACTGGCGGGGCATGACCGCACGGGCGGTGATCAGCGGCATGGTGGTCGGGCTGGTCGCATCCCTGGGGATCATCCTGCTCAGCCCGGCAGTGAACGGGCCGGACGCGGTCCTCGGCTTCTCGAACCCCGCCCTGGTGTCGGTCCCGCTCAGCCTGCTGGTCTCGGTGGCGGTCGCCCTGGCGTTCCCCGTCCGCGGTGACGAGGCCGACCGCGGCAGGGCCACCTTCCTGGCCATGCGCCTCAAGGCGCTGACGGGATACGACTCCGCTTCCCGCCAGATCGAGCAGCCGGCTGCCGGTGCGAGCACGGCCGTCGGCTGACCGGGAGCGGCACAGCGACGCGCGGTCGTGAGCGGGCGCCTGCCGGGCCGGACCCGGCAGGCGTCCGGAACCGCATGGATTCCGCAATGAGTTCGGCACTACTGAAGAAAGGATCAGCATGCAGATGAATGGAACAGGCGAGGACGGCATCAGGACGACGACGGTCACGGGAGCGGACGGGGTGCTGCTTCACGTACTGGACGCCGGCCCCGAAGACGCTCCGGCCGTCGTACTCCTCCACGGGTTCCTCCAGTCGGCCTGGAGCTGGGTGCAGCAGCTGACGGCACCGGGGCCCCTGCGGATCATCGCGCCGGATCTCCGTGGCCACGGTCTGTCCAGCAAGCCTGATACCGGTTACGGCGAGGAGCGGGCGTGGGCGGACGACGTGGCGGCGGTGATCGCCGCGCTGGGGCTTGAGCGGCCCGTCCTGGGCGGCTGGTCCTACGGCGGGCTGGTGGTGATGGACTACATCGCGGTACACGGTGACTCCGCGCTGTCGGGCGTGCTCACGGTGGATGCGTCGCTCACGGCCGGCGTACCGGGGGCGGAGCGGCTTTTCGGCTCGGAATTCTTCGGTCTCGTGCCCCAACTGCTTGCCGAGGATACGGAGTCGGTGGTCGCGGCCCGGCGGACACTGCTCGAGCTGTTCACCGCGCGTCCCCTCGCACCGGCCGACCTGCTGACCCAGCTCGGGGCGAGCGTGCAGACGCCGACGCGAGTCTGCGGGGCCCTGCTGGGCCGTGCACTGGACCGCACCGATGTCGCGGCCTCCGTCACGGTCCCATGGCTGGCTGTTCACGGCAGCGAGGACCGGGTCGTCGCGACCGCCGCGGCGGACCACATCGCATCTGCCCAGCCGGCCGCGCAGATTCAGCGATGGGACGGCGTCGGGCACGCACCCTTCCTGGAGGACCCCGCTCGGTTCGGCAAGGAACTGGCTGCCTTCGTTACGAACAAGGCCCGTCGCTGACTCCGTGGGCGAGCGGGTGACGTGAGGACCGCGCGGCGCTCCCTCGGCCATAAAGAAATCCTCATGCCCGTGCAGGAATTACTCAAAGTCGTTGTATTCGACCCCGATTGTGGGAGCCGTGAACCGAAATTACCGTCATTGCGCAGTGGCCGGCCCCAGGCCGAACCTCGCTGACGCACAAGGAGACCGATGATGACGCGAACTCTCGAAGTATCAGCGGACCGAGACCCGGACCGACCGGCGGCGGCGCTGACCTTCGAGGAGGTCCTCGCGCATGTCGCGGACCGCCGCGCCGAGTTCACCGAGAAGCGTCACGTTCCGCGCGACCTGATCGAGGAATTCAAGCAGATCGGTCTCTACCGTGCGTCGACGCCGAAGCGGTTCGGCGGCGACGCCCTGCCGCCCGCGGAGTTCCTGCGCCTGATCGAGCGGATCTCCGCGGTGGACGGATCGGCGGGCTGGGTCGCGAGCTTCGGGTTGTCGGGCGTCTATCTGGCGGGCCTGCCCCTCGACACCCAGGCCGAGTTGTACGCCGACGGGCCCGATGTGGTCTTCGCCGGAGGGCTGTTCCCGCTGCAGCCGGCCGAGCGGGTGGACGGCGGCTTCAAAGTGACCGGGCACTGGCGGTTCGCCAGTGGCTGCAAGGGCGCCGACCTCCTCGGCGTGGGCATCGGCGTGGGCGACTCGTCGTCCGGAAAGCCGCGTACCGCCGTCCTGCGTCCCGAGCACGTCGAGATCGTGGAGAACTGGGACGTGGTCGGCATGGAGGGCACCGGCAGCCACGACCTGAAGGTCGACGGCGTCGTCGTCCCGGAGGAGTGGACGTTCGTCCGGGGGGCCGAATCCTCCGTGGACGAGCCGCTCTACCGCTACCCGACCATCGCCTACGCCGCGCAGGCGCTGGCCGTCGTCAACCTGGGCATCGCCCGCGCCGCCCTGGACCACACCATCCGAGCAGGCGCCGGCCGGGCCGGCCTCACCGGCGCCCCCAAGCTCGCCGACCGCGCCTACTACCGGATCGCCGTAGGCAAGGCGGAGGCCGCACTGCGTTCGGTCCGCTCCTTCTTCTACGAGGTGACCGAGGAGGTCTACCAGTCGGTCGCCGACGGCGTGCCCGCCACCGCCGAGCAGGCCGGCGTCCTCCGCCTGGCCGCGACCCACGCGGCAAGGGTGGGCTTCGACGTCGTCCGCGACGCCTACACCCTCTCCGGAACCGCGGCCATCGCCGCGGACCATCCCATGCAGCGCTACCTGCGCGACGCGTCGGTGGTGCCGCAGCACGCGTTCCTCACCGAGGGGATGTACGACGGCGCCGGGGCGGTCCTGATGGGCGCCGAGCCCTTTCCCGGCTTCGTGTAACCCCCGCCGTCCGAGACTTCGTTCACTGTCAGCCCCGCCGTCCGGCGCGGCCGTGAGACACCGAAGGGATCGACATGCCCGAGCCAACTCCCGCCCCCCTGCGGGTCCTCTTCTGCATCGGCATCAACCAGAACTTCTTCGACCTGCCCGCCGGCACGGGCGGCCCGGTCTGGAAGGCGTTCTCCGGCATGATGGACGAACTCGCCGCCATGCCCGGGGTCGACGTCCTCGGTGACATCGACGACGACCAGCACATGGTCGGCCCGTCCGCCTCCTGGCCGTGGACCTGCTACATCCTGGCCGACGTCGCCGACCAGAAGACGGTCGCCGCGGCCTGCAACTTGTTCCGCACCACGCCGGTCGGCGACCACCTGCTGTGGCGCTACGCCACGATCGAGGCGCGCATCGGCCGCCCCCTGACCACGCCGCCGAGCGTGGGCGGCGAGGTGGCGGGCCGGTGAACGTGAGCAGCATCGCGAACCTCGCCCAGGACGACCGGGTCTCGTCCGCCCTCTACACCGATCCGGCGCTGTTCGAAATGGAGATGAGCCGGATCTTCGAGCGGTCCTGGGTCTGGGTCGCCCACGAGAGCGAGATCCCCAAGGCGGGCGACTTCCGCACGGCATGGGTCGGCCGCCAGCCCGTGATCGTCAGCCGCGACCGCCGCGGCGGCATCAACGTCCTGGTCAACCGCTGCCGCCACCGCGGCGCCAGCCTGTGCGAGGTGCCGAAGGGCAACGGCAACGGCTTCACCTGCCCCTACCACGCCTGGTCGTACGCCCTGGACGGCAAGCTGCGCGGCATCCCGTACCCCGACGGCTACGAGGACGTACTGGAGAAGAAGGACTTCGGCCTTCAGCGCCTCAGGGTGGGCGTCTACGCCGGGATGATCTTCGCCAGCTTCAACGAGGACATCGAACCCCTGGAGGACTTCCTCGGCGGGGCGCGGCTGTGGATCGACCGGTTCATGAAGCAGGGCGCCGGCTACCCGATCAAGGTGCAGGGGGAGCACCGGTTCCGCTTCCGCGGCAACTGGAAGATCCAGCTGGAGAACACCACCGACGGCTACCACTTCCCGATCGTGCACCGGTCGTGGATGGCGTCGGTCGACGCCGAGACGGCGAACATGCTGTCCTTCATGACCGACGAGAAGGCGGTCACCCACTCCCTGGGCAACGGCCACAGCGTCATGGTCATGGTCCCCGAGCACGTCGATCTCGACGAGGACGACGGCACCGAGCAGCTTCAGGAACGGTTCAGCCACGTCATCGAGGAGCTGTCCCGCGAGTTCGACCCCGACAAGGTCCGGCGCATCGTGCGCTCGATGCACGGCGCCGGGTTCAACCTGAACCTGTTCCCGAACGTCGCGATGTCGATGTCGTTCTTCCGCGTCCTGCGGCCGATCTCCGTCGCGGAGACCGAGATCCGGCACATGGCCCTGGGCCTGGACGGCGGCCCGGAGACCGTGAACCGGGAACGCCTGCGCATCCAGGAGCACTTCCAGGGTCCGTTCGGCTTTGGCAGCCCCGACGACTCCGAGGCCTGGGACCGGGTGCAGCGCGGCGTGGCGGGCGGCCCCGACATGCCGATCCTGGTCAACCGGGGGCTGGAACGCGAGCGCAAGGCCGACAACGGCGACCGGGTCTCCCACGCGACCGACGAGACGGGCATGCGCGAGGCCTATGCGATGTGGAAGAGGATGATGACCGATGCTCACTGAGCAGACGATGGCCGACCTCACCGGCCTCACCACGCCGGACCTGACCGACGCCCGGACGAGCGCCGCGGTCGGACTGGTGTGGCGCGAGGCGCGGCTCCTCGACGCCAAGCGGTACGAGGAGTGGGACCGTCTCTGGGCCCCCGACGGCAGGTACGTCATCCCCATCGACCCGGAGACCGAGGACTTCGAGGCGAGCCTCAACATGGTCTACGACGACGACCGCATGCGGCGGATGCGCATCGAGAGGCTGGTCTCCGGCTACTCGATCTCCGCCGTGGCGGCGGCCCGGACCGTACGGACCGTGTCCAACTTCATGGTCGTACGGACCGAGGGGGAAGCCGTTGAGCTGAACTCCGCGCAGGTGCTGGTCGGTTACAAGCGCGAGGAGACCTTCGTGCTCGGTGCGGACCTTACTCACCGGATCGTCTTCGACGGGGGTGAGCCACGGATCGCCCGCAAGGTGATCCGGCTGCTCAACTCGCAGGAAGCGGTCAGCGCGACGGGATTCCTGCTGTGAGCGGCGTGAGCGACGCCGTGAACAGGGTGGCCGTCATCACCGGCGCGGCCCGGGGCATCGGACAGGTCATCGCGGCCCGGATGCACGCTCAGGGCTACCGGGTCGCTCTCGCCGACCTCGACGGCGAGGAGGCCGCCAAAGCCGCCGCCGCGCTCGACCCGGGGCAGGGGACCACCGTCGGCCTGGCCATGGACGTACGCGAGAAGTCCGCGTTCGAACGGGTCCTCGACGAGGTCACCGCCCGCTGGGGGACGGCGCACGTGCTGGTCAACAACGCCGGGCAGTCGAAGGTCGAGTCCCTGATGGACATCACGCCGGAGAGCTTCTCTTCGGTGGTGCGGACCAACCTCGACGGCGTCTTCCTCGGCAGCCAGGTCTTCGGGGCGTACTTCGCGGACCGCGGCCATGGCCGTATCGTCAACATGGCGTCCCTCGCCGGGCAGAACGGCGGCACGACGACCGGGGGGCACTACGCGGCGGCCAAGGGCGCAGTCGTGACCTTGACCAAGGTGTTCGCACGCGAACTGGCCCCGCGCGGCGTGACCGTGAACGCTGTGTCGCCGGGGCCGCTCGACCTCCCGGCCACCTACGACCTGATCGGCCCGGAGACGGCGGCGGCGCTGAAGAAGAACATCCCGGTCGGCGAACTGGTCTCGCCCCTGTTCGTCGCCGACACGGTCGCGCTGCTGGCCTCCGCGCACGCCGATTCGGTGACCGGCGCCTGCTGGGACGTGAACGGCGGGCTGTACGTACGATGATCACAGTCCGCGTCACCGCCATCGCCGACGAGACCGACACGGTCAAGTCCTTCCGCCTGGTCCGGTCCGACGGCGCACCGCTCGGCCCGTATCCGCCCGGCGCGCACATCGACGTGACGGGCCCGACCGGGATCACCCGGCAGTACTCGCTGTGCGGGCCGCCGTACGAGACGGACTCGTTCCTCGTGGCGATCAAGCGCGAGACCCCGTCGCGCGGCGGCTCTGACGCGATGCACGACACCGTACGGGTGGGCAGCGAACTGCGCATCAGCGAACCGCGCAACCTTTTCGGCCTCGCGTCGGGCGCCGCGGAGCACGTGCTGGTGGGCGCCGGCATCGGCATCACACCGCTGCTCGCCATGGCGCACCAACTCCACAGGGAGGGACGGGACTTCCGGCTGCACTACTTCGCCTCCGCACGCGAGCGGGCTGCATTCCAGGACCTGCTGGAGGGGTCCGGCTTCGCCGGGCGGGTGCGGTTCCACTTCGGCGTGCCGCGGCACGGACAGCAGGCCGCGCTCGACGCGATCCTGTCGGACCTGGACCCGGACCAGGACGCGGACCCGAACTTCGGCACCCACGTCTACACCTGCGGCCCGAAGGAGTTCATGCAGCGTGTCACCGCCACCGCGTCCCGCTCCCTGCCCGAGGACCGCGTGCACATCGAGCACTTCCAGCCGCCGGATCCCTCCGGCGGATCCGGCGAGGAGTTCGAGCTGGAACTCGGCACCGGCGAGGTGTTCACGGTCCCGGCGGACCGCAGCATCGTCGACGTCCTGGCGGAGAACGGCTTCGACGTCGACACCTCCTGCCGGGAGGGAATCTGCGGAACCTGTGTCCTGCCCGTTCTCGAGGGGGAGCCCGACCACCGCGACAACTGCCTCACCCGGAAGGAGAAGGCGGCGAACGACCAGATCGCCACCTGCGTCTCCCGGGCCCGTGGCCCGCGTCTCGTCATCGATTTCTGATCCTTCCGAATCGGGGCGGGAGTCACCGTGCTGAGGAAAGAGTCACTGCGCTGGGGAAATCACCTAATCCCCGGCTCATTTCTTCAAAAAGAGCAAAGTCGCCCGCAATTACGACGCCGTTGCTTTCTCCCTAGTGTCGGAGCGAAAGGTCGAGGAAGAAGCGGATGCGGAGAACCGAGGAGACGAGAATGCTGACGAAAACAGCCGGCCCCAGTCGGGCCGACTTCCGCGAGGCGATGGCGCACCTGCCGGCGGCCGTCAACATCCTCACCACCGACGGCCCCGGGGGCCGGTACGGGATGACGGTGAGCGCCGTCTGCTCCGTCACCGACGCCCCGCCCACGGTCCTGGTCTGCGTCAACCGCGGCAGCGCCACGCACGACGTGATCAGCGGCAACCGCAGGGTGTGCGTCAACGTACTCGGTGGTCACCACGAGGAACTGGCCATGCATTTCTCCGGCGCCACCAAGGTCCCCATGCCCGAGCGTTTCGCCTGGGACATCTGGGACCCTGCCGAACCGGTCCCCGTCCTGCGCGACGCGCTGGTCACCATCGTCGGCACGGTTCGCGACCGGAAGCCCATGGGCTCCCACAGCGTGATGTTCGTGGAGGTCGAACGGGTCCGCGTCCGGCACGGCGACAGCCTGGTCTATTTCAACCGGCGGTTCCACCGACTCACAAGCCCTCACGACACGGCCGGAGCCGAGTGACGATGACTGACACGCTCCGGGTTCCGCCGCCCCGGACGGTGGAGGCGATCACCAGTGGCCGGGTCCGTCCGAGCGAGGTCGTCACCGCGGCGCTGGAGCGTCTGGACGCGACGGAACCGCACCTCAGGGCCTGGGTCCGGGTCGACCGGGCCGGCGCGCTCAGCACGGCCGGGGAACTGGACGGCCGTCCGGGAGACGGACTGCGCCTGCGCGGTGTCCCGTTCGGGGTGAAGGACATCATCGACGTACGCGGAACACCGACCGAGTGTGGGTCGCCGCTGCGCCGGGGCCGGATCGCCGGGGCGGACGCATGGGTGGTCGCCCGGCTCCGGGAGGCCGGCGCGATTCCGCTCGGCAAGACCGTGACCACGGAGTTCGCCTACTTCGCCCCGGGGCCCACGCGCAATCCCCACGACCTGGCGCGTACCCCCGGTGGTTCGTCGAGCGGCTCGGCCGCCGCTGTCGCGGCAGGGGTGGTGCCGCTCGCGCTCGGCAGTCAGACAGCGGGCTCGCTCACCCGCCCGGCGGCGTTCTGCGGCGTCGCGGGGTTCGTGGCGCCGGTCGGCTCGTGGCCGAGTACGGGGATCACCGGCCTGAGCCAGAGCCTCGACTCGGTCGGTCTGGTCACCGCCTCGGTCACCGACCTCCGCCTCGTCCACGGCGTCCTGTCCGACGGGCCGCGTACGCCCGCCCCGCCGGCCGCGTCGTACCACCCCAGGCTGCGGGTGTGGACCGCGGCCGAACTGGGTGACGTGCAGGAGCCGATGCGCGCCGCCCTGGCACGGGCGGCCGAGGGGATCCGCGCGCTGGGCGCCGCGACCGAGGACCTGGACTGGGCCGCGCGCACCCCGGGCCTCGTGGCGGCGCACACCACCGTCATGGCGTACGAGAGCGCCCGCGCCCTGGTCGACGAGGCCCGGCATCCCGACAGGCTGAGCGCGGCGCTGGGTGAACTGCTCGCCACGGGACGCCGGATCACGGACGGCGACTACCGTGCGGCCCTGACCGTGGCCGCGCGGGCCCGCGCCGACATCCTGGCGGTCCTGACGGACGCCGATGCGATCCTTGCTCCGGCCGCCCTGGGTGCGGCACCGCACGGCCTCGCGGCCACCGGAACCCCGGTGCTCAGCCGCCCCTGGCAGCTGCTCGGCCTGCCGGTGGTCACGGTGCCCGGGTACACCGACGACGAGGGCATGCCGCTCGGCCTGCAACTGATCGGCCACCCCGAGCGCGTGGACCTGCTCTTCGCCCTGGGGGAGCGACTCGAACGGCTCGCCCGCGAAGCGTCCTCGCGGGGGCCTGCGAAGCGGTATCTCCGCCACGCCGTCGAGAACGGTGCCCTGACCGTCCCCCAGGGGACGGGACCGGGCATCTGGACGGACCCCGAGAAGCCGGCCCGCCACCACCGGGACCGGTGACCGGGCCTTCCTGGAAAACCAGCCCTCCAACGACGCAGGGAGTATCACCATGCCGCTGCGGAGTGGAAGTGGCATCGAAAAAGCATCAATGTCCGGTAACAGGCAACGACTGCGTTCACGGGCGCGGAACGGCTGCCCAGGTCTTCAAACCAAGATCGCGCACTTGACTGGGGGTCAAGGGGTCGCAGGTTCAAATCCTGTCGTCCCGACAGTGATGTCGGATGTTTCCGCAGGTGAGGGGCGCTCTTCGGAGGGTCCCTCACGCATGTTTGGGAGCGGATTGGGAGCCCTTTTCTGCTCCGTCAGAGATCTGCGGCCGTGATGGCCTGGGCCGCACGTGAGCGGTGGAGGGCCGTCCGCACCGCGGCGACGATGTTCGCGTAGCCCGTGCACCGGCACAGGTTGCCGGCGAGGGCCGATCTGATCTCGTCGTCGGAGAGCTCCCTGCCCTCGCGCAGCAGCGGCTGCAGCGAGAGCAGGATGCCGGGCGTGCAGAAGCCGCACTGGAGCGCGTGCTGCTCGTGGAAGGCCTGCTGCAGCGGGTCGAGGCTCCCCTCGGGGAGACCGTCCGTCAGGCCCTCGACGGTGCGCACCCGGTGGCCGTCGGCCTGGACCGAGAAGAGCAGGCAGGCGCGGGCGGGTTCGCCGTCGAACTCGATGGTGCAGGCCCCGCAGACGCCGTGTTCGCAGCCCACGTGCGTGCCCGTCAGGCCTGCCTCGTGCCGGATGAAGTCGGAGAGCAGCAGCCGGGGCTCGACGGTTGCCCGATAGTGCCGGCCGTTGATCTCGACGTCGATGTCACGTGTGGTCACTTACGAGCCTCCAGCCCGTTCGGCAGCCGTGCCGATGGCACGGCGCAGGAGTGTTCCGATCAGACTCGCGCGGTACTCGGCGGAGCCGTGCACGTCGTCGGGGGGTGTGATGGCGGCCGTCGCGGCCCGGGCAGCCGCGGCGGCGGTCTCGGCGTCGACGACGGCACCGGTCAGGACCTCCTCGGCGAGTTCGGACCGGTGGGGACGCGCCGCCGCCCCGAGGAGGGCGACGGACGCGTCCGTACAGACCCCGCCGGCGTCGAGCGTGAGGACGACGGCCGCGCCGCCGAGGCTGCGGTGTCGGTGGCGCCGGGCGTACTCGACGAACGCGGTGCCGGTCCGCTCCGGCAGCGGCGGAACCTCGATCCCGACCAGGAGTTCGTCGGGGCCGAGGGCCGTCCCGCCGGACGCCGGGAAGAACTCCCGCCAGCCGAGGGTGCGCGTCCCGCGGACCGAGCGGGCCTCGAACCGCGCGTCCAGGGCGACCAGGGCGGCGGGGATCTCGGAGGTCGGATCGGCGTTCATCACACTGCCGCCGACCGTGCCTCGGCTGCGTATCTGTGGATGAGCCACCCAGCCGACGGCCTCGCGCAGCAGCGGCCAGCGCTCGGCGACGGCGGAGGACCGCTCGATCTCCGCCTGCCGCGTCATCGCGCCGATCCGCAGCGTCGCGGGGGAGGGGCGGAGAGCGGAGATCTCGGCGACACTGTTGATGTCGATGACGTACTTCGGGGTGACCTTGCGGACGTTGAGTAGCGGGACCAGGCTCTGCCCGCCGGCCAGGACGGCCGCCTCGCCCTGGTGCTCCGCCAGCAGGGCGAGGGCTTCGTCGAGCGTCTTCGGGTCGTGGTAGTCGAACGGGGGCGGTTTCAGCGAAGCTCACATCCGATCACGTCACTTGCCGGCGCGGGGCTCGGCACGATGGCTCGTGGGGCGCGGTACGTCCCGCGCGGCGCCGGGGGCGGGCCGTCAGGCACGGTGGAGGTCGACCGTGCGGGTGTCACCGAGTGCGGCGGCGCAGACCGCGCTGATCGCACAGAATACTGCCGTCATGATCGACACCGAGAGTATCCCGGCGCCCGACCCGGAGAGGATCGAGGCGAGCAGGGGGCCGACGCCGCCGCCGATGAGACCCGCGAACTGATAGGCGGCCGAGGCGCCGGTGTAGCGGAACCGCGTCGGGAAGAGCTCGGCCAGCAGCGAGCCGACGACTCCGACGGTGGCGGCGTTGAGGAACGTCATGCTGATCACGAACACCAGGGTGATCAGTACCGCCGAGCCGGTGGCGACGAGGTCGTAGACGAAGAACGAGAAAACGCCGGCGAGCAGGGCGGCCGGGATGTAGACGATCCGCCGGCCGACCCGGTCCGAGAGCCAGGCGAAGAGCGGCACGGTCAGCAGCATGCCGGCCAGCGAGATGATCAGTCCGTTGAGCAGCACCTGACGGGGTACACCGGCGGTGGTCGTGGCGTAGGAGACGAGGAACGTGGTGACGAGGGCCTGCGCCATGAAGGGGCCGGCGTAGAGGCCGATGCCGGCCAGGACCCGCAGCGGCCCCTCCCGCAGGAGGGCGACGAGTGGCGTACGGGCCGGTGTCTCCTGCGCGGCGGCGCGCTGGGCGAGGAAGACCGGGCTCTCCTCGATGCGCAGCCGGATGTACATCCCGATCACGATCAGCACGGCCGACAGCAGGAACGGCAGCCGCCAGCCCCAGGAGAGGAACTGCTCCTCACGGAGCCCGCCCAGCGCGCCGAAGGCGGTGTACGCGAGGAGCACGCCGCAGCCCGAGCCGACGCCGGTCGCGCTGCCGAAGAGGCCGCGGCGCGAGCTCTCGGCGTGCTCGACCGACATCAGGACCGCGCCGCCCCACTCCGCGCCGACCGCGAGCCCCTGCACCAGGCGCAGGACGACCAGCAGCACCGGCGCGAGGGAGCCGATCTGGGCCGAGGACGGCAGCAGTCCGATGAGGAAGGTGCTCACGCCCATCACGGCCATCGTCCAGATCAGCACGGACTTCCGGCCGATCCGGTCGCCGTAGTGGCCGCCGATGAGCCCGCCGAGCGGCCGCGCCGTGTACCCGATCGCCAGCGTGGCGAACGAGGCGATGGTTCCGACGGCTTCCGAGGTGCCGTCGAAGAAGACCTGAGGGAAGACCAGGCTCGCGGCGGTGCCGAAGGCGATGAAGTCGTAGAACTCGACGGTCGTCCCGAAGAAACTGGCGGCGTAGATTCGCCGTCCCTGACGACTGCTGTGGCTCACCGCACCGGCGGCGGGGGCGCTCTGCTCGATGGTCATGGTGTCCTCTCAGGCGAGAAGGCTGTGGGGAACCGGGACCCGGCATCTCCGGTGACGCCTGGCTCGGGGTGGCCCCGCCGGCTCGCGGGCCGCGGCACGGGGGCCGGCGGTCCGCGGGCTTGGGGGCCCGGACGGCGGGATCCGCCCCCGTCGTCCGGGGGCGGTTCGGCGTGCGGGGTGGAGGCGGGGGCCTAGCGGTGGACGAGCGGGTAGGACTGCGGCATCGCGTCCGGGTCCCGCAGGGGCGTGCCGCGCCAGAGCCATTCGTAGGAGACGTCGGACTCGCCCTCGAAGGTGCGCAGGAGACGGTCGCGCTCTTCCTGCTGCGGCCCGTCCGCGAGGTGGTAGAAGTGCATGTTCTTCAGCGAGGCGTCCTGCACCATGCCGGCGTGGGTCGCGCGGCGGGAGACGTACCGCAGCAGTGCGTCCGGGATGCCGGCGCGGGTCACCGCGGAGAGCTCCTCCGCGAGGACCGCGGCGTCCTCGATGGCCTGGGAGGCGCCCTGTGCCTGGTAGGGCAGCATGGCGTGGCAGGCGTCGCCGAGCAGCGCGATGTGTCCGTCCGCCCAGAACGGGTCGCGGCGCTGCCGGAACAGTGCCCACTTGCTGGAGACGCCCTCGGCCTTGGAGAGGATGGTGGCGATGCGGTCGTCCCAGTCGGAGAAGGCCTCGACCATCTCGTCAACGGTGGCCGGCGCGCTCCAGCGCTGCGAGATGTCCAGGGTGTTGGGCACGGACGCGCCGACGTTGAGGTACTCGCCGCCGCGGATCAGGTAGTGCACCAGGTGGCGGTCGGGCCCGTACCACATGGTCGACTGGAACCGGTCGAGGAGGAACCGGGTCGCCGGGTCCGCCGCGATCTTGTCGCCGGGGATCAGGGCGCGGTAGCACATCTCCCCCGAGAAGACGAGGCCGTCGGACAGGCCGATGGCGCGCCGCACGTTGGAGCGGACGCCGTCGGCGCCGATGAGGACGTCGCCGGCGAAGCGCCGGCCGTCCGAGGTGACCGCCACCGGGCGCGCCGCGTCGGAGCTGTCGACCGAGACCACCTCGGAGGCGGTGTGCACCTCGACGACGGGCCCGGGCCGGTCGGGGTCGAGGCACGCCTCGAGCAGGACGCGGTGCAGGTCGGCGCGGTGGAAGTGCCAATAGGGGGCCCCGTACTCGCGCCAGACCGCCTCGCCGAGCGGGCGGGTGGCGATGACGGAGCCGTCCTTCCAGCGGCGGCGCACCTGGTCGGTCGGTTCGGTGCGGATGGCCTCGAGCTGGGGCCGCAGGCCGAGGGCGAGCAGGACGCGGCTCGCGTTGGGCGCGGTCTGGATCCCGGCGCCGACCTCCCCCAGCTCGGGCGCCTGCTCGAGAACGGTGCACTGCACACCCCTCTGACGGAGCGACAGGGCAGCGGTCAGGCCGCCGAGACCGCCGCCCGCGATGGTGACGGCGTGGGTATGGCGGGACATGTTCCTCCTTGCTGCGAGCGATGACGGGACGGGCGGCTTCCTGCCCGGACCAGGGGCATCGGGGCCGGCGCGGGTGCCGGTTCTCCGGCCCGGCGGTACCGGTTGCCGTCCCAGTTAATACGAACACAAACTATCTGCTCGGGCAAGGCTCGATGCTCCTTTTAACCCGGCGGTAATACGGGGGCGGAAGTGGTGCCCGCGACGCCGGGCTCGCGTGCGGCCCAGAGCGCGGCGGTCCTGCGCCGGAACGGACATCTTGCTCAACAGACCGGTCTCACCAGCCGTTTCCGTGGTCTACCCGTCAACCCGGCAGGAATTCTCACGCTCGATCACGGACAGGGGGTGACGCGGAATCGCTCATGCGTGGCGGTCCGGCCGGTCTTGACAGGCTCGCTCCCCGGCGAGAATCATCAGTGTTCAAACGATTTCCGTGTGCAGCTGTTCCGTGTGCAGCTGGACGGTCTCCTGGAGGCGTCAGTGAACCCCGCCCTGTTCAACGAGCTCTGTCTGGAACAACTCACCCTCAGCCGGGTCACCGAGGGCGAGACCGTCGCGGTCCTCAGCCGCGGTGACGAGCGCCTG
>NZ_JBEOVA010000016.1:0-204761 GCF_040295225.1 Streptomyces sp. NPDC002896 | reverse complement strand
TGGTGATGCTCTACCAGGGCTGGACCTACTGGGTGTTCCGGAAGCGGATCGGTACGCAGCACATCGCGGACGCGCACTGATCGCCCGGCTTTTCGGGGGCGCGGGGCCGGGGCGGGTTTGGGCGCCTACCCCGGCCGCCGCCTCAGGACCCACGGCCTCGGCGGCGGTGTGGCGGTCGGCCGGCGACGGTCAGCCGGCGGCCGCCGCCTCGACGATCGCCTCCGCCACGACGGGCACCGAGTCCGTGTGCAGCGACAGGAAGATGTTCGGCTCGACGAGTTCCAGCTCCATCACGCAAGGCTCGCCGTCCTCGCCGTCGACGAGATCCACGCGCGCGTAGAGCAGTTCGGGTGATCCGGGTACGGCGGCCAGCGCGCGCTCCGCGACGGAGAGTTCCGCGAACGTCGGTTTCCAGGCCTCCAGCCGCGGGTGGGCGACCTTGTCCCCGTCGTACGGCGTGCCGGGAGTGAGCACGGCGCCCTTCCGGCTGGCGTGCAGGAAGCGACCGCCGATGAACTGGAGGGCACGCTCGCCACTGACGTCGATGTTCTGCAGGTAGGGCTGCACCATGGCGGTGAGCCCCTCGTGGTGCATCCGCGCGAGCTGGCGCCCGGCGGTCTCCCGCTCCTCGGGTGCGTACCGGGCGGCGAAGCGTGCGCCCGCTCCGGAGGTGGGCTTGACGACGTACTCGTGGTCGTCGGGCAGCTCGACGGGGTCCCCGGGCGCCACGTACCGGGTGGGCACGACGGGGATCCCCGCCTCGGCCAGGTCCCCGATGTACCGCTTGTCGGTGTTCCACCGCACGACGTCCGCCGGGTTGGCGAGTCTCGTGGCCTTGCCGCACCGCTCGGCCCACTCCGTGAACTCCGCCGCCCGCCAGCTGTAGTCCCAGGTGGAGCGGATCACGGCGAGGTCGAAGGAGCCCCAGTCGACATCCGGTGCGTCCCACGGCACGGCGACGGCCTCGCCCCCTGCCTCCGCCACCGCACCCACCAACACCGGCAGGTCGCGATCGACGCTGACCTTCGGGCCCGGACGGCAGGTGACCAGCGCGATCCAGGTGCGGGTGGGTACTGTCACTGCTGCTCCTCGCGTCGGGACGATTCCGACGCAGGCTAACAATCGCCTCGGCCGAGCAGCGACGGAGTTCGGGGCTCCGGACGGTGACGGGGTAAGCGTCAGGGCAGGGCACGGCAGGGCAGGGTCAGTCGACCGGCTCGCGTCCGTCGTCGGGGTTCCAGTCCAGCAACCGCACCTTCGCGACCGTACGCACATGGCGGCGCATCGCCGCGGCCGCCTGCTTGGGCTCCTGGGCCTCGATCGCGCGGAGGATCGCGCGGTGCTGAGTCAGGGAGCGGGCGGGTCGGCCCGGCTGGCGGAGCGACTCGTTGCGGCTCTCCGTGATCTGGTCGGCGATGGAGCGCATGAACTCCGCGAGCAGGCTGCTGTGCGCCGCGGCCGTCACCGCCGCGTGGAACAGGCGGTCGCCCTCGACGCCGGGTGCGCCCTGGGCGATCTCGTCGGCCATCTGGGAGAGCGCGAAGCGCAGGGCGTCGAGATCCTCGTCCGTACGGCGCTCCGCGGCGAGTTCGGCGAGCTTGGTCTCGAGCGCCTCACGTGCTTCGAGTACGTCGGGGAGGCGCCGGCGCCGTTCGACCAGATGCTCCACGGGCTCCGCGTCGAGGCTGTCCCGCACGAGGTACGTGCCGCCGCCGTGGCGGACCTCCACCAGGCCCTGGACCTCGAGGACCACGATCGCCTGCTTCACGGAGGCACGGCTGACTCCCAGGCGCTGGGCAAGATCGCGTTCGGGTGGCAGGCGGTCGCCGGACTGCAGGCCACCTTCCGCCGCGTAAGTGCGCAGCCGCTCGAGAACCTGCTCGTACAGGCGCGGTTTGGCCATCGGGCGCAGTGCGTCGGTCATGTGGTTCCCCCTCGCGTGATCCCGCCCGTCGGGAGCGTAACACCGGTGGTCGAGCTGCCTGGTGAGCCCTCGAGAAGTGGCTGGGTGGATCGGTGGCCAATTGACTCAGTGGACGAGTGGCTCAGCCAATTTCGTCCCACCTCTTGACGCTCCATCCAGCCAACACCCACTGTGGTTCAGCCACTTGGCCACCGAGTCCGCCAAGTGGCTCAGCCACTCTGCCACTTAGTCATCGGCATCGCACCACTCTGCCATCAAGTCACCTGTCACCGACCTCGACAAGGGACCCAGGGACGGGAGCCCGCATGTCCGCCGAACTGATATCGATCCTCGTGCTCGTCGTGGTGTTCGTCATCGCCACCACCCGCTCCATCAACATGGGGGCGCTCGCCTTCGCCGCCGCGTTCGCGGTCGGTGAGCTGGTCGCCGGCCTCGACGCCGACGGCATCTTCGCCGGCTTCCCCGGGGACCTCTTCGTAGTCCTCGTCGGCGTCACGTATCTCTTCGCGATCGCCCGCGCCAACGGCACCACCGACTGGCTGGTGCACGCCTCGATCCGGCTGGTGCGCGGTCGTGTGGCGCTGATCCCGTGGGTGATGTTCGCCCTCACCGGTGCGCTGACGGCGATCGGCGCGGTCAGTCCGGCCGCCGTCGCCATCGTCGCGCCGATCGCGCTGAGCTTCGCCGCCCGCTACTCGATCAGCCCGCTGCTGATGGGTGCGATGGTGGTGCACGGCGCGCAGGCCGGCGGCTTCTCGCCGATCAGCATCTACGGTTCGATCGTCAACGGCATCGTCGAGCGCGAGAAGCTTGCGGGCAGCGAGATCACGCTCTTCCTGGCCTCCCTCGTGGTAAATCTCGTCATCGCGGGCATCGTGTTCGTCCTCTTCGGCGGGCTCAGGCTCTGGGCGAAGGGTGATGTGACGGCCACCGGAACCGGCACGGCCACGCGAACCGGCACGGCCACCGACACCCGTGAGAACGAGGACGCGGACGAGGGGGCCGATACGCGGCTGACGCCCGCCCGCGGCGCGACGCTGGCCGCTCTGGTCGCGCTCGTCGTCGCCGTCCTCGCCTTCGACCTCGACGCCGGTCTGACGGCGATCACCCTCGCCGTGCTGCTCAGCGCCTGCTGGCCGGAGGACAGCCGGCACGCCGTGGGCCAGATCGCCTGGCCGACGGTGCTGCTGATCTGCGGTGTCCTCACGTACGTCGGCGTACTGGACGAGATGGGCACCATCAAGTGGGCCGGCGAGGGCGTCAGCGACATCGGCATCCCGCTGCTGGCGGCGGTCCTGCTCTGCTACATCGGCGCGATCGTCTCGGCGTTCGCCTCCTCCGTCGGGATCATGGGCGCGCTGATCCCGCTCGCTGTGCCGTTCCTCGCGCAGGGCGAGATCGGCGCGGTCGGCATGGTGGCGGCGCTCGCGGTGTCGGCGACGGTCGTGGACGTGAGCCCGTTCTCGACGAACGGCGCCCTGGTCCTGGCGGCGGCGCCGGACGTCGACCGCGACCGTTTCTTCCGGCAATTGATGATCTATGGGGGAATCGTGGTGGCCGTGGTACCCGCCGTGGTGTGGCTGGCGATGGTCGTACCGGGGCTCGGGTGACCTGCGGCACGGCGCGGGCCTGCCGCGGCGCGGAACATTACGGGTAGACCACACCGGAACACGTTCGACGGCCGAGGCCCCTCAGACAGCTACGAGCCACATCGACAGCGACAGCGACAGCGACAGCGACAGCGACAGCGACAGCGACAGCGACCAACAAGGAGTACGACGCGTGTCCTCTCTCTTTCCGGCCATGACCGCAGGTCCCGGCGGCGGTGCGGACCGGCCCGCCCTGCGTTTCGGTGACCGCGCCCTGACGTACGGCGAACTCGCCGCCGTGACCGGCTCCCTCGCCGAGCGCCTCCGCGGTGCGGGCCGGGTCGCCGTCTGGGCCACGCCCAGCCTCGAGACGGCGGTCGGTGTGGTGGCCGCGCTGGAGGCCGGAGCCGCCGCCGTGCCGCTCAACCCGAAGTCGGGCGAGAAGGAGCTCGCGCACATCGTGTCCGACAGCGCGCCGTCGCTGGTGCTCGCGGCACCCGGCGAAGAGCTTCCTCCGGCGCTGGGTGCGCTGACCCGTATCGATGTGGACGCCGACGTACGGGCGGCGGAAGCGGAGGGCCCGAAGCCGCTCCCCTCAGGGGAGACCGACGACGCAGCCCCGGCCTTCGTCGTGTACACCTCCGGCACCACCGGCCCGCCCAAGGGCGCCGTCCTCCCCCGCCGCGCGGTCGCCGCGACGCTGGACGCGCTCGAGGACGCCTGGCAGTGGACGGGCGACGACGTGCTGGTGCACGGGCTGCCGCTGTTCCATGTGCACGGGCTGATCCTCGGGATCCTCGGTCCGCTGCGGCGGGGCGGCTCGGTGCGGCATCTCGGCCGGTTCGGCACGGAGGGCGTGGCACGGGAGCTGAACTCCGGCGCCACGATGCTGTTCGGCGTGCCGACCATGTACCACCGCATCGCCGAGGCGCTGCCCGACGAGCCCGAGCTGACCAAGGGGCTCGCCCAGGCGCGGCTGCTCGTGTCGGGGTCGGCCGCGCTGCCGGTGCACGACCACGAGCAGATCGCGGCCGCGACCGGCCGCCGCGTCATCGAGCGGTACGGCATGACGGAGACGCTCATGAACACGAGCGTCCGGGCGGACGGCGAGCCGCGCGCGGGCACGGTCGGCGTACCCCTGCCGGGCGTCGAGCTGCGGCTCGTCGACGAGGCGGGTGCGGCGATCGAGGCGTACGACGGGGAGACGGTCGGCGAGATCCAGGTGTGCGGACCGAACCTGTTCACGGAATATCTGAACCGGCCGGACGCGACGGCGGCCGCCTTCGCGGAGGGCGGCTGGTTCCGCACCGGTGACATGGCGGTACGCGATGCCGACGGGTACGTGCGCATCGTCGGCCGCAAGGCCACCGACCTCATCAAGAGCGGCGGATACAAGATCGGTGCGGGCGAGATCGAGAACGCGTTGCTCGAGCACCCGGGGGTGCGGGAGGCCGCGGTGACCGGTGAACCGGACGCGGACCTCGGCGAGCGCATCGTGGCCTGGATCGTCCCCGCCGCACCGGAGGCCCCGCCGTCCGCCGACGAGCTGGCCGACCATGTCGCCCGCCGCCTCGCCCCGCACAAGCGGCCGCGCACCGTGCGCTACCTGGGCGCACTGCCGCGCAACGACATGGGCAAAATCATGAAGAGGGCACTCCATGACTGACGACGGCACCGGGCCTGCGGACAGCGGGTCCTGGAACGGCATGCCTGTGAGCGGCGGTCCCGGCGGGACCGGCAGGCCCGGGACCGGCAGGCCCGGGACCGGCAGCCACGGGACCACCCCCACCCGCCTCACCGCCCGCGAAGCCATCGCCCTCCTCGCCGACGACTTCTGCGAACTGCCCTCCCCCACGGCCGAGTACGCCCCCGACGGCCCCCTCGCCTGGCAGGGCTACGACGACTCGCGCGCCCAGGCCGCGGCCCGTACCGGCGAGCAGGAGTCGGTGGTCTGCGGCACGGCCACCGTGGGTGGTACGGGCGGCACGCGCGCCGTCCTGGTCTCCTTCGAGTTCGGCTACCTCGGCGGTTCGCTCGGCGAGCGCACCGGCGACCGCATCGAAGCGGCCTACACGTGCGCGCGCGAACAGCGCCTCCCCGTCGTCTCCCTCGTCGCGACGGGCGGCAGCCGTATGCAGGAGGGCATGCGCGCCCTGGCCCAGCTGCAGCGGGTGGCCCGGCAGTCGGTCCTCACCCGCGAGGCGCGCCTGCCGCAGCTCGCCGTCATCCGCGACCCGACGACGGGCGGCGGCTGGGCCACGCTCGGCGCGGGCGCCGACGTGATCCTGGGCCTCCCGGGCGCCCAGGTGGGCTTCGCCGGATCGCGGGTACGCCCACCGGACGCGGACCCGTACGCGTACACGGCCGAGGCCCAACTGGAGGCGGGCGCGATCGACGCGATCGTGGCCCCGGGCCGGCTCCGGGCCGAGGTCTCCCTGTGGCTGGAGCTGCTGACGAGGGTGGCCCCGGCGACCAGACGGGTCGCCCCTCCCCCGCCCCGCGCCCTCGCCGCCACCCCGCTCCCCCGCACGGGCTGGGACGCCGTCCTGCAGGCCCGGTCACCCGGGCGCCCTCGCGCCGAGGCGTACCTCGACGCGTACTTCACCCGGCGGGCCGCCATCAGCGGTGACCGCTGCGGCGGCGTCGATCCCGGCATGCTCTGCGGCTTCGGGGAGCACGCCGGGCGGACCGTCGCGTACGCCGCTCAGTGCGGTACGGCGACCCGGCCCGCGGGGTACCGGACGGCGGCCCGGCTGGTCCGGCTGGCCGGACGCCTGGGAATTCCCGTGCTCACGCTGGTGGACACGCCGGGCGCCGCCAATGACGCGGAGGCCGAGCGAGCCGCGGCCGGAGCGGCCATCGCGGACCTGTTCGCGGCCGTCGCCGCATCACCCGTGCCGATCACCAGCCTCGTCATCGGCGAGGGCGGCTCGGGCGGCGCGCTGGCACTGGCGGCGCCGGGCAACACCTGGGCCGCCCCGGACAGTTACTTCTCGGTCATCGCCCCCGAACTGGCGGCCGCCATACTCAAGCGCCCGCAGGACGAGCTCCGCTCCACGGCGGACCAACTCCGCCTACGCCCCCAGGACTTGGTGGAACTCGGCGTCGTACGCGGCATCGTGCAGCCGGAACGGGATCAGGAACCCTAGGGCGCAACGCGCGGTGCCGCCTCCCTCCACGTCCCGAGGGAAGACGGCACCGCAGCTCACGCACCTGGTGCGCCAGAGGACTACCTCACCCCCACCGCCCGAATGATCTCCTGCGTGACAGACCCGCCCCGGTCGTCGCTCACCGACGCGCGCAGCGACACGAACTCCGCGCCGCCCGGCACCTTCAGCAGCCCCTGCCACGCGGCCTTCGCACCATCGCGGTCCAGGTCGACGGCCGTCCAGGTCGCGCCGTCGTCGTACGACACCTCGAGCGAGCCGCCCCCGATGGTGCCGGTGCCCTCGGCCCCCTTCACGTACTCGGAGTAGATGCCGACGGGGATGCGCTGCCCGCCCCGCACGTCCCCGGCGAGGTCGGTGTCGATGTCGAAGCCGAGGTTGAGCAGCGGCAGGTAGGTCCACCGGTCGTCCGGGGTCTCGGCGGACTTGAAGGTCCACTCGGAGTGACCCTTCGTCGCCAGCTTCCAGCGCTCGGCGTCCAGGGCGGTGTCGGTGACGACCTTGTACGTGCGTTCGTCCGGAGAGGCGTTCCGGACGTACGCGCCCGAACTGGTGCGGCGGTCGACCCGCACGCCATCGACGTACACCTCGGTGACCTGCTTCATGGTGTCGTCGCTCCACACGTCGCCGAAGCCGGTGTGGTCGGGCCCGGAGTCGCCCCAGCCGGGGGTGTTGAACTGCAGGGTGTTGCCGCTGCGCTGCTGTCCCCAGCCGAGGCCGGTGCCCAGCCAGGGGTGCCAGACCGGCTTGAACCAGTCGAGCTCCGGATGCGTGCCACCGCGGTACGTCACAAGACCGCCGCGCTCCTCGATGGCGCCGGGACCGGTGGTCACGGACTCGTGCCACAGCTGGCCGGGGCCCGTGGAGACGTAGTCGGTGCGTTCGACGGGGTAGTCGATCTTCTGCTGGAAGCCGAGGCCGATGGAGAAGGTGTCGGTGAGGGAGTACCGGTACTCGCTGCCCGCCGCGGGCTTGACCGCGTGGAACTTCGCGTCCACGGCGGCCAGGTCGCGCGCGCCCGGCCGGTACGCCAGGTCCCGGGGGATCGCCCCGGGGTGGCCCTCGGACAGGTCGTACACGTAGGGGGTGTTGCGCGTCCCGGTCGTCTCGATGCGCGTGCCGTTCCCGGCGGCCGCGATGAGCCGGGCCGCGTCGGCCGCGTTGACGGTGGCGATCTGCAGCGGCCGGTCCGCGTTGTCGTCGGTGCCGAACCACGCCATGCGGCGGCCGGGCACGTCGTCGGTGACGAACAGCGCCTTCACGCCCGCGTCCTGCGCGGCCTGGGCGAGCTCCTCCGGTTCGGCTCCGGCCTCCAGGCGTACGATCACGGCCTTGCCCTGCACGTCCTTGCCCGCGTACTCGGCGGCCGTCCCCGTGCCCGCGTCGGCCACCGGGAGCTGGGTGCGTCCTTCGAGCAGGGTGCCGCCGGGCTGCGCGACGGCCTCGCCGAGCCGCTCCCCGTCCTCGGTGCGCACCTCGATCAGCGGCTTGCCGAGCCGCCACACCGTGCGGTACTCGAAGCTGCCCTCGGTCACTTCGGAGGTGGGCGTGGCGAAGATGCTGTCGTAGGTGAGCGGGACCTGGACGGCGCCGAACAGGTCTGCTCCGTTCGCCTGCCGGTCGTACTCCATCACCAGCTGGCGGGTCTCGGTGCGACGGCCGACGTCGGCGGTTATCTCCCGCAACTCCCGTCCGTCGAGGGTGACTTCGCGGTCGCGGGTGAGGTCGATCTCAGGGGCGGCGAGGAAGCCGAGGCCGAGCGAGTCCTCGCCCTTGCTGCCGCGCACGTCGAGGAACGACGTCAGGCTGTACGTGCCGGGCTTCAGCCGCAGCTTCAGGGTGCCGGATTCGCCGACCTGCGCCCGGTACGGGTCGACGCCGTCGGCCAGCTGCTGCACGACGAGCCCGGCTGCGGTCGCGGCGCCGTCGCGGTCCTTGACGTGGACGGTGAGCGTGTACCGCTCCTCCTCCTTGACCAGGCCGAACGCGGTGTGCGCCACCGGCGTGCCGGCCACGGAGGCGACGATCTGCCCCGAGGTGTTGCCCACGGGCGCCTTCGCTCCGTCGCCCGTCACGGTGGTCGACTCGGTGCCGTGCGCCGGCACGGTGAGAGTCGAGTCGGCGAGCGTGGCGACGCCGTCGGCCGCGCCCTGCACGGCGAGGCTCAACTCCACTGGCTCATCTGAGGAGTTGGAGTACGTGACCGTCCTGGTGACCGGCTTGTTGTCCTCGTACGGCCAGCTGTAGAAGCCCAGATCGGCGCTGCCCGTAGCGGTGATGAGCGCTGTGGTGGCGTCCGGCACGCTCACCCGCCCGGCACCCAGCTCGTAGACCGAGGCATCGAGCTGCTTCGACGTGGACATCAGCGCGTCCTTGAGCTGCGCGCCGGTCCAGTCGGGGTGCTTCTCGGCGAGCAGCGCGGCTACGCCCGCGACATGTGGAGTGGCCATCGACGTACCGCTCATGGACGTGTAGGAGCCGCTGCCGGAGTCGAACTGGGAGCGCGCGGCGAGGATGTTCACACCGGGCGCGGACAGGTCGGGCTTGAGAGCGTTGTCGCCGTAGCGCGGTCCCCGGCTGGTGAAGTACGCGGCGGTGTCGCCGGAGTCGACGGCGCCGATGGTGAGTGCGCTGTCGGCGGCGCCGGGCGAGCCGATGGTGCCGGGGCCCCCGGAGTTGCCGGCCGCGACGACGAAGAGGGCGCCGGTCTCCGCGGACAGAGTGTTGACGGCCTGCGCCATGGGATCAGTGCCGTCACTGGCCTCGGACGAACCGAGGCTCATGGACACGATCTTGGCGTGGATGTCCCGCGTGGCCCACTCCATGCCGGCGATGATCTGCGATTCGCTGCCGGATCCCTCGTCGCTGAGCACCTTGCCGACGGCGAGCGTCGCGCCGGGCGCGACGCCCTTCTCAGTGCCGTCGGACGCGGCCCCGCTGCCGCCGACGGTGGAGGTGACATGGGTGCCGTGCCCGTTGCGGTCGGCGACCTCCTGCCCTTCGATGAAGCTCTTGGCGGCGGATACGCGCCCGGTGAGGTCCGGGTGGTCCGCGTCCACGCCGGTGTCCAGCACGGCGACGGTGACGCCCTTGCCGGTGAGCCCGGCCTCCCACGCCCTCGGGGTGCCGATCTGCTCGTTGCTCTCGGCCATGTCGGCCTTCACGCGTCCGTCGAGCCAGACGCGCTCGATGCCCTGGGCGAACGCCGGGCTGCCCGTGCCGCGAGCCGACCCGCCGGCGGCGGGCGCCACGGACCGCCAGAACGTCCGTCCCTTGTCCGCCTCCACGGCCGCCCCACGGATGCTCGCCAGGGACCGCACCTTCTCAGCCCCGCGCGGCGCCCCGGCCGCGTCCCGCGCCACGCTCTTCTTATAGGTGACGATCAGCGGCAGCTCGTCGGCCTTCCGGTCGGCGAGCCCCTGCCGTATCAGCTCGGTCACATCGAACAGCCGCTCATCGAGCGTCCCGGCCTGCAGATACGGCAGCGCCTCGTCCGGTACGACGGTGATGCTGCCGCCGGACATCTGCGTACGGACGGCTCCGGTCGCGCCGTCCGGCCGGTCGACGGTGACGGTCTTCTTGCCGCCGCCGAGTTCGGTGACGGTCACCTTGTCGCCGGTCACCAGGGTCACGGTGTGTGCTGACCGGTCGGTCTTGGTGCGCCCGGCAGCCGGAGTGCCGTCGGCGCCCGTTCCGGCTGCGACGGCGGGTCCCACCGTGCTCACCGGGAGCAGAACGAGCGCGAGCCCGGCTGGCAACAGCCTTGCTCTGCGCCTCGCGGGTGCTGCTCTGGTCATGACACCTCTCTTCGTCGTCGGCCCCGGGAGGGGTGGTTCCCGAGTGCTGCGAAGAGTGTCAATGGGCTTGTGTTGCAGGAGAGTTGACGCGGCCTGGCGGAAAGGTGCCCCGGCGGCTTTCCGCCAGGCGGTTCCTGCCCTGCCGTCCGGAACCGGGGGATCCGCCCCCAGAGGGGCTCAAAGCACCGCGCCCGAGATCACCCGTTCGGCGCTCCCCCCGCCTGGCCCATCCCAGCGCGCGCACTCCGCACCGCCGCCTGACGATGCAGAGGAGGACCGCCGTCCGGCGGCCCGAACGGTCTGTGCTCTCGGGAGGACTCGCCATGACCGTCAATCTGGATCAGCTGCGCCGCTGCCATGTCGCAGTCGACCTGGGGGCTGCCAGGACCCGGGTGTTCGTGAGGGGGGCGGGCCTCGTCGTGGACGAGCCGAGCGCCGCCGCCGTCAACACCCGGACCGGCGCGCTGATCGCGGTCGGTGCGTTCGCCGAGCAGATGACGGGCCGCACACCCTCGTACATCCGTGTCGTACGCCCCGTCACCGGGGGTACCGTCGTCGACATCGACATGGCCCAGCGCATGCTGCGCGGCCTCATCGGCGAGAAGCTCCGCCGCAACCTGCGCCGCAAACCCCGGCTGCGGGCCGCCGCCTGCACCCCGCACGACGCCGACCCGCTGGCGCAGCGCGCCGCCGTCGAGACGCTGGTGGGCCTCGGTGCGCGGCGCGTGGAGTTGGTGGACACCCTGATCGCCGCCGCGGTCGGCTGCGGACTGCCCGTGGAACTCCCCGAAGCCACCATGATCATGGTGTGCGGGGCCGCCACCACGCAGGTCGCGGTGCTCTCGCTGGGTTCGATCGTGACCGCCGAGCGGATCCCGGTGGGCGGTGAGGCCATCGACCACGCGATCGTGCAACACCTGCGCCACCACCACGAGTTGATGCTGCCGTCACAGTCGGTACGCCCGCTGCAGATCGCGCTCTCCGGCAACGGTCTCACGCCGTACGGCCCGGAGACCACGGAGATCCACGGCCGGGACGTGGCCACGGGCCTCGCCCGCTCCGTATACGTCGACACCGCGGCCGTGCGCGACGCCATCCACACCCCGCTGACCGCCGTACTCGACGGCATCGGGAAGGTGCTGCGCGACTGCCCGCCGGACCTGGTGGCCGATCTGGCGGACCGCGGCATCATGATGGTCGGCGGCAGCGCCCTGCTGCCGGGACTCGACCAGATGCTGCGGAACGCCACGGGGATGCCGGTGACCATCGCTGAGCGTCCGGACGTGTGCGCGATTCTCGGCCTGGGCGCGATGCTGGAGGGCAGGGTTCAGCCGCTGGTCCTGAACCCGCTGGCCGGCTGACGGCCACGCCGGGCCGACCGCATGGCCGGCTTGAAGGGCTGGTCGCGGGTGAGCCGCGCGCCCCTCAGACGCCGCCGGCCGCCCCGTGCGCGACGGTGTGCCGCGGCTCGTACAGGCCGAGTTCCGCCCCACTGGGCAGCGTGATCGCGGTGAGCAGCCCCCACCCCTGATCGGTCACCGGCCCCACCGTCACGCCCTTCTCCCGCAGCTGCGCCAGCGTGCCCTCGATGTCGTCGCACATGAGATACAGCTCGTGGCTCGGCCGTTCCGTGGAGGGATGGACCGCGACCTCCGCGGGCGGCAGCGCGAAGATCAGCCAGCCGCCGCCGGCGTCGACTCCCGGAAACCCGAGCACGTCCCGGATGAAGGCACGATCGGCGACCGCGTCCCGGCTGTAGAGGATGACGTGAGCGCCATTGATCATGGCTTCATCCTCACATGGGTCCGGGGCCCGGGCCACACGGCCTACGCGCCCGGACGACCGGTCAGCGGGTCCGCATGATCGATCTCAAGACGTGACCGCAGGGCCCGCACCCCTGCTCACGGCGCAAGATACGTATGGAAGACCCCTTCGGGGTCGTACCGCTCCCGCAGCGCCTGCAGTCGTCGCCAGTCCTCGGGCGTGTACGAGCGCTCGGCGCGGGAGGGGTCGGCCGTCAGGTCGGCCTCGCCGACGTAGTGCCCGGTGCCCAGCGGTTCGGCGGCGCCCATCACGTCGCGGAGCCAGCGGATGTTGAGGGCGTCGTCCTCGGGATCGCTCCAGATGGCGAAGGGGGCGACATAGCTGTCGCCGAGCACGGAGAAGGCCATGTCCCGCGACAGGCCCCTGTCCCGGGACGCGGGCCAGAAGGGCGCGAGGACGAGCGACTGCTCGGAGGGGGCTTCCGCAACGAGGGGCGCGAGCCTGCGCAGCAGCGTCTCGAAGCTGTCGTCGGACCACAGGGTGTCGACCGCGCAGCGGCGGCCCTCGGGCCACAGGGTCTCCGAGGCGGTGTAGAGGGACTCGTACGACGCCGGCTCGTCGACCTTCCGTGAGAGGGCGCGGTCGGCGAGGGGACAGGTCCGGATCGGTTCCATGGACCGGAACGCTTCGTCCTCCGAAGCGGCGAAGGCGGTGGCGGTGACCTTGATCACCTTGGGCCGGTACGGTGCGGCGGAGTCGGACGGGTCGGCCGTCCCGAGCAGGAACGACGCCTCGACGTTGGGCGGGAGCCGGTCCGCGGCTTCGGTGGCCCACGCGGCGACGGCCCCGAGTTCGGCGAGCGGGAAGGTGTAGGCGGTCTCCAGGATGGCGGCCGGGAGCTCCCAAAGCCGCAGGTGGAACCGTGTGACGACGGCGAAGAAGCCGGGGCCGGCGCCGCGGGCGGCCCAGAACAGGTCGGGGTTCTCATGCTCGCTGCACCGGACGCCGCGCCCGTCCGCGGTGATGGCCTCGATCGCCCGGACACTCGCGCAGCCCGGCCCCCACGCACCGGAGTTCCAGCCGAGCCCGCCACTCAGCAGATAGCCGCTCATGGCGACGCTCCCGCAGTGCCCGGCCGGGAACGCGAGCCCGTACGGGGCGAGTTGGGCGGCGAGCGAGCTGCCGGTGACGCCGGGCTGCACGGCCGCCGTCCGCGCCTCCGGATCGACGACGCACTGACGGAGCCCGGACAGGTCGATCAGCATGCCGCCGTCACGCACCGGAGAGCCGATCCAGCTGTGACCGCCCGCGCGTACGGCGATCCGCAGCCCGTTCGAGCGGGCCAGCCGAACGGCCTCCTGAACGTCCTGCTCCGACTCGGCCCGGACGATCATCTCGGGAAACCGCTGCGGTTTGAGCTCGTTCCAGACCATCTCCGACCGGATGGCTTCATACGCGCTGTCGCCTCGCCGGACGATCTTCGTCTCGGGCATGATCACAGTTCCTTCAGCACAGCCGGTGGTCAGGCCAGGATGCGATGCACCAAGGGCATGAGCAACCGCGTCACACGCACGGCCCTTGACGGACGACTTCAGACGACTTCGCCGCGGAAACGCCCGCCGAAAGAGTGTCCCGAGCGCGACACGCGCCCGACGTACCCACATCCGCACGGAGCCCCGCCCTATGCTCGGGCTGAGCTTCGCCACACCCCGCAACGGGCATAAGCGTGCGCAGGTCAGAACGTTTCACCTGACCTGCGCTCGGTGGGGCGGGTGGGACTCGAACCCACGGCCGACGGATTATGAGTCCGCTGCTCTAACCGGCTGAGCTACCGCCCCGTTACGGCGCGTCGCGCACATTTGTACGCGCCGTCTGCCGCAGCATAGCCGTTCATACGATCTCCTGCGTCCCATGGTCGGCGTAGCCGCGACCATGAGGACACCAGGCATGCCCACGCGGTTCCCGCGGACGGTCCGATCATGCTCCGAAGATCGGACCGGACATGAAAAAGGACCCCTGAGGGGTCCTTCCCGGCAGCTCCCCCGACTGGACTCGAACCAGTAACCTGCCGGTTAACAGCCGGCTGCTCTGCCAATTGAGCTACGGAGGATCGAGCTCCCCCGACTGGACTCGAACCAGTAACCTGCCGGTTAACAGCCGGCTGCTCTGCCAATTGAGCTACGGAGGATCGCCTCGTTGCATCGAACGTACCTACCTGGGTATTCGCCAGGCGGCGCGCGCTCGCTGCAGCACATACATTAGCGCAAGCAGGGGGGTGCTCCGCCAATCGGTACTTCCGCGACCGACTCCGACGCCGACGCAAGGGAAGGGTGGCAGCCATGCGCTACCGGCTCACATTCATCGCCGGGGTTGTCCTCGGTTACGTGCTGGGTACGCGGGCCGGACGGGAGCGCTACGAGGAGCTGAAGAAGTCCGCCCGTTCGTTCGCGCAGAATCCGGCCGTCCGTAATGCCGCCGAGTCCGCGGCCCAGCAGAGCCGTGTCTATGCGGGCAGGGCTCTGCACGTGGTGGGCGAGAAGGTCGGCGACCACGTGCCCGACTCCGTGGCCGAGCGCGTACGGGCGCTGCGCGAGCGGACCGGCACCGACGATGACTGGGGCACCAGCAACACCTGAGCCGGCGCCCCGGACTGGGGGCTCCGCCCCCAGTCCCCCGTAATCGCCCTTCGGGCTCGTCCTCAAACGCCGGACGGGCTGAATCACTGTGGTACGGAACACTTCCCCTGGTGCGGCAGAATTTCTGCCATGGGGATAGTCGCCGGGTTGGACAGTTCGCCCGATTTCACTCGCATCATCGTGTGTGACACGGACACGGGGGCCGTGCTCAGGCAGGGGTACGCCCCTCATCCCGTCCCGGGCGGCGGTGACGGCGGGCGGCTCTCCGACATCGATCCGCAAGCGTGGCTGCTGTCTCTGGGCGAGGCCGCCGGCGGCGGGCTGCTCGAGGGTGTGCAGGCCATCGGTGTCTCCGCGCAGCAGAACGGGGTCGTGCCGCTGGACGCGCAGGGCGGCATCGTGCGCCCCGCGATCGTGGGCAACGACAAGCGGGCCCAGGTCGCGGCCGCCGACCTGATCGACCAGCTCGGCAGCCGGGAGGCGTGGGCGGCGGCGGTCGGGTGTGTACCGCAGGCGGCGCACCCGGTGACCAAGCTGCGCTGGCTTGCGAAGACCGAACCCGAGGCCGCACAGCGCACGGCCGCGATCATGCAGGCCCACGACTGGCTGGTCTGGCAGTTGCTCGGGCGGCCCGCGCGGCGTACGACGGACCGGGGCGGGGCGTCCGGCACCGGTTACTGGTCGGCGGCGACGGGTGCGTACCGGCCGGATCTGGTGGAGATGGCGCTGGGGCGGCAGGCCGCGGTGCCGGAGGTGATCGGGCCCGCCGAGGCCGCGGGGACCACGCCCGAGGGGCTGCTGATCTCGGCAGGCACGGGTGACACGATGGCGGCGGCGTTCGGGCTCGGGGTCGGGCTGGGTGACGCGGTGGTGTCGCTCGGGGCGTCCGGTTCGGTGATGGCCGTGCACCAGGAGGCGCTGATCGACTCGACCGGCATGATCACATCGCTGGCGGACGCCACGGGCGGGCATCTGCCGGTGGTCCACACGCTCAACGCCGTACGGGTCCTGCGCGGGACGGCGGAGCTGCTGGGCGTGGACCTCGAGGGGTTGTCGCAGCTGGCGCTGAAGTCGACGCCGGGCTCGCACGGGCTGGTGCTGCTGCCGTATCTCGAGGGCGAGCGCACCCCGAATCTGCCGCACACCGCAGGCACGCTTGCCGGGCTGCGCCGGGAGTCGATGAAGCCCGAACACCTGGCGCGGGCCGCGTTCGAGGGCATGCTGTGCGGACTCGCGGACGCGCTGGACGTGCTGCGCGGGCGGGGTGTGGAGGTGCGGCGGGTCTTTCTGCTGGGCGCGGCCGCGGAACTGACCGCGGTTCAGGTCGCGGCGCCGTCACTGCTCGGCGTGCAGGTCGTCGTGCCGCAGCCCGCGGACTACGCGGCGCTCGGCGCGGCGCGCCAGGCCGCCTGGGCGCTGGGCGTCTCGCAGGGCACGCTCGACCCGGGGACCCCGCCGGCCTGGCAGGGTGCCACCGCCCAGGTGTTCGAGCCGGGCGAGGAACTGGCGGTGGGTCAGGCGGTGCGGCAGCAGTTCACGGCGGTGCGAGAACAGACACATCCGGCCGCGTTCGGCTGACCGGCGTACCGGCGCGAGCGGCCGGTTGTTCGCATCGACTCCTCCATTTGCCCTACTTGGCCCAGCCTTGGGGCAAACATGAGGCAATCATGGGTGCGTCTCCCGGCGTAATTGCTTGAGGTAACGCAGGTGGAGTGTCGGACGATAGTGGGGTGGTGCACCCGACCCGTGGCCGGTGCACCGACCCTCCTGCCGACACCGAGAGACGAAGCGTGCTCATACGACTTCTGCGGACCTACCTCGGTCCGTACAAGAAACCGATCGCCCTGCTGGTGGTGCTGCAGCTGCTGCAGACCTCCGCCACCCTCTATCTGCCCACCCTGAATGCGGACATCATCGACAACGGTGTCGTGAAGGGCGACACCGGCTACATCCTGAGCTACGGCGCCTTCATGCTCGCGGTGGCCGTGGTCCAGATGACGTGCAACATCGGCGCGGTGTACTTCGGTGCGCGCACGGCGTCGGCGCTCGGACGCGACGTGCGCGCCGCGGTCTTCGACCGTGTGCAGTCCTTCTCCGCGCGCGAGGTGGGGCACTTCGGGGCACCGTCCCTGATCACCCGGACCACGAACGACGTGCAGCAGGTGCAGATGCTCGTCCTGATGTCGTTCACGCTGATGGCGTCGGCGCCCATCATGTGCGTCGGCGGCATCATCTTGGCGCTCGGTCAGGACGTGCCGTTGTCCGGTGTCCTGCTGGCGGTCGTCCCGCTCCTCGGCATCGGTGTGAGCCTCATCGTGCGCCGGCTGCGGCCGCTGTTCCGGACGATGCAGGAGCGCCTGGACACGGTGAACCGTGTGCTGCGCGAGCAGATCACGGGCAACCGCGTCATCCGGGCCTTCGTCCGGGACGCCTACGAGACGGATCGGTTCCGCGGCGCGAACGAGGAGCTGACCGAGGTGTCGCTCGGCACGGGCCGGCTGCTCGCGCTGATGTTCCCCATCGTCATGACCGTGGTGAACGTCTCGTCGATCGCGGTGGTCTGGTTCGGTGCGCACCGGATCGACAGCGGTGGCATGGAGATCGGCGCGCTGACGGCGTTCCTCATGTATCTGATGCAGATCGTGATGTCCGTGATGATGGCCACCTTCATGTTCATGATGGTGCCGCGTGCCGACGTCTGCGCCGAGCGCATCCAGGAGGTGCTGGGCACCGAGAGCAGCGTGGTGCCTCCGGCCGCTCCGGTGCGAGAGCTCAGGCGCCACGGCCATCTCGAGATCCGTGCGGCCGGGTTCCGCTATCCGGGTGCCGAGGAGCCGGTCCTGAAGGCCGTCGATCTGGTGGCGAAGCCTGGTGAGACGACCGCCGTGATCGGGTCCACGGGCAGCGGAAAGTCGACGCTCCTCGGCCTCGTGCCGCGGCTGTTCGACGCCACGGACGGCGAGGTGCTCGTCAACGGCGTGGACGTAGGGACCGTCGACCCGCAGCTGCTGGCGAAGACCGTGGGCCTCGTGCCGCAGAAGCCGTACCTGTTCGCCGGGACCATCGCGACCAACCTGCGCTACGGCAACCCGGACGCGAGCGACGAGGAGCTGTGGCACGCGCTGGAGGTGGCGCAGGCCAAGGAGTTCGTCGAGCGGCTCGAGGGCGGCCTGAACGCGCCCGTCGCACAGGGCGGGACCAATGTCTCCGGCGGCCAGCGGCAGCGGATCGCGATCGCGCGGACGCTGGTGCAGAAGCCGGAGATCTATCTCTTCGACGACTCCTTCTCGGCTCTGGACTACGCAACGGACGCGGCCCTGCGCGCGGCTCTGTCGCTGGAGACGGCCGAGGCGACCGTCGTGATCGTCGCCCAGCGCGTCGCCACGATCCGCGACGCCGACCGGATCGTCGTCCTCGACGAGGGACGGGTCGTCGGCACGGGCCGCCACCACGAGCTGATGGCGGACAACGAGACGTACCGGGAGATCGTGCTCTCCCAGCTGACGGAAGCGGAGGCAGCCTGATGGCCGGGCCTGGAGGGCGGATGATGGCCGGGGGCGGCCCGGACCAGCGCTCGATGGACTTCAAGGGGTCGGGCAAGCGCCTGATCGCCCAGTTCAAGCCGGAGCGCACCACGATGTACGCGATGCTGGCGGCCGGTGTGCTGAGCGTCGCGCTGTCCGTGCTGGGCCCGTGGATCCTGGGCCGGGCGACCGACCTGGTCTTCGCGGGCATCATCGGGCGGCAGATGCCCGACGGCGTCACGAAGGAGCAGGCGCTGCAGGGCCTGCGTGAGCGGGGCGACTCGGGCATCGCCGACATGCTCTCCGGGGTCGACTTCACTCCGGGTCAGGGCATCGACTTCGGCGCCGTGGGCTCCGTACTGCTGCTCGCGCTCGGCACGTTCCTGGTGTCCGGTCTGCTGATGCTGGTGGCCACCCGGCTGTCGACGTACGCCATCAACAAGACCGTGTACCGGATGCGCGAGGACATCCAGGCGAAGCTGTCGCGGCTGCCGCTGTCGTACTTCGACAAGCGGCAGCGCGGCGAGGTGCTCAGCCGCGCCACGAACGACATCGACAACATCGGCCAGACGCTGCAGCAGTCGATGGGACAGCTCGTCAACTCGGTGCTGAGCATCGTCGGCGTGCTGGTGATGATGTTGTGGATCTCGCCGCTGCTGGCGCTGGTCGCGCTCGTGACGGTGCCGCTGTCCTTCCTGATCGCGACGAAGATCGGCAAGCGGTCGCAGCCGCACTTCGTGCAGCAGTGGCGTACGACGGGCAAGCTGAACGCGCACATCGAGGAGATGTACACCGGCCACACGCTGGTGAAGGTGTTCGGGCGCCAGGACGAGTCGGCGAAGCAGTTCGCCGAGCAGAACGACGCGCTGTACGAGGCCGGGTTCAAGGCGCAGTTCAACAGCGGCATCATGCAGCCGCTGATGTTCTTCGTGTCGAACCTCAACTATGTGCTGGTGGCCGTGGTCGGCGGGCTGCGCGTCGCGTCGGGTGCGCTGTCGATCGGTGACGTGCAGGCCTTCATCCAGTACTCGCGGCAGTTCTCGATGCCGCTCACGCAGGTCGCGTCGATGGCGAACCTCGTGCAGTCCGGCATCGCGTCCGCCGAGCGGATCTTCGAACTCCTCGACGCCGAGGAGCAGGAGGCCGACCCCGTACCGGGCGAGCGGCCCGAACGGCTGCGCGGCCGCGTCGCGTTGGAGAAGGTGTCCTTCCGCTACGAGCCCGACAAGCCGCTCATCGACGGCCTGTCGCTCACTGTGGAGCCCGGCCACACGGTCGCGATCGTCGGCCCGACCGGCGCGGGCAAGACCACGCTGGTCAATCTGCTGATGCGGTTCTACGACGTGACGGGCGGCCGGATCACGCTGGACGGCGTCGACATAGCGAAGATGTCGCGCGACGACCTGCGCTCCGGCATCGGCATGGTCCTCCAGGACACCTGGCTGTTCGGCGGCACCATCGCGGAGAACATCGCGTACGGGGCCGCCAAGGACGTCACCCGTGAGCAGATCGAGGAGGCAGCGCGGGCTGCCCACGCCGACCGCTTCATCCGCACCCTGCCGGACGGTTACGACACGGTGCTCGACGACGAGGGCACGGGGGTCAGCGCGGGCGAGAAGCAGCTGATCACCATCGCGCGGGCCTTCCTGTCCGATCCGGTGATCCTGGTGCTCGACGAGGCGACGAGCTCCGTCGACACCCGTACCGAGGTGCTCATCCAGAAGGCGATGGCCAGTCTTGCGGACGGGCGGACGTCGTTCGTCATCGCGCATCGGCTGTCGACGATTCGGGATGCGGACACGATTTTGGTGATGGAGAACGGGGCGATTGTGGAGCAGGGGTCGCATGAGACCTTGCTTGCCGCCGATGGGGCCTATGCGCGGCTGTACAAAGCGCAGTTCGCGCAAGCTGTGGCTGAGGTGGACTGAACAGTTGCCCGGCGTCGGGGTGCCGCTGCCGCTGTGCCAACCCGTGCCGCCACAGCGGCACGATTGCCCACAGCGGCAGCAGCGGCGGCGCGACTGCCCACAGCGGCGCGCCGCGCGCCTCAGTCCAAGTAGCCCCGCAGCTGGTCCGCGTATGCGTGGTCCCTCAGTTTGTTGAGGGTCTTGGATTCGATCTGGCGGATGCGTTCGCGGGTCACGCCGAAGATGCGGCCTATCTCCTCGAGGGTGCGCGGGCGGCCGTCGGCCAGGCCGTAACGGAGCTGGACGACCTTCCGCTCGCGCTCCCCGAGGGTGGAGAGAACCGCATCGAGGTGCTCGCGCAGGAGCAGGAACGCGGCGGACTCGACGGGGGACGCCGCGTCCCCGTCCTCGATGAGGTCGCCGAGCGCGACGTCGTCCTCCTCGCCGACGGGGGCGTGCAGCGAGACCGGTTCCTGGGCGAGCCGCAGCACCTCGCTGACCCTCTCGGGCGGCAGTTCGAGATGGGCGGCGACCTCTTCGGGCGTGGGTTCGTATCCGCGCTCCTGGAGCATGCGCCGCTGGACCCGCACCACGCGGTTGATGAGCTCGACGACATGGACCGGGACGCGGATGGTGCGGGCCTGGTCGGCGAGGGCCCGCGACATCGCCTGGCGGATCCACCAGGTGGCATACGTCGAGAACTTGTAGCCGCGCGCGTAGTCGAACTTCTCAACGGCCCTGATCAGGCCGAGGTTTCCTTCCTGCACCAGGTCGAGCATGGTCAGGCCGCGTCCCACGTATCGCTTGGCGACCGAGACGACGAGCCGCAGGTTCGCCTCGATGAGGCGGCGCTTGGCCATGCGCCCCATGACGACGAGCTTGTCGAGGTCCATGGCGAGCTGGGAGTCGAGGTCGGGGGTCGAGCCGAGCTTCTCCTCGGCGAAGAGACCGGCCTCGACGCGGCGGGCGAGCTCGACCTCCTCGGCGGCGGTGAGCAGGGGGATGCGGCCGATCTCGCGCAGGTACTGGCGGAACAGATCGGCGGAGGGGCCCGCGGTCTCGGTGCGGCCGGAGGGTACGGGGACCTCCACGGGGTCGGCGACGTCCACGAGGTCGGGCTCCGGCTGCCCGTCCGCGGCGGCGTCCTCAGGCGCGGGAGGCTGGTCGGCGGGGTGCTCGGGCGGGCCCTGCGGATCATCGGGGCTCATCACTGGCGCTCCGATTGCGGGATGACGGCGAACCGCGCCCTGCGGCGGCATCGCCGTCAGCACATCGGTCTCCGCCTCCGGGTCCAGGGCGGTGTCGGTCTGGGCGAGGGTCTGGGTCTGCACGGGGGCGACCTCCAGGGTGATCGCTGCTGAGGCGTGCGACAGCGGTACGACGGGACCGGCGTGGGCGGCCTTGCCGCTGTCCGTCCCGTACGCGATGAGCGGAACCGCGGGGGTGTCGGGCCCGCCGTCTGCGGGCCGGCCGCGCTCCGAGGACTCAGGCACCGGAACCCAGTGTGGGGTACGACACATCACCGCCACGAGGGGCGTGCGGTGACTTTTTGAGTCCGGTCCGTGACTGGGTGGTGACACCCGCGGAAAACCCGAATGCCTGTGCGTGGACCGATCTGGCACGATCCCGGGGTGTCCGGTTCCCTCTACGAAACGCATGTGACCGTCCGCTGCGCCACCGCTGCCGACGCGGACCGGCTCGACCGCTGCGCGACAGCGGCGGGCCTCAAGCTGACGCACATCGTGCTGGCCCGCGGTCGGATGGCCGCGCAGCCGATGCTCACCCTGACCGGTTCCGCGTCGTACGCCGAGGAATCGGCGCGGGCGCGTGACGTGGCCGTACGGCTGCGGGCGGACGGCTTCGAACCGGTCCGTATCAAGATCGAGTGCTCCCCGTGGGCGCCCGAGGTGCCGCGCGAACCGTGCGGCGGCGGACGGTACTTCGAGCACCATGCGAAGCTGCTGATCGACGCAGACACGGACCTCGACGCGCTGGCGGCGCGGGGCGTCCCGCACGGCGCGCACCTTTCGTGGAACGCCCGGCGGGTGCGCGGCGGAGGCCGACACGAGCGGTTCGTGACGCAGCGGTGCCGCGGGGTGGACGCGGAGGGGGCCGGGCAGGCGCTGGACCGGCTGCTCAGGGAGCTACGCGATTACGAAGTGATCGATGTGGAGCGGGAGTTCGTGCTCCATGACAGCGACGCCTCGGTCGACGACGGGTGGATCGAGGAAGCGGTGCCGCAGGAGGTGCGGGGATGAGCGGAACGTGGCGGCGGGCTGACATCGCCCCCGGTCCCGGTCAGAGCGCGTCCGCGCCACGCTCCCGCAGCGCCTGCCCGTACTGCTGCAGCACCCACAACTCGTTCTGCACGGCGGCCAGATGGGCCGGGTCGGCGTGCGGGCCGAGGCGGGTGAGGGTGCCCTGGATCTCGCGGATGCGGCGGTCCACGGCGCGCAGGCGGACCTGGACGAGCTGGATGCCCGCATAGATCTCGTCGACGGTCTTGCGCAGGATCGGCTCTACCGCGAGCTCGGTGACCATGGCGCGCACCACGTCGTCGGGCGCGGCCTCGCGTACGCGGGCGAGGTACGCGGAGGCGTCGTGGGCGCCGAGCTCGGCGCCGCCCGCCACCTCGATGGTCTGCCGGACGGCAGCGTACGGCGGGGCGGTGAACTCGTCGACTCCGTACGCGTCGAAGGCCGGGGAGACCAACTGCGGGTACTGCAGGGCGAGTTTGAGCAGTTCGCGTTCGGTGCGGTGGGCCGGGCTGCGCAGGTTCAGGGCGGGGCCCGACGGCGCGCGCACCGGAGCGTACGACTGCGGGGCCCGCTGCTGTGCCGCCGCTGATTCCGTCGCCGGGCCGCGGCCGCCGCGGTCCCGGGCCCAGCGCGCCAGCTGCGCGACCCGCCGCACCACGAACTGGATGTCCAGGATGCCGAGCATGCCGGCGAGCTGCACCGCGACCTCGTGCTGCGTGGCGGTGTTCTTGATACGGGCGACGATGGGCGCCGCCTCGTCCAGCGCTGCCGCACGTCCGGCCGGCGTCTCCAGGTCGTAGCGGTTCACGATCTGGCGCAGGGCGAACTCGAACAGCGGGGTGCGCGGTTCGACCAGGTCGGCGACCGCTTCGTCGCCCTTGGCGAGCCGCAGATCGCAGGGGTCCATGCCGTCCGGGGCGATGGCGATGTACGTCTCGGCGGCGAACTTCTGGTCGTCCTCAAAGGCGCGCAGGGCCGCCTTCTGGCCCGCCGCGTCGCCGTCGAAGGTGAAGATCACGCGTGCGCTGCCGTTGTCCATCAGCAGCCTGCGCAGGATCTTGATGTGCTCGCCGCCGAAGGCCGTGCCGCAGGTCGCGATAGCAATGGTGACGCCTGCGAGGTGGCAGGCCATGACGTCTGTGTAGCCCTCGACCACGACCGCGCGGCTGGCCTTGGCGATGTCCTTCTTGGCGAGGTCGATGCCGTAGAGGACCTGGGACTTCTTGTAGATCGCCGTCTCGGGGGTGTTCAGGTACTTGGGGCCGGTGTCCGCCTCGTACAGCTTGCGGGCGCCGAAGCCCACCACCTCGCCGCCGATGTCGCGGATCGGCCACATCAGGCGGCCGCGGAAGCGGTCGATGGGGCCGCGGCGGCCCTCCTGGGAGAGGCCGGAGAGGAGCAGCTCCTTGTCGGTGAAGCCCTTGCCGCGGAGGTAGCGGGTGAGGTGGTCCCAGCCCTGGGGGCTGTAGCCGACGCCGAAGTGGGCCGCGGCGGCCTGGTCGAAGCCGCGCTCGGCGAGGAACTTGCGGCCGGTCTCGGCCTCCGGGCTGGTGTCGAGCTGCTCGACGTACCACTGGGCGGCGATCTTGTGGGCCTCGACCAGGCGGATGCGCTCGCCCCGCTGGTGGGCGGGGTTGTACCCGCCCTCCTCGTACCGCAGCGTGATGCCCGCCTGTGCGGCGAGCCGCTCGACCGCCTCCGAGAAGGAGAGGTGGTCGATCTTCATCACGAACGTGATGGTGTCGCCGCCCTCCTGGCAGCCGAAGCAGTGGAACAGCCCCTTGCTGGGGCTGACCTGGAAGGAGGGGGACTTCTCGTCGTGGAAGGGGCAGAGGCCCTTGAGGTTGCCGCCGCCCGCGTTGCGCAGCTGGAGGTACTCGGACACCACGGCGTCGATCGGGACCGCGTCCCGTACAGCCTTCACGTCCTCGTCATTGATCCTGCCTGCCACGCAGGAATTCTACGGGGACGGGCCGACAGCCATGAGACGACGGCCTCCTCCCGGTGGTGAGCGCGGCGAGGGCCCGGCAGCTCAGCCGGCGAGGCCCTCCAGCGGCACGGACGGGTCGGACAAGGCCTCGGGGCCGACCTGCGCGCGGGACCGGATCAGCCGCTGGATCGGCTCCGTGACATCCCACACATTCACGTTCATCCCGGCCAGCACCCGCCCGTCCGCGAGCCAGAACGCGATGAACTGCCGCTTGCCGACATCACCCCGGATCACGACCTCGTCGTACGTCCCCGGCGGCGCCCAGCCCGAGTACTCCATGCCCACGTCGTACTGGTCGGAGAAGAAGTACGGCACGCGGTCGTACGTCACCTCTTGACCGAGCATGGCGCGGGCCGCGGCCGGGCCGCCGTTCAGCGCGTTCGCCCAGTGCTCGACGCGAATCGGGAAGCCGAGCAGCGGATGGAGGGTGGAGGCCACGTCTCCGGCGGCGTAGATGTCCGGGTCGGAGGTGCGCAGCGACGCGTCCACGGCGATGCCGCCGCCGTGCGCCCGGTCGGCGATGGTGAGGCCCGCGGCCTCGGCGAGTGCGATGCGCGGGGCGGCGCCGATCGCGGCGAGCACGTCGTGCGCGGGGTGCTCCTCGCCGTCGTCGGTGCGGGCGGCGAGCACGACGCCGTCCTGGCCGGCGATCTCGGTGAGCCGACGGCCGAAGTGGAAGCGCACGCCGTGTTCGCGGTGCAGATCGGCGAAGAGCTGGCCGAGCTCGGGGCCGAGGACGGAGTGCAGCGGTGTCGGCAGCGGTTCGACGACGGTGACCTCGGCGCCGTACTCGCGCGCGGCCGCCGCGACCTCCAGGCCGATCCAGCCCGCGCCCGCGATCACGAGGTGGCCGTTGTCGCGGCCGAGCGAGGTGAGGACGCCGCGCAGCCGCTCGGCGTGCGCGAGCCGCCGCAGATGGTGCACCCCCGCCAGGTCCGTGCCGGGGACGTCCAGGCGGCGCGGCTCGGCGCCGGTCACGAGCAGCAGCTTGTCGTACTCGATGAGGGCGCCGTCACCGAGGCGCACCGCCTTGGCGTAGCGGTCGATGGACACCACGACCTGTCCGAGGTGCAGCTCGATTTCGGCCTGCGTGTACCAGGCCGGTTCGTGCACGAAGACGCTGTCGCGCTCCTCCTTGCCGAGGAGATAGCCCTTCGAAAGGGGCGGGCGCTCGTACGGGTGTTCGCGTTCGTCGCAGATAAGGATCACCCGTCCGGTGAAACCCTCCGCACGGAGCGTCTCGGCCGCCTTCGCACCGGCCAGCCCTCCCCCGACGATGACGAACGTCTGATCAGCGTCGACCACTTGATGCCTCCTCGTCGGGATCCGGCGACATCGGCGGAGACCGCTGATGTCGGAGCCCGGAACAACACGGTGCCGCCACTTGAGCGTCCCGCACGGAGCGTGAGGGGGGAAGAGGGAGTGGCCCGATCAGGCCACGCTGGGTCACGTCCGTGTGGCTCAGGCCCTGCCGTAAGGCGGCTCGGCTGCCTTCTGCCGCTGCATGGCCGTGAGCCGGACGACGAAAACGGCGCCCGCGGAAGAGCGTGCGCTGGGGGAAGATATGCCAGCCGTGACCTGCTCGTCCAAGAGGAATCCGAGGGCCGGAAGGCTCAGGGACGGGGCGCTGTGAGCCTGTCGTGCAGGGAGCGGGCCGAGGCGTCGGTCAGGGAGGCGATCTGGTCGACGATGACGCGCTCGCGCGTGCGGTCGTCGTCCGCCGCGTCGAAGAGCGCGCGGAACTGCGGGTCAAGGCCTTCGGGCGCCCGTACGGTGAGCGCCTCGGCCAGCTCGGCGACGACGATCCGCTGGTCGGCGCGGAGCCGTTCCTGTTCGGCGCGCTGCATGACGTAGCGGTCGGCGACGGCCTTGAGAACGGCGCACTCGTGGCGGGTCTCGCGGGGTACGACCAGCTCGGCCGCGTACCGCGTGAGCCGCCCTGAGCCCCATCTCGCGCGCGTGGCGCCCTCGGCGGCCAGGCAGAACCGCCCGATGAGCTGGCTCGTGGCGTCCTTGAGCCGGGCCTGGGCGACGGCCGAGCCGTCATAGCCGTGCGGCCACCACTCCTGGTCGAGGAGGCGGTCGAGGGCTTCTGCGAGCTCCTCGGGGTCCGTGTCGGCGGGCACGTACCGCCCGATGGCCACCGCGAAGATCTCCCTGCGCTCCGGATCGGCGTGCAGGCAGTTGGGGTCGATGTGCCCGGCGTGCAGGCCGTCCTCGACGTCGTGCACCGAGTACGCCACGTCGTCCGCCCAGTCCATGACCTGGGCCTCGAAGCAGGCGCGGGTGGCCGGGGCGCCTTTGCGGATCCAGTCGAAGACGGGACGGTCGTCCTCGTAGACCCCGAACTTGGGCGACGCGGGGTCGGCGGGATGGGCGCCACGCGGCCACGGGTACTTGGTCGCGGCGTCGAGCGCCGCGCGCGTGAGGTTGAGCCCGACGGGGACGAGCTCGCCGCTCTCCTCGTCCTGCACGAAGCGCTTGGGCTCGATACGGGTGAGCAGCCGCAGCGACTGGGCGTTGCCCTCGAAGCCGCCGCAACTCTGGGCGACCTCGTTGAGCGCCTGCTCGCCGTTGTGCCCGAAGGGCGGGTGGCCGAGGTCGTGGGAGAGGCACGCGGTCTCCACCAGATCCGGGTCGCAGCCCAGCGCGGCCCCCAGCTCACGGCCGACCTGGGCGCACTCGAGCGAGTGCGTCAGCCGTGTACGCGCGCTGGGGTCCCACGCCTGACTGCGCGTCCCGGGGGTCACGACCTGCGTCTTTCCGGCGAGGCGGCGCAGCGCGGCGGAGTGCAGCACCCGCGCGCGGTCGCGCTGGAACGCCGTACGCCCCGGCCTCTTGTCGGCCTCGACGGCCCACCGCTCGACGGCCGCCTCGTCGTAGTACGCGTTCAGCTCCGTGCCTTCCATGCACCGACAGTAGACGCAGGTGGCGACAGAGGCGGTAACAGAGAGAGCACGGACAGTGAGCTGCTTGGGATCCGGGGGGTTCAGGCGGGTTCAGGCCGTGGCGAGGTGCAGGGACGCGGTGGCGGCGGCCGACACGCGGGCCTCGTCGTAGCGGTGCAGGACGAGGCGGGCCATCGCGGCGTGCGCCCCCATCGGTTCGGCGGCGATCCAGGGTGCGGCCTCGGCGCACTCCGAGGCGAAACGTCCCGGCGCAGTGAAGTACGAGGCGACGGCCACGCGGTGGCGGCCGCGGGCCGCCAGGGCGCGCACCGCGTCGGGCACGGTGGGGGCGGCCGCGGAGGCGTACGCGGGGACGACCGGCACTCCGAGGCGCTCGGCGAGCAGCTCGGCGGTGCGCTTGGTGTCGGTGGCGGAGTCGGGGTCGCGGGATCCGGCCGCCGCCAGCACGACGGCGTGGCTGCGCCGGTCGGCCGCGCTGAGCCGGGTCCGCCATCCGGCCTCGACGAGCCGCGCGTACAGGGCCTCGACGAGGAGCGGGTGCGGGCCGAGCGGCGCCGCGATGCGTATGTCCAGGTGGGACGCACCGGCGGCGGCCTCGGGAATGTCCTGCTTGATGTGGTAGCCGCGGCTGAGCAGCAGCGGTACGAGGACGGCTCGGCCGGGCCGGAGAGCGGCGAGCGTGTCGGGGAGCAGCGGCTCGTTCAGCTCGATGTGGCCGAGTCGGACGGAGAGACCGGGGCGCAGCTCGCTCACGCGCTCGGCGAGGGTCTCGACCGTGCTCAGCGCTCTCGGGTCGCGGCTGCCGTGCGCCACGAGGACGAGGGCGGGCGACTCGGGGCGGCGACGCCTTCCGTCGAGCGCGACGAGGCTGAGCTGGCTGCCGAGCTGGCTGGTGATCCGGTTCATGAGTTGCGCCGTACTGTCGAGGTGGCCGTCGGTGCGCGCCGTGCCGGGCGGCAGGCTGCTGCCCGAGGGCTGGGTGGACTCGTCGCGAGGAGGGTTCGACGCCGTCATGAACCGATCGTGGCTGCGGCAGGTTGCCGCATCATTGCGCGACGGTGACAGCTCTTTTCCTCTGGGCTCACGCGGCGGGGAACGCCACTGTCAGCCGGGCCGCAACCCGGGGCCGTCCGGCGGCGTGATTGTCGGTGGGTTCGCCTACGGTTGATCACAGCTGGCCCGGAGCCGGGCGAGCACGGGGACACGGGGGGATTTGGATGCTACGGCAAGGCCGGCTGCGGAGGCTGGGCCAGGCGGTCCGTCTGCGTATCGGGCGGCCGCAGAGACCGGCGTGGCCGCCGTCCTGGTTCCGCCTGCCGCGGACGCGCTCGGGGCAGCGCCGGGCGGTGCAGGCGCTGATGCTGGCCTGTGTGCTGGCGCTGCTGCCCGCCACCTGGCTGTTCGTGTCGGCGGACAGCCGGCTGCGGACGACGGCGGACGTACCGCGGACCCCGGTGGCCGTGGTCTTCGGCGCCGGCCTGTGGAACGGCGAGCCGTCGCCGTACCTCGCCCACCGCCTGGACGCGGCGGCCGAACTGTACCGCGCGGGCCGGATCCAGGTGGTGCTGGTCACAGGCGACAACAGCCGCGAGGAGTACGACGAACCGGACGCCATGCGCGCCCATCTGACGGCTCACGGCGTCCCGGACGGGCGGATCGTGAGCGACTACGCGGGCTTCGACACATGGGACTCGTGTGTGCGGGCCAAGAAGATCTTCGGCGTGGACCGGGCGGTGCTGATCAGCCAGGGCTTCCACATACGCAGGGCGGTCGCGCTGTGCCGGGCAGCGGGGGTCACGTCGTACGGCGTCGGGGTCGACGACCGGCACGATGTCACGTGGTACTACGGGGCGGCTCGGGAGGTGTTCGCGGCCGGGAAGGCGGCGGTGGACGCCGCGCTCCGGCCGGATCCGCGGTTCCTGGGGCCCCGGGAACCGGGGGTTACGGACGCGCTGGCGTCCGGCTGAACGACGTCTATGGGTGCGCCCACCGCACGGCGCGGCCCCGACCCGGCCACCGGCAGGTGGCGCACCAACCGACGACGACCCGCAGACGCCGACGGCGCACGCCATGCCATGGGTAGTGCGCGGCACGGTCACGGAGTGCAACGGCACCTCACGTCGCCGCCCACCCGACCGGGAGGTCCCCGTACCTGCCGTGTAACGGGCCACACCGCGGCACGTAACACGCCCGACGCATGCTGGCAGCATGCACTCTGCCCCAGCGACGCCGACCCCGACGCCGGCCCCCGCGCCGACCCTGACGCCGACGCACTGCCCGTACTGCTCCCTGCAGTGCGGCATGAACCTGTCGGCGAACGAGGGCGGCGGCGTGGAGGTGGTGGAGCGCACCGAGTTCCCCGTCAACCGGGGAGCGCTGTGCGGCAAGGGCCGCACAGCGCCCGCACTGCTCTCCTCCCGAGTGCGCCTGACAGAGCCGCTGGTCCGCCGCCCTGCCACCGGCGAGCTCGAACCGGCCACCTGGGAGGAGGCCCTCGACCGTATCGCCGAGGGGCTGACCCGCACGCGCACGGAGCATGGCCCGGACGCGTGCGGGGTCTTCGGCGGCGGGGGCCTGACGAACGAGAAGGCGTACGCGCTCGGGAAGTTCGCGCGGGTCGTGCTCGGCACGTCGCAGATCGACTACAACGGCCGGTTCTGCATGTCGTCCGCGGCGGCCGCGCACAACAAGGCCTTCGGCCTGGACCGCGGCCTGCCGTTCCCGCTCGAGGACATCCCGCGGGCCGGCTGCGTGATCCTGGTCGGTTCGAACCTCGCGGAGACGATGCCGCCGGCGCTGCGCTTCCTGACGGAGCTCAAGGAGAACGGCGGCAAGCTGATCGTCATCGATCCGCGCCGTACGCGCACCGCCGAGCAGGCCGATCTGTATCTGGCCCCGCGCCCGGGGACGGACCTGGCACTGGCGCTGGGGATGCTGCACCTGGTGGTGGCGGAGGGCCGGACGGACGAGGAGTTCATCCGCGACCGTACGACCGGCTGGGAGGACGCGCGGGCGGCGGCGATGGCGCACTGGCCGGAGTTCGTGGAGCGGATCACGGGGGTGTCCGTTCCCGAACTCCGCGAGGCCGTACGGATGTTCTGCGACGCCGAGTCGTCGATGGTGCTCACCGCCCGCGGACCCGAGCAGCAGTCGAAGGGCACCGACACGGTGGGCGCGTGGATCAACCTGTGCCTCGCGACGGGCCGCGCGGGCCGCCCGCTGTCCGGCTACGGCTGCCTGACGGGCCAGGGCAACGGCCAGGGCGGCCGCGAACACGGCCAGAAGGCCGACCAGTTGCCGGGCTACCGCAAGCTGGACGACCCCGAGGCGCGTCGCCATGTCGCGGAGGTGTGGGGCGTCGACCCGGACAGCCTGCCGGGCCCTGGCCGCAGCGCGTACGAGCTGCTCGACGCACTGGGCCACGACGTGCGGTCGCTGCTGCTGATGGGCTCCAACCCCGTGGTGTCGGCCCCGCGCGCCGCGCACATCGAGGAGCGGCTGCGCTCCCTTGACTTCCTCGCCGTCGCGGACGTGGTCCTGTCGGAGACGGCCGCGCTGGCGGACGTCGTGCTGCCGGTGACGCAGTGGGCCGAGGAGACGGGCACGATGACGAACCTGGAAGGGCGGGTCCTGCTGCGCCGCCAGGCGCTGACACCGCCGCCCGGTATCCGCTCCGACCTCGTCGTACTGAACGAACTGGCCTCACGGCTGGGCGTGGAGAAGGGCTTCCCGACGGACCCGGAGGAGGTCTTCGAGGAACTGCGCCGGGCGTCGGCGGGCGGTCCCGCCGACTACTCGGGCATCGACTACGGCCGGCTGGCGCGGGAGCAGGGCGTGTTCTGGCCCTGCCCGGCGACCGAGGGGCCGCAGGAGGACGGGCCGCTGGAGGACAGCGAGGACGCCGCGTGCGACGTGCTGCCGGACGACCCGGCGGGGGATGCCGGGAGCGCGCGGGATACCGGGACTTCGGGGGACGCCGGGAGTACGCGGGGCGCAGCCGAGCACCCCGGGACCCCGCGCCTCTTCCTGGAGCGTTTCGCGACCCCGGACGGGCGGGCCCGGTTCGTGCCGGTCACGCACCGGCCGCTCGCGGAGGAGCCGGACGCCGAGTACCCGGTGCTGCTGACGACCGGGCGGGTCGTCTCGCAGTACCAGTCGGGCGCTCAGACGCGGCGCGTCGACGAGCTCAACTCGGCCGCGCCCGGGCCCTTCGTGGAGATGCATCCGCGGCTGGCCGAACGGCTCGGGGCCGCGGAGGGGGACGCCGTGGCCGTGGTGTCCCGGCGCGGGAAGGCCGTCGCGCCTGCGCGCATCACCACCGGCATCCGGCCCGACACCGTCTTCATGCCCTTCCACTGGGCGGGTGAGGGGCGGGCCAACACCCTTACGAATCCGGCGCTTGATCCGACGTCGCGCATGCCGGAGTTCAAGGCGTGCGCGGTACGCCTCGAACTCGCGCCCGCCCCGACACCGGCCTAGCGGCCGACGCCGGCCCGCCGCCGCTGTGGGCAGTCGTGCCGCTAGAGGGCTGCACGGGTGGGCACAGCGGTGTGGGTGCGGCGCGGCGGCGCGGGTGGCTCAGGACGCCCTCCAGTCGCCGCCGTCGATCGGCTTGCCGTTCGCGCGTAGGTCCGTTGCGATCGCCGGCGCTGCCACGTACACCCAGGCCCGCACCACCCTGCCGTCGCCGCACGTCACGGGCCGGGCCACGCGCTCGTAGAGGTTGGCGGGGTCGCCCGGGGCGTACCCCTCCAACCGGTCGAGCCTGGCGAGCAGTCGGACGTACTCGTCGGGCGCGGCGGTCACCAGTTCCCCGCGCACGACGCCCTCGTCCTCCTCGACGGCGTACGGGAAGCCCGGCCCCTCGTACAGCACCGCTCCCGCGAGCCGGGCCGGTTCCTCGGTGACCGTGCGTCCCCTCAGGAACACGTCGTGATTGCATTCGCCGGGGCGCAGCGTCCCGTAGACGAAGAACGGCAGCTGCATCACGCGCCGCTCTTCCCGGTCTTCCCGGTCTCCCCGTCTTCGCGGGTCTCTCGGGTCACCCACTCCAGATAGGCAGCGCTCCCCCGCACCACCGGCGTGGCGATGATCTCCGGCACGTCGTAGTCGTGGGCCTCGATGAGCCAGGACGCCAGCGCCTCGTACCGGTCGGCCGTCGTTTTGAACAGGACCTGCCACTCGTTCGCGGTCTCGACGGTGCCCTCCCAGCGGTAGACGGAGGTGACGGGCGCCGGGATCTGGGCGCAGGCCGCGAGCCTCGCCTCCACCGCTCCGCGGGCGAGCCGCCGCGCCTTCGCCTCGTCGTCCGTGGTGGTCAGCACGGTCAGCCACTCGGCCGTGGTCATGTACGGGTTCCCTTCCAACGGCAGATCCGGTCCGACGGGACCGCGGGTCCGGTCCACGCAACCGATTGTCGCCCCCCATCGCCGTCGCCTGCGCACCCTCCCCACCTGCACCTCTCCCCCACCCCCGCACCACAGCTCCACGACAGCGGCACAGGACCGCTATGGACATGACATGTCATGAGCCCGTAAACCTGAGCGAACGTCAGTGCGCTTCCCAGGCCACCCATCCGGGCTCACCCCCAAGCGCCCTCACCCCCAACCGTCCCAGCCCCCCACCGTCCCCAGCCACCAGGCCCATCCGCCAGGCCCCAGCCGAGGAGACCGATGAGACGACCGACGACTGCGACGCGTTCGACCCCGCCGGCCCCGAAGACCCCGCCGGCCCCCACGACCTCGCATCGCAGCGCCGCAGGCATCGCCGTGGCGGCCACCGCCCTCCTGGCCGGTGCCCTCACCCCCACCGCGGCCGCCGCCGACCAGCCGCTGCCAGGCCGGGCCGACGCGATCCGCCACGCGCAGACCGCGATCGCCTCGCTCGCCGGGCAACTCGGCATCACCGACGCGCAGTCCACCGCGGTGCGAGACGTCGTCGTCGACGCGGACGGCAGCCAGCACGTCCGCTACGACCGTACGTACCGTCAACTGCCTCTGCTCGGCGGCGACTTCGTCGTCCACCTGGCCCCGGACGGCAGCTACCGCAGTGCCGACCGGGCCGTGCTCGGCGATCTCGCCGTGCCGACCGTCAAGCCCTCGCTCTCCGCGCCGAAGGCCGCGAACCTGGCCACGGCGGCTCTGCGCGCGGCGAACCTCGGCGAGACGCTGCGCAAGGTCGTCGCCACGCCGCAACTGGTCGTCGACGCACTGCACGGCGAGCCCACGCTCGCCTGGCGCACCCAGGCCACCGGCCAGGACTCGCTCGGCAACCCGGTAGCACGCGTCATCCTCACCGACGCCCGCACCGGCCGGCAGATCGACGCCTGGGACAGCATCGAGACAGCGACCGGCGACGGCCAGTCCCTCTACAGCGGTACGGTGCCGCTGCAGACGACCCTGTCCGGCTCGACGTACCAGCTCAAGGACGCCACGCGCGGCAGCACGTACACCGGCGATGCGCAGAACAAGACGGACACCTGTCTCCTCACCATCTGCCTGGAACGCGCGCCCGCGGTGCTCTTCACGGACGCCGACAACCACTGGGGAACCGGGGCCGCTTCGGACCGTGCGACCGCGGCGGTCGACGCGCAGTACGGCACGGACACCACCTGGGACTACTACAAGAACGTGCACGGGCGCAACGGCATCGCCGGCGACGGCAAGGGGTCGTACAACCGTGTGCACTACGGGACCGACTACAACAACGCCTTCTGGGACGACACCTGCTTCTGCATGACGTACGGCGACGGCGACGGGACGACGTTCGGGCCGCTCGTGTCCCTGGACGTGGCCGGGCACGAGATGTCGCACGGCGTCACGTCCAAGACCGCGGGCCTCACGTACTCCCGTGAGCCCGGGGGCCTGAACGAGGCGACGTCCGACATCTTCGGCACGCTGGTGGAGTTCTACGCGGCCAACGCCTCCGACCCCGGCGACTGGCTGATCGGCGAGAAGATCGTGAAGCCGGGCTTCGGCAAGTCGGCGCTGCGCTATATGGACCAGCCGTCCAAGGACGGCAAGTCCGCGGACTGCTGGAGCTCGTCGGTCGCCGGTCTCGACGTGCACTACTCGTCGGGCGTCGCGAACCACTTCGCGTATCTGCTGGCCGAGGGCAGCGGCCCGAAGACGATCGGTGGGGTGCTGCACAACGGCACCACGTGCAACGGCGCGGCGGTGAACGGCATCGGCAGGGACAAGCTCGGGAAGATCTGGTACCGGGCGCTGACGGTCTACATGACGTCGTCGACGAACTACGCGGGCGCCCGCACGGCGACGCTGAATGCGGCGAAGGACCTGTACGGGGCGGGGAGCGCGGAGTACGCCGCGGTGGGCGCGGCGTGGTCGGCGGTGTCGGTGGGCTGACCGATCCGGCGGGGGACGGCCTGCGCGCCCGGGCCGTCCCCCCGCCCCATACCGTGCGGCGCATGCGCCTCGTACCGTGACGTCATGACGACCTCACCGGAGCTCCGGACGCAACCGGAACCGCCCCTCGTCCAGCGCATCGAGATCGACGGGCACCCCGCCACCGCAGAGCAGCTGCTGTGGCCGGCCCTCGTCAACGACGGGCACTTCACCGCGATGCAGGTCAGGGGCGGCCGGGTGCGCGGGCTCGGGGTGCATCTGGCGCGGCTGGACTCGGCGACCCGCGAGCTGTTCGGCCGCGAGCTGGACGGCGGGCGGGTGCGCGAGCTGGTCCGGCACGCGCTCGGGGACGACATCGCGGACGCCTCCGTACGGGTCTATGTGCACGCGCCGGGCGGCGAGCCGCGGATCATGGTCACGGTCCGGCCGCCCGCCGAGATGCCGGCGGCCGCGCAGTCGCTGATGTCCGTGCCGTATCTGCGGCCCGTGCCGCACATCAAGCATCTCGGCGGCTTCGGCCAGATCCACTACGGGCGGCTGGCCCGCCGGGCCGGCTTCGACGACGCGCTGCTGACCGGCACCGACGGCACGGTCAGCGAGGGTGCCGTCGCGAACATCGTCTTCTACGACGGTACGGACGTCGTACTGCCCGACGCGCCCTGCCTGGCGGGCACCACGCTGCAGCTGCTCGAGCCGCGGCTGGGCGACGCCGGACTCCGCTCCCGGCGCGCTCCCGTGCGCCTCGCCGACCTGGCCTCGTACGCCTCCGCCTTCGTGATGAACTCGCAGGGCATCGCTCCCGTGCGGCGGATCGACGACACGGACTTCACGGTCGACGAGAAGCTGATGGGCGCATTGGCGGACCTGTACGCCTCCGTGCCGTGGGAGGCGCTCTGACGCGCCGGGCGGCGCGGCCGAGTCACCCGTTCACAGCCTCGCCGCGCCCTTTGGGGTTTCTTTTCGCCGACACGCCGGTGACCTGCTGGAACGTTCGCGCTCGAGTGTCCGGAAAGGGCCCGCCCCCGGATTTCTGATGGCTCATCAGCAGGCGGGTGCCGCCGAGTGCCACTTACCTCGGAAGGGCAGGGACGCGACCGACTCGGCGGCACATGGGGATGCCGCGGGCCGCGCCCTCTCGGAGGTGCAAGCACCATGCGCAGACGCCGCCTGCTGACCGGTACCGTGCTCGCCGCCGCCGTGGCGGGCCTGTCGGCCGCCCCTGCCTACGCGGGCGACGCAAACGCCCTGGACCTGTATCCCTCCACCACGGCACCGGGCGCCACGGTGTCGGTGAACACCAAGGCGTGCGGCGCCGGCGAAACCGCGACGGGGGACGCGAGCGCGGTGGGCGCGGGCATGTTCACGCTGGCGCCGAGCGCGCACGAGGGTGAGGCGATCGGCCAGTTCAAGGTGCCGCCGTCCGCGCAGCCGGGCACGTACGAGATCGTCGCGAAGTGTTTCCGCGGAGACAAGCAGGTGGCGGGCGATCTGAAGGTCATCCTGGCCGTCGCCGGGGAGCAGCTGCAGCCGAAAGGACGTGTGGAAACGGGGGTCGGCGGCGCGCTCGGCCCCGACCCCGTGAAGACCGCGGCGGGTGTGGCGGCGCTGGCCGTGGCCGCCGCGGGCGGTACCTGGCTCCTGCATCGCCGGGCGAGAGGCGACAGGATCTGACGGACGCCCTCCGCTGTCCACCGGTACCGCTTCCCCTCCCCCTCCGGGCCCGTAGCCCCTCGCGGCGCCCGGAGGGGGACGCGGAAACCCCGCATCCGGACGGCCGCCGACCGCCGGGCAGCCGGCGCGACAGGCGGCCGGCGCAAGCCACGACCGGCCATCACCAGCGACAACCGGCCACCACCAGCGACCATCAGCCACCGGATCAGCCACCCGGACGAGCCACCCGGAGGTGCCCATGCGCAGGATCAGCGGGGCAAGGCCGGCCAGGGCCGGCAAGGCGCGGCCGGCACACGGCGCTCGCCGCCGAAGGGTCGCCGACGCCGCGATAGCCACCGTCACCGCCGTCGCCCTCTGCTCCGGCATATGGCTGGTGCGCGACGGCACCGAGGGCCACCTGCCGCCGCAGCCGTCCGCCGCGCAGGCCGACGACGCCGCGTCGGCCGGGCCCGGCACCGGCGGCGAAGCGCCCGCGGCGCCCCCGCTGCCGCCCTCGCCGCCCGACCGCATACGCATACCCGCGATACGTGTGAACGCGCCCCTCATAGGCCTCGGCCTGACGTCCTCGGGTAGCCTCGAGGCCCCGCCGCCCGAGCAGAAGAACGTCGCCGGGTGGTACGAGGCCGGGACGAAGCCCGGCGAGACCGGAACCGCCGTCGTGGCCGGACACGTCGACGACGCCGAGGGCCCCGCCGTCTTCTACAACCTCGGCGCGCTGAAGAAGGGCAACACCATCGAGATGGACCGGCGGGACGGATCTGTCGCCGTCTTCACGGTAGACGCCATCGATGTGTTCGACAGCCGGAACTTCCCGGACGAGAAGGTCTACGGCGCCGCCCGCCGCCCCGAGCTACGGGTGATCACCTGCGGCGGCGGCTATTCGAAGAAGACGGGCTACCAGGGCAACGTCGTGGTCTTCGCGCACCTGACCGGAAGCCACTAGACACAGACGGATACCCACCGGATAGACACAGACGGATACCCACCGGACGCGGGCAGACGCCGGTGGACGGGCCTCACGCCACCCACTGCTCGTACGCCAGGTTCGCGACCAGCGCGAGGACCACCGTCAGCAGCACGACGCGGACGAAGCCGCTGCCCTTCTTCAGCGCCGTGTGCGCGCCGAGGGTGCCGCCCGCCAGGTTGAACACCGCCAGCAGCGCCGCCAGTTGCCACAGCACCGTGCCCTGCCAGGCGAATATCGCGAGCGCTCCGGCGTTGGTGCAGCAGTTGACGATCTTGGCGGTGGCCGAGGCCGTCACCAGGTCCAGGTGGAGCACGGCGGTGAGCGTGAGCACGAGGAACGTGCCGGTCCCGGGGCCGATCAGCCCGTCGTAGAAGCCGATGCCCAGACCGGCCAGGCCGATGGCGGCGAGGATGCGGCGGCGGGACGCAGGGCCGGTCGCGGGTGCGGTGCCGAACGCGGGCTTGAGGATCACGAAGGCCGCGACGCACAGCAGCACGACCATGATCACCGGTTTCAGCACCTCCGTGCTCATCCCGGCCGCGAAGAACGCGCCGCCCATCGACCCGGCCATGGCGGCGAGACCGATACGGACCGCCGTCCACACGTCCACGGGCGCTTTGCGCACATACGTCACCGCCGCGCCCGTGGTGCCGACGATCGCGGCCGCCTTGCTCGTGCCGAGGGCGTACGCTGCCGGAGTGCTGCCCGGCAGACCGAGCAGCAGGGCGGGAAGCAGCAGCAGTCCGCCGCCGCCCACCACGGCGTCGACCCATCCGGCCGCGCCCGCGGCGAGGCAGAGCACGAGCACGGTCATCAGGGATATGTCAGGCATGATCGCGACCCTATGAACGCGATACATGCGCCGTCCATGGAATACGGCGAGTCTTGAGGCCCATCTGAGGTTGGACGACCGGAAACGGCCCCGACCAGGACAGACGGGCCTGGGGAGCAAGCCCCAGGCACCCCCACAACGGACCCCCTCACCCAAACCCTCACACCCGCCCCCGGCCACTGCTGAGCGCAGCGTTCCTCTCGGGAAACAGAGGGGATGCCGACGGGTAACACCCACGACGCACGCTCAAGTCATGACCTCGAAAACGCGTGTGGTGGTGATCGGCGCCGGCCCCGCGGGCGCACGGCTCGCCCAGCGGCTGGGCCCCGACGCCCTGCTCATCGGCGAGGAGGAGCACGCGCCGTACAACCGCCTGCTGCTCGCCGACGTGCTGGCGGGCAAGTACGCGCCCGAGATCATCGCGCTGCCCGCTCCGACGAGCCCCCAGCTCCGTGCCCGCGTCGTCCGCGTGGACCGCGAGGACCGGCTGGTGCACTGCGACGACGGCAGCGTGATCGCATACGAGACGCTGGTCCTGGCGACCGGCTCCAACCCGGTGCTGCCCGCGCTGCGCGGCCTGTTCGAGCCGGGCGCCCGCGACCTCCCCAAGGGCGTGCACGCCTTCCGCACGATGGACGACTGCCTGGCGCTCTCCTCGGCGGTACGTGAAGGGACACGCGCCGTCGTGATCGGCGGCGGCCTCCTCGGCGTCTCCGCGGCCCGGGCGCTCGCCGAGCGCGGCGCCCAGGTGGTCATGGCCCAGCAGGGCGAGCGCCTGATGGAGCGCCAGCTGGACGCGAAGGCTTCGGAACTGGTGCACCGCCACCTGACCGGCATGGGCGTGGAGATCCACACGGAGAACCGGGTCCGCGGCATCCACTGCGCCGACGGCGCGGTGCACGCTGTGGAGCTCGCCGACCACTATCGGCTCGGGGCCGACCTGGTCGTCCTCGCCTGCGGTGTCCGCCCCCGCACCGGCCTCGCCGTCGCGGCGGGCCTCGAGGTGCGCAAGGGCATCGTCGTCGACGACGAGCTGCGCACCTCCGACCCGCACATCAGGGCCATCGGCGACTGCGCCGAGCACGACGGTCACGTATACGGCCTGGCCGCACCGGCCCTCGACCAGGCCGACATCCTCGCGGCGCTCCTCACCTCGGACGCCGCACCGCGCTACACCGGCACCCGCGCCCTGACCCGGCTCACCCTCGCCGAACAGGGCACAGGCCCACTGGACGTCGCCGCCTTCGGGGAGACCGAAGCACTGCCCGGCGACGACGTCGTGCAGCTCACCGACGCCACCCGCCGCACGTACCGCAAGGTCGTCGTCCGCGGGAACCGGCTGGTCGGCGGGCTGCTCCTCGGCGAGCTCCGCAGTGTCGGGGCGCTCGCCCGGGCGTGGGAGAGCGACGAACCGCTCACGGAGTCCCCGTCGGCTCCGCTGCTCCACCTGCTCACCAACGATGGAGGCTTCTGAGATGTCCACGTCCACCCCCACGATCGTGGTCGTCGGCCACGGGATGGTCGGCCAGCGGTTCCTGGAGGCCCTCGCGGACAAGGGAGTCACCGAGCGGTCCCGCGTCGTCGTGCTCTGCGAGGAGCCGCGCCCCGCGTACGACCGAGTCCAGCTCACCTCGTACTTCTCCGGCCGCACGCCCGAGGAGCTCTCGCTCACGCCGGCCGGCTTCATGGAGGAGCACGGCATCGAGCTGCGCGTCGGCGACCCGGCCGAGCACATCGACCGGGACAGCCGGACCGTGACGGCCCACTCCGGGTTCACCGTCACCTACGACCACCTCGTGCTCGCGACCGGCTCGTACCCGTTCGTGCCGCCGGTGCCCGGCAAGGACGCCGCGGGCTGCTTCGTGTACCGCACGATCGAGGACCTGTTCGCGATCGAGGAGTACGCGAAGAACCACGCCACGACCGGCGCGGTCGTCGGCGGCGGTCTGCTGGGCCTGGAGGCCGCGGGCGCGCTGAAGGGCCTCGGGCTCGACACGCACATCGTGGAGTTCGCACCGCGCCTGATGCCGGTGCAGGTCGACGACGCGGGCGGCGCGGCGCTGCTGCGCACCATCACGGACATGGGCCTGACCGTGCACACCGGCACCGGCACCCAGGAAGTCGTCGCGAACGACTCCGGTGCGGTCACCGGGATGAAGCTGTCGGACGGCTCGGAGCTGGCCACCGACATGGTCGTGTTCTCCGCGGGCGTGCGCCCCCGCGACCAGCTCGCCCGCGACTGCGGCCTGACCGTGGGCGAGCGCGGCGGCATCACGGTGGACGAGCAGTGCCGCACCAGCGACGCGCAGGTGTTCGCGATCGGCGAGTGCGCGCAGGCCGTGGACGGCCGCGTGTACGGCCTCGTCGCGCCGGGCTACGAGATGGCAGAGACCGCGGCCGCCGCGATCGCGGGTGATTCTGCGGCGGCCGCTTTTACGGGTGCCGACATGTCGACGAAGCTGAAGCTCCTCGGCGTGGACGTGGCGTCCTTCGGCGATGCGCACGGCACGGCGGAGGGCTGCCTGGACGTCGTCTACTCGGACTCGCGTTCCGGCGTGTACAAGAAGCTGGTCATCGGCCAGGACGGGGAGCTGCTCGGCGGCATCCTCGTGGGTGACGCGGAGACGTACGGCACCCTTCGGCCGCTCACCGGTTCGATTCCGCCCGTCGCTCCCGAGCAGCTGGTCCTCCCGGCCGGCGCGGGCGGCCCGGTGCAGATCGGCCCGTCGGCGCTGCCGGACTCGGCCGTCATCTGCTCCTGCCACAACGTCACCAAGGGCACGATCCGCGGCGCCGTCACGGACCACCAGTGCACGACCGTGCCCGAGGTGAAGAAGTGCACCAAGGCCGGTACGGGCTGCGGCTCCTGCGTGAAGGTGCTGGGCCAGCTGGTCACGGCCGAGCTGGAGGCGTCCGGCGTCGAGGTCGACAAGGGCCTGTGCGGCTGCTTCGGCCAGACCCGCCAGGAGCTTTACGAGATCGTCCTCGCCCTGCGCATCACCTCGTACCAGGACCTCCTCGACCGCTACGGCCGGGAGGCGGCGCGCGGCGGCGACGGCTGCGAGATCTGCAAGCCGACGGTGGGCTCGATCATCGCCTCGCTCGCGCCGACGCTGGGCGCCAGCGGCTATGTCCTGGACGGCGAGCAGGCATCGCTGCAGGACACCAACGACCACTTCCTGGCGAACCTGCAGAAGAACGGCTCGTACTCGATCGTGCCGCGCATCCCCGGCGGTGAGATCACCCCGGAGAAGCTGATCGTGATCGGCGAGGTGGCCCGCGACTTCGGCCTCTACACGAAGATCACGGGTGGTCAGCGCATCGACATGTTCGGCGCGCGCGTCGAGCAGCTGCCGATGATCTGGGCGCGGCTGGTGGACGCCGGCTTCGAGTCGGGCCACGCGTACGGCAAGGCGCTGCGCACGGTGAAGTCCTGCGTGGGCCAGACCTGGTGCCGCTACGGCGTGCAGGACTCGGTCCGCATGGCCATCGACCTGGAGCTGCGCTACCGGGGCCTGCGCTCCCCGCACAAGCTGAAGTCGGCGGTCTCCGGCTGCCAGCGCGAGTGCGCGGAGGCCCAGTCCAAGGACTTCGGCGTGATCGCCACGGCCAACGGCTGGAACCTGTACGTGGCGGGCAACGGCGGCGCGACCCCGCGCCACGCGGACCTGCTCGCCCAGGACCTGTCCGACGCCGAGCTGATCCGACTGATCGACCGCTTCCTGATGTTCTACATCCGTACGGCCGACCGGTTGGAGCGCACCTCGACCTGGCTGGAGCGCATCGAGGGCGGCCTCGACCACGTGCGCGACGTAGTCGTCCACGACTCGCTGGGCATCTGCGACGAGCTGGAGAAGCTGATGGCCGACCACGTCGCGAACTACCGCGACGAGTGGGCCGAGACCATCAACGACCCCGAGAAACTGTCCCGCTTCGTCTCCTTCGTGAACGCGCCCGACACCCCGGACCCGACGGTCAGCTTCGTCCCGGAGCGCGACCAGATCAAGCCGGATCTGCCGCTGCTGTCCATCGGCACCCGACCCCTGGAAGGAACCGCCACCCGATGACGCTCGCCCCGGAAACCACGGATCTGAAGGTGCAGCTGCTACTCGACGGGACCGGTGACTGGTTCACGGTCTGCGATCTGACGCTGCTGACCCCCGGCCGCGGTGTCGCGGCCCTGCTGCCGGACGGCCGGCAGGCCGCGATCTTCCTCGACCGGACCGGCCGCCTGTACGCGATCGACAACCGTGACCCGTTCACGGGCGCCGCGGTCCTCTCGCGGGGCCTGCTCGGCTCGGCGCAGGGTCGCCCGTTCGTCGCCTCGCCGCTGCTCAAGCAGCGCTTCGACCTGGAGTCCGGGCGGTGCCTGGACGACGACGAGGTCGCGGTGACGGCGTACGAGGTGCGGAGCGCGGGCGTCGCGGTCTGAGCACGGACGATCGAGTGACGGCTCCGCGGTTCCTCCGCGGAGCCGTCACTGCGTTCCCTCGGGTGTCCGTCACTCCTTGAGCGTTCCGGCTGCAGGCCGTCACTCCTTCAGGGCGTCGTACGTGACGCCCGTCAGCCGCTCTGATGCGGCCCACAGCCGCTCGCCCGCCGTGTCGTTCAGCGTCCACGGGGCGCGCCACGACGGCGCGGGGGCTCCGCGCCAGCCCTGGAGGCGGGGGCCGGTGAAGGAGTCCGGGGCGACGCCGGGTGCCGTGGCCGCGTACAGCGTGGGCAGCGCGCCGGCCTCGGCCGACTGGGCGAAGACCCGGTTGCCGATGGCCACGAGACGCTCGACGGCCTTGCGGCCCTCCATTTTCGGGGCGCGGGTCTGCAGGTTCGTCGACGCGTAGCCGGGGTGCGCGGCGGCCGCGACGACGCCGGAGCCGGCGGTGGCGAGACGGCGTGCCAGCTCGTGGACGAACAGCAGGTTCGCGGTCTTGGAGCGGGCGTACGCGACCCAGCGCCGGTAGCCGCGCTCGCTGTTCAGGTCGTCGATGTCGATGTTGGCGAACGCGTGGGCGCCGCTGGAGACGGAGACGATCCGGGCCTCGGGCGCGGCCAGGAGCCGCGGCAGCAGCAGCCCGGTGAGCGCGAAGTGCCCGAGGTGGTTGACGCCGAACTGCGTCTCGAACCCGTCCGCCGTCCGGCCGTACGGCAGGGCCATCACGCCCGCGTTGTTGATGAGCAGATCGAGCCGCCCGTGGTCACGGTCGTAGCCGGAAGCGAACTCCCGTACGGAATCCAGCGAGCCGAGATCGAGCGGGACGAACTGCACGTCGGCGTCCCGGACTTCCGACCGGATCCGGTCCGACGCCTCGATGCCACGCGTCTCGCTTCGGCAGGCGAGCAGCACTCTGGCGCCGCGCCGGGCCAGTTCACGTGCCGTGACGTATCCGATGCCGCTGTTGGCGCCGGTGACCACGGCGACACGACCGCCCTGGTCGGGGATGTCGCCCGCGTTCCAGCCCGTCATGGCGAAAGCTCCCTCGTGATGACGTTGGTCACCTCACCGTACGACGGCCGGGCGATCCCTTCTCGGCCGTCCGACGCCAGAACAATGCCAAGACGCCGCCAAGACACCGTCATGAATTGGCCATGACCCGTCTACTCAGCGCGCCTAACGTCCATGACCGCTCGACCCCGGCGCCGACCGGTGCCCGGGGCCGTCACAGCACCCCTGGAGCGACAGTGGAACGTCGTACCTTCCTGCGCGGAGCAGTCATCGGCACCTCGGCCGCCGCCTTCGGCGGCACGCTCATGCACGGCGCCGCCTACGCGGCCCCCGCCCAGCCGGGCCCCGGCCCGTACGGGGCCCTCGGCGCCGCCGACGCCAACGGCATCCAGCTGCCCGCGGGCTTCACCAGCCGGGTGATCGCCCGGTCCGGCCAGCAGGTCGGCAGCACGTCGTACACCTGGCACAACGCCCCCGACGGCGGAGCCTGCTTCGCCGACGGCACCGGCTGGATCTACGTCTCCAACTCCGAGATCAACCCGAGCGGCGGCGCCAGTGCCGTCAGATTCAACTCGTCCGGCGCCATCACCGGCGCGTACCGCATCCTCTCGGGCACCCGGCAGAACTGCGCCGGCGGCAAGACGCCCTGGAACACGTGGCTGTCCTGCGAGGAGGTCAGCCTCGGCTACGTCTACGAGACGGACCCCTACGGCGTGAACGCCGCCACCCGCCGGGACGCCATGGGCAAGTTCAAGCACGAGGCGGCCGCCGCCGACCCGGTCCGCAAGGTGATCTACCTGACCGAGGACGAGTCGGACGGCTGCCTCTACCGCTTCGTCCCGTCCACCTGGGGCAACCTGTCCTCCGGCACGCTGCAGGTCCTCAAGGCGGGCACCGGCACCTCCGGCTCGTTCACCTGGGCGAACGTGCCCGACCCGGACGGCTCGCCCACCACGACCCGCAACCAGGTCTCCGGCGCGAAGCGGTTCAACGGCGGCGAGGGCTGCCACTACGCCAACGACACCGTCTGGTTCACCACCAAGGGCGACAACCGCGTCTGGCAGCTGAACCTCGCCAACAGCACCTTCGAGCTGGCCTACGACGACTCGCTGGTCTCGGGCGGCGGCGCGCCGCTGACGGGTGTCGACAACGTCACCGGCTCCTCCTCCGGCGACCTGTTCGTCGCCGAGGACGGCGGCAACATGGAGATCTGCATCATCACGCCCGACGACGTCGTGGCACCGTTCCTCCGCATCACCGGCCAGTCGGGCTCGGAGATCACCGGCCCGGCGTTCTCCCCCGACGGCACCCGCCTGTACTTCTCCTCGCAGCGCGGCACGACGGGCAGCTCGTCCGGCGGAATCACGTACGAGGTGACGGGGCCGTTCCGGTCCTGACCCCCTCCGGGGTGGGCGGCGCCCGTCCCGTACGGGCGCCGCCGCCCTTCGCTGTGTGCGGACGATTGTCGGCGGCCGGTGATAGGCATGGGCGATGACCGGCCGCCTGCCTCTCGACGAGCAACTCTCCGCATTCCAAGCGGCGCTGTCCCGCAACGACGTGTTGCTGGAGGTGCTGCACCGGACTGCGGCCATGCGCCTCCCGGGCTGGTATCTGACGGCCGGGTGCCTGTTCCAGACCGTGTGGAACGTCGTCACGGGGCAGCCGCCGACCGCCGGGATCAAGGATTACGACGTCTTCTACTTCGACGACGGCGACCTGTCCTGGAAAGCCGAGGACGCGGTGATCAGAACGGGACAAGAAGCCTTCGGTGATCTCCTGGCGCAGGTCGAGATCCGGAACGAAGCACGCGTCCACCTCTGGTACGAGCAGAAGTTCGGCGTACCCTGCGCCCCGCACACCTCCACGGAGTCGGCCATCGACTGCTTCGCCGCGACGACCTGCTGTCTCGGGGTCCGCCTGGAGCCCGACGGGCGGTGGCGCGTCTACGCGCCCCACGGTCTGGCCGACGTGTTCAACCTCGTCATCCGCCCGAATCCGGTGCTCGCCCCACGGGAGGTCTACGAGACCAAGGCCGCCCGCTGGAGGCAGCAGTGGCCCGGTCTCACGGTGCTGGACTGGCCGGGAGCGGTCTGAGTCCGAGCAGCACGGCCCGACGCACACAAAGGGGCGGCACCCCCGCACAGGGTGCCGCCCCTCCTGGTGAACCGGAGCCTTCGTGAGTCGGTGAGGGTCGGGGACCGACGGTGGCTCCGGGGCTCATGCGGTGGTCGGCGAACCGTCGCCGACCACCAATGAATCAGCGGTTGTCGCTGCCCTTCGCCGTGGATGCCGCGCGCCCCGCCTCCAGGCGCGCCACCGGGATCCGGAACGGCGAGCAGGAGACGTAGTCCAGGCCCACCTCGTGGAAGAAGTGGACGGACTCCGGGTCGCCGCCGTGCTCACCGCAGACGCCGAGCTTCAGGTCGGGACGGGTCTCGCGGCCTGCCTTCACGGCGTTCCGTACGAGCGAGCCCACGCCGTCCTTGTCGATGGTCTCGAACGGGGAGACCCCGAAGATGCCCTTCTCCAGGTAGGCCGTGAAGAACGAGGCCTCGACGTCGTCGCGGCTGAAGCCCCAGACAGTCTGCGTCAGGTCGTTCGTGCCGAAGGAGAAGAACTCAGCGGCCTCGGCGATCTGACCGGCCGTGAGCGCGGCCCGCGGCAGCTCGATCATCGTGCCGAGCGCGAGCTTCAGCTCGATGCCGGTAGCGGCCTGGACCTCGGCGATGACCTGCTCGGCCTCGTCGCGGACGATCTCCAGCTCCTGGACGGTGCCGACGAGCGGGATCATGATCTCGGCGCGCGGGTCGCCCTTGGCGTTCTTGCGCTCGGCCGCGGCCTCGGCGATCGCCCGTACCTGCATGGTGAACAGGCCGGGGATGACCAGGCCGAGGCGTACGCCGCGCAGGCCCAGCATCGGGTTCTGCTCGTGCAGCCGGTGCACGGCCTGCAGCAGCCGCAGGTCGTTCTCGTTGGCGTCCTTGCGGGACTCGGCGAGCGCCACGCGGACCGACAACTCGGTGATGTCGGGCAGGAACTCGTGCAGCGGCGGGTCGAGGAGGCGGACGGTGACGGGCAGGCCGTCCATCGCCTCGAAGAGCTCGACGAAGTCCTGCCGCTGGAGCGGCAGAAGGGCCTTGAGCGAGTCCTCGCGCTCTTCGTCGGTGTCGGCGAGGATGAGCCGCTCGACGTACTCGCGCCGCTCGCCGAGGAACATGTGCTCGGTGCGGCACAGGCCGATGCCCTGGGCGCCGAACCGCCGCGCCCGCAGGGCGTCCTCGGCGTTGTCGGCGTTGGCGCGGACGCGCAGCCGGCGCACCCGGTCCGCGTAGGCCATGATCCGGTGCACGGCGGCGACCAGCTCGTCGGCGTCGTCGGCGCCCGCGTGCATGCGGCCCTCGAAGTACTCGACGACCGGGGACGGGACGACGGGCACCTCACCGAGGTAGACCTTGCCGGTCGAGCCGTCGATGGAGACGACGTCGCCCTCCTCGACCACCGTGCCGTCGGACGTGGTCATCCGGCGCCGCTTGGTGTCGACCTCGAGCTCCTCGGCGCCGCACACACAGGTCTTGCCCATGCCGCGCGCGACGACGGCGGCGTGCGAGGTCTTGCCGCCGCGGGAGGTCAGGATGCCCTCGGCCGCGATCATGCCGTCGAGGTCGTCGGGGTTGGTCTCGCGGCGGATCAGGATGACCTTCTCGCCGGACCGCGACCACTTGACGGCCGTGTACGAGTCGAAGACCGCCTTGCCGACCGCCGCGCCCGGGGACGCCGCGATACCGCGGCCGACCTTCTCGACCTTGGCGGACTCGTCGAAGCGCGGGAACATCAGCTGCGCGAGCTGCGCGCCATTGACGCGCTGCAGCGCCTCGGCCTCGTCGATGAGGCCCTGGTCGACGAGCTGCGTCGCGATACGGAAGGCCGCGGCCGCGGTGCGCTTGCCGACGCGGGTCTGCAGCATCCACAGCTGCCCGCGCTCGATGGTGAACTCGATGTCGCAGAGATCCTTGTAGTGGTTCTCCAGGGTCTCCATGATCTGCATGAGCTGGTCGTACGACTTCTTGTCGATCTGCTCCAGCTCGGCGAGCGGCACGGTGTTGCGGATGCCCGCGACGACGTCCTCGCCCTGCGCGTTCTGCAGGTAGTCGCCGTACACGCCCTGGTGGCCGCTGGCCGGGTCACGCGTGAAGGCGACGCCCGTGCCGGAGTCGGGGCCGAGGTTGCCGAAGACCATCGAACAGACGTTGACGGCGGTGCCGAGGTCGTGCGGGATGCGCTCCTGGCGGCGGTAGAGCTTGGCGCGGTCGGTGTTCCACGAGTCGAAGACCGCGTGGATGGCGAGGTCCATCTGCTCGCGCGGGTCCTGCGGGAAGTCGCGCCCTGCCTCGGTCTTGACGATCCGCTTGAACTTCGTGACCAGCTTCTTCAGGTCGGCGGCCTCGAGGTCGGTGTCGACCGTGACCTTCTTCGCCTGCTTGGCCTTCTCCAGCGCCTCCTCGAAGAGTTCGCCGTCGACGCCGAGCACGGTCTTGCCGAACATCTGGATGAGGCGGCGGTACGAGTCCCAGGCGAACCGCTCGTCGCCGGCCTGGGCCGCGAGGCCCGTCACGGACTTGTCGGAGAGCCCGATGTTGAGGACGGTGTCCATCATGCCGGGCATGGAGAACTTGGCGCCCGAGCGGACCGAGACGAGCAGCGGGTTGTCGGCCTGACCGAGCTTCTTGCCCATCTTCTGCTCGAGGGCGTCGAGGTGCGCACTCACCTCGTCACGCAGTGCCGCCGGCTCCTCGCCGCTGTCGAGGTAGACCTTGCAGGCCTCGGTGGTGATGGTGAAGCCCGGAGGGACCGGAAGACCGAGGTTGGTCATCTCGGCGAGGTTCGCACCCTTCCCGCCGAGCAGATCCTTGAGGTCCTTGTTGCCCTCGGTGAAGTCGTAAACGAACTTCACGCCCTGAGGTACGTGGGGATCTTTGTTTTCCGACACGGGACTCGACTCCTCGAGGACGCGGTGGCTGCCCTGACGGCGAGGAACATACCCAGATCGAAGGCACCTCGGTACGTCCACTTGCGCGTCATACGGCTGTAACCACCCGTCCGCCAGCAGATCGAAAGTGATGGGGCCGTTCAAGTTTGGGTGTCGATGTTTTCAGATCTTGAAAGAATCAACGCCCGTAGATGCCTCATTGCGCTCATTCGAGCGCCTGTTATCACACCTGCTTCCACTTCTTGAAGTCAAGATCGATGGCACTCAGTGCCACCATTTGGAGAAGTGCAGCCGCCCAAGATCCGCTCATCTGAGCGCACCAGCTATCAAGGGTGGCGAGAATCACGCTACAGACGGGGACTGGATTTCACTATCCGGACGGGGGCGGAACCCCTTCCGGTGCGCGGATGGGGCGGGACACGGTCCCGGTGCGCAGACCGTCACAGGCCCATGGCCAGCAACCGCTCCTCCACGCGCTCCGGCGCGTACAGATGCTCCACGACCAGCGCCCCCGCTCCGATGAGCCCCGCCCGCTCGCCGAGCCGCGAGGTGACCACGTCCAGGCGGGCCGTCGAGCGCGGCAACGCCCGCTGGTACAGCAGCTCGCGGACACCGGTCAGGAACGGGGTTCCGGCCAGGTCGCCCGCGATCATCAGCACGCCGGGGTTGAGCAGCGTGACCACGGTGGCCAGCACCTCGCCGACCTGGCGGCCCGCATCGCGCGCCAGCCGCACCGCCTCCGGATGCCCGGCCGCCAGCAGCTCCCGCACGTCCGAGCCGGACGCCGCCGGCACACTCCCCTCGGTCAGCCGCTGCGCGACGGCGCGCCCGCTGGCCACGGCGGCCAGACAGCCGTACGAGCCGCACTTGCACAGCGCGTCAGCGCCCTCCGGTACCCGTATGTGCCCGATGTCCCCGGCGCCCCCGTCGATGCCCCGGTAGATCGCCCCGTCGACGACGACGCCCGCGCCGATGCCGGTGGAGACCTTGACGAGCGCGAAGGCCGAGCAGTCCGGGTATCCGGTGCGCTGTTCGCCGTACGCCATGAGGTTCGCGTCGTTGTCGACGAGCACCGGCACGTCGGCCGGACCGCCCGCGTGCTCGGCGAAGGCGCGGCGCAGCCGCCCCCGTATGTCGTAGCCGTCCCAGCCCGGCATGATCGGCGGCTGCACGACGCGGCCGGTGTCGCTGTCCACCGGTCCGGGCACGGCGAGGCCTATGCCGCACACGCGGTCGGCGTGGGTGCCGGTCTGCTTCAGCAAGTCGGCGAACCAGCCGCCGAGTTCGGCGAGGACCGCTTCCGGACCCTCGTCGACGAGCAGCGGGCCCGTGTGCTCGGCGCGTACCTCGCCGGCGAGGGAGAGCAGCGCCACGCGCGCGTGGCGGGTGTCGAGGTCGGCGGCGAGCACCACCGCGTGGGCGTCGTCGAACTCGAGCCGGATGGAGGGACGCCCGCCGAGCGGCGAGGCCGACTTGTCGAGAGGGCCGGCCTCGCCCTCGCGCAGCCAGCCCGCCCTGAAGAGCCGGTCGAGCCGCTGGCCGACCGTGGCCCGGGACAACCCCGTCACCTGCTGCAGCGCACCACGAGTCGTCGCCCGTCCACTGCGCACCAGGTGCAGCAGATCTCCGGCGCTCGCCTGGCCCCCGGCCATGTTTCCTCCTTCTGAACCCTCTTGCGTTGGGCAACTCCACATTACATATTGGGTTTTGCGTGTTAAATAGACGTAACCCTACGGTACCCATTGCCGAACTGGTCGGCCGGACGTCTTCGGGGAGACCTGCGTGGAACGCACAACCCAGCTCACCGCCCGTCGCAGCGGGCACGGCAGCACCGTGCGCACCGCCGCCTCACCCCCTGTTCCCAGCCATGGTGAGATCGCGCATACCGGAGCGATTGCATTCAATCCCGCGGACTCCGCACGGTCGCTGCACCTCAGCGCCGCCCGGGTACTGGGGGCCAACTGGACCGGAACGTCCACCGTGCCCTCGCGCGGCCTGTATCCGCACCAGTGGTCGTGGGACTCCGCGTTCATCGCCATCGGGCTGCGCCATCTGTCGCCGTTGCGCGCGCAGGTGGAGCTGGAGACGCTCCTGGACGCCCAGTGGAGTGACGGCCGCATCCCGCACATCGTCTTCAACCCCGCCATCCCCCTGGATGCCTACTTCCCCAGCCCGGACTTCTGGCGCTCCTCCACCGCGGGCAGCGCGGCCGGCGCCCCGCGCACCGTACAGACGTCCGGCATAGTGCAGCCGCCGGTGCACGCCCTGGCCGCCTGGCTGGTGCACCGGGCCGACCCCGAGCTCTCCCGCGCCCGCTCGTTCCTCCCGCGGCTCTATCCGCGGCTCGCGGCCTGGCACCGCTATCTGCTGCGTCGCCGCGACCTGGGCGGCCACGGCCTCGCGGCCGTCGTCCACCCCTGGGAGCAGGGCATGGACAACAGCCCCGCCTGGGACGCGCCCCTCGCGCGCGTGGAGCCCGCGTCCACCCGCACCTTCCGCCGCGCCGACCTGGACCACGGCGCCGCGGAGGACCGCCCCACCGACCTCGACTACGGGCGGTACGTGCGCCTGGCGGCCGACTACCGCGACGGGCGGTACGCGGACGGGGCGGGGGAGTTCGCGGTCGAGGACCCGGCGTTCAACGCGCTGCTGATCGCCTCCGAGCACGCCCTGGCCCGGATCGCCGGCGAGCTGGGAGCGGCCGGAACCGCGCGGCACGCGCGCGCGGAGCGGCTGACGCACACGCTCGTGGAGCGGCTGTGGGACCCGGCCGAGGGGCTCTTCTTCTGCCGCGACCTGCGCGATCCCGCCGCCCGCGGCCGGGGCTCGCTCGTCCCGGCGCGCAGTGTCGCGGGGCTGCTGCCGCTGATCCTGCCGGCGCTCCCCCGGCCCGTCGCCAGGGCACTCGTGGACACCGCGCGCGGGCCGCACTTCGAGCTCGGCGGCAGCGCCCGCCTGGTGCCCAGCTACGACCTGAAGGGCCCCGCCTTCGACCCGCACCGGTACTGGCGCGGCCCGGCCTGGTTCAACACCAACTGGCTGCTTGAGCGGGGCCTTCGGCTGCACGGCGAGCGCCCGCTCGCGGACGGGCTGCGCTCGGCGCTGCTGAGGACGGCGGCCGACTCGGACTTCGCGGAGTACGTGGATCCGTACACGGGCGAGGGGTGCGGCGCGCACGGCTTCAGCTGGACGGCCGCGCTCACCCTCGACCTCCTGCACGGCGACGCGCGCGCCAGGAGGTTCCAGCGCGACGGGTCCGGTCGGTACGACGGGCTCCACCGCCACGACGGCTTCGACCAGTGCGACGGGTTCGGCCGGTACGACGGCATCGACAAGCACGACGACCTCGACAAGCACGACCGCTTCGACAAGGACAAGGGAGGGGACCGGCGATGACGGACCGGCATCATCTGCTCGTGCACGGCGGGACGTTCGCGGCCGTGGGCCACGGCGGCGACATCAGCGGGGTGCGCGGCAGCACCTCGCCCGACGGGCTGTTCGTGCGCGACGCTCGGCATCTCAGCCGGTGGCAGCTGACGGTCGACGGGGCCGTGCCGGACGTCCTCACGCCGGTCGCGGACGGGCAGGACGGGCTGCGCGGACCGGACGGCTGGGGCGTCGCGGACGGGGCTGCCGCGGGCACGGCCCGCTGTGTGCTCGTGCCGCGCGGCGGCCGCCAGGAGCCGCCCGCGTACACGCTCTTCCGCGAGCAGGCCGTCGCGGACGGCTCGTTCGTCGAGGTGCTGCGCATCGCCTCCAACCGCCCCGTCCCGGCGACGGTCCGCGTCGGGCTCACCGTCGACGCCGACTTCACCGACCAGTTCGAGCTGCGCTCGGACCACCGTACGTACGCGAAGACGGGCGCGGTCCGCAGCCGGCGGGTCCTGGAGGACGGTGTCGAGTTCAGCTACCGGCGCGGGGAGTGGCGGTCCTGTACCACCGTCACCTCCGAGCCCGCGCCGGACGGCGTCGAGGAGACCGGGACCGGCGCCCGGCGCCTCGTCTGGACGCTGGAGCTGGAGCCGGGCGCCACGGCCGAGCTGACCCTGCGCGTCGCGGCCTGCCCGCACGGCGCCGCCGAGCCGCGCGTGCCGCTCTCCCCGTCCGCGGCCGCCTCCCAACTGGCCGACATCGAGCGGGATTTCACCGACGGCATCGCCCTCCCCGACGGCTGGCCGGAGCTGGCCGCCGCCTGCGCACGGGGCCTCTCCGACCTGGCCGTCCTGCAGGTCCCGGCGACCGGGCCCGACGGCGAGGAACTGCGCGTACCGGCGGCGGGCGTCCCGTGGTTCCTCACACTGCTCGGCCGCGACGCGCTGCTGACCTCGCTCTTCGCGCTCCCCTACCGTCCACAGCTGGCCGCCGCAACGCTTCCCGCGCTGGCCGCGGTGCAGGCCACGGAGGCATCAGCGGGCACGGTCGCCCAGCCCGGCAAGATCGTGCACGAGGTGCGCCACGGCGAGCTGGCGCACTTCGGCCAGGTTCCGTACGGCCGGTACTACGGCTCGGTCGACGCGACCCCGCTGTTCCTGGTGCTCCTCGGCGCCTACGTCGAGCAGACGGGCGACGCGGCCCTGGCCCGCCGCCTCGAGCCGCACGCGCGCGCGGCGGTCGGCTGGATGCTGGACCACGGCGGGCTCACCTCGCGCGGCTACCTCGTCTACCGCGCGGACGAGGGCGGCCTCGCCAACCAGAACTGGAAGGACTCACCCGGCGCCATCTGCTCGGCCGACGGCAGCCGCGCCACAGGGCCGGTGATGGCCGCGGGCGCCCAGGGCTACGCGTACGACGCCCTGCGCCGCACCGCGCAGCTCTCCCGCACCGTCTGGGGCGACGAGGTGTACGCGGACCTGCTGGAGCAGGCCGCCGCCGACCTGCGCGACCGCTTCCAGCGCGACTTCTGGATGGCCGACCACGACTTCCCCGCGCTCGCCTTGGACGGCGACGGCCGGCACGTCGACGCGCTCGCGTCGGACGCGGGCCATCTGCTGTGGTCGGGGCTGCTCGACAAGGAGTACGGCAAGCTGGTCGGCCGCCGTCTCCTGGAGTCGGACTTCTTCTCCGGCTGGGGCGTCCGCACGGTCGCCGCGGGCCAGCCCGCGTACCACCCGCTGTCCTACCACCGGGGCTCGGTCTGGCCGCACGACAACGCCCTGATCGCCCTGGGCCTGGCCCGGTACGGCCTGCACGACGAGGCGCGGGTGGTGGCCCACGCCCTGGTCGACGCGGCGAAGGCCGACGGCCACCGCCTCCCGGAGGTCCTCGCCGGCTACGACCGCACGACGCACCCGTCGCCGGTTCCGTATCCGCACGCGTGCGTACGGGAATCGCGGTCGGCTGCGGCGCCGTTGGCGCTGCTCACGGCGGTGGGGGGCGCGTAGGGCCAGGGCTCGGTGGCCGATGGTCCGCAGCGCGTCAGGTCCGAGCTGAGCGCTTCTCTGCGCGCCGGTTCGCACGCCTCTTGCGATGGTGTTCGCCCCATGTGCCGAGCGTTATGGCGATGGCGGCGAACACCCCGGCCTCGATCACGTTTGCAGGCTCGTCGTCGATGACGTGGGAGACGCCCCAGACCATGATCGTCGTCACGCCCCATGCCACGGCCCAGTCAGCCAGCTGCTTCCTAGTGGGCCGGCGCCGCCCCCCGTTCACCATGGCCAGAGGATAGGCGGGGAGTCGGGCCGCGTCAGCCCCCGGAGGTGTCAAGCTCCGCCTCTTCGCCCACCCCGGCACAGTCATAGGGGTCGGCCAGCCATCCGTCCGGCAGCGCCACCCGGTTCTTCCCGGACGTACGCCCCCGGGGCCCATCCGCCCCCGCGGGCCACTCCTGGTCGAGATCCAATTCGGAGAGCCCCGCCTCGAGATCGGCGAGCGACGAGGCGACCGCGAGGCGCTTGCGCATCTCGGAGCCGACCGAGAAGCCCTTGAGATACCAGGCGACGTGCTTGCGGAAGTCGATGACACCGCGCGGCTCGTCACCGAGCCACTCGCCGAGCAGCGTCGCGTGCCGCACCATGACGGCCGCGACCTCGCGAAGAGTGGGGCGGGCAAGATCCTCGCGCCCCTCGAAGGCGGCGACCAGGTCCCCGAACAGCCACGGCCGCCCGAGGCACCCGCGCCCGACGACCACGCCGTCGCACCCGGTCTCGCGCATCATCCGCAGCGCGTCCTCGGCGGACCAGATGTCGCCGTTGCCGAGGACGGGGATCTCCGGCACATGCTCCTTCAGCCGCGCGATGGAGTCCCAGTCGGCGGTGCCGCCGTAGTGCTGGGCGGTCGTCCGCCCGTGGAGGGCGATCGCGGTCACGCCCTCCTCGACGGCGATACGCCCCGCGTCCAGGTAGGTGATGTGGTCGTCATCGATGCCCTTGCGCATCTTCATTGTCACGGGCAGGTCGCCGGCCCCGCCGACCGCCTCGCGCAGGATGGCCCGCAGCAGGTTCCGCTTGTACGGCAGGGCGGAACCGCCGCCCTTGCGGGTCACCTTGGGTACGGGGCAGCCGAAGTTGAGGTCGATGTGGTCGGCCAGGTCCTCTTCGACGATCATGCGGACGGCCTTGCCGACGGTCGCCGGGTCCACGCCGTACAGCTGGATCGACCGCGGGGTCTCGCTCGCGTCGAAGTGGATCAGCTGCATGGTCTTCTCGTTGCGCTCGACCAGCGCCCGCGTCGTGATCATCTCGCTCACGAACAGGCCCTTGCCTCCGCTGAACTCACGGCAGAGGGTGCGGAACGGTGCATTCGTGATACCCGCCATGGGAGCGAGCACGACGGGCGGCTGCACCGTGTGCGGACCGATCGAGAGCGTGGAGGCGGTCATGGCGGACTGTGCGGTGGACGGCGTGGGCATTTCCTCATTGTCGCCCACTCGTCCCGCGTCGGACGAAAGTTTTTAGTTAGGCGTACTACAGGAGTACCTTTACGGCATGCCCGAGCTGAGCCATCGCCAACGGATGCTCGTCCTGACCATCTGCTGTCTGAGCCTGCTGATGGTCAGCCTCGACAACACCGTCCTGAACGTCGCCCTGCCGTCCCTGCAGAGAGACTTCGACGCGAGCGTCGCGGGACTGCAGTGGACCATCGACGCATACACGCTGGTGCTGGCGTCGCTGCTGATGCTCGCGGGTTCGACCGCCGACCGCATCGGCCGCCGCCGGGTCTTCCAGACCGGTCTTGTCGTCTTCACCATCGGCTCGGCGCTCTGCTCGCTCGCGCCCAGCCTCGACCTCCTCGTCGTCTTCCGGATGGTGCAAGCCGTCGGCGGTTCGATGCTCAACCCGGTCGCCATGTCGATCATCACGAACACCTTCACCGAGCCGCGCGAGCGCGCCCGCGCCATCGGCGTCTGGGGCGCTGTCGTCGGCATATCGATGGCGGCCGGACCGCTGGTCGGCGGCCTTCTGGTGGAGTCGGTCGGCTGGCGCTCCATCTTCTGGGTGAACGTGCCGGTCGGCCTCGCCGCATTCCTGCTGACCGCGCGGTACGTCCCAGAGTCCCGTGCGCCGAAGCCCCGCCGCCCCGACCCCGTCGGGCAGCTGCTGGTGATCGCACTGCTCGGCAGCCTCACATACGCGATCATCGAGGCGCCCGCCGCGGGGCTCACCTCGCCGCTCATCCTGGCCTGCGCCGCGGTCGCGCTGTGCGCGCTCGTCGGGCTGCTTGCCTACGAGCCGCGGCGCGACGAACCGCTCATCGACCTGCGGTTCTTCCGCAGCGCTCCGTTCAGCGGGGCCGTCGGGATCGCCGTGAGCGCGTTCGCCGCACTCGGCGGCTTTCTCTTCCTGTCCACGCTCTACCTCCAGAACGTACGCGGCCTGGACGCCCTCCACGCCGGTCTGTGGATGCTGCCCATGGCAGCGATGTGCTTCGTGTGCGCCCCGCTATCCGGGCGGCTGGTCGGCAGCCGTGGGCCGCGGCTTTCGCTGCTGGTCGCGGGCGTGACGATAACGGCGAGCGGCCTTCTCTTCGCGGCGTTCGAAGCGGAGACGGCGAACTCCACGCTCCTGATCGGCTATGTCCTGTTCGGCGTCGGCTTCGGCTTCGTGAACGCGCCGATCACCAACACCGCGGTCGCCGGGATGCCGCGCGCGCAGGCCGGCGTCGCCGCCGCGGTGGCCTCCACCAGCCGGCAGATCGGCGCGACGCTCGGCGTGGCGGTGATCGGCGCGGTGCTGGCATCGGGCGTGCGGGGCTCCGCGTACCGCGACAGCTTCGTCGCCGCCGCGAGCCCCGCCTGGTGGATCATCACGGCCTGCGGCCTGGCCGTCCTCGTCGTGGGCGCCCTGACGAGCGGCGCATGGGCACGTCGTACGGCCCGGCGCACGGCGGAGCGCCTGGAGACGGCGGAGATTCAGCAGGCGGCGGGGGTCCCAGACCGCGCATAACCAGCGTCCGCGTCCTGCCCGTCGGCGAGCGCCAGCGCGTGCAGCTTCTCCAGCCGCTCGCGCGACTCGGCGTCCGTCGGCGCGTACGTCACCAGGCGCGGGCCGTGCGCGGGGCCCAGCCAGAGGTCGGTGTGGTCCAGGGTGAGCAGCCCGACGTCGGCGTTGCGGAACTGCTTGGTCTTGCTCTGCGCCCCCAGCACCTCGTGCCGCTCCCACGCCTCGCGGAACTCCGGCGACTCCGACTCCAGCCGCTTGAGCAGCATCTTCCAGGCGGGCTCGGCGAGATGCCCGGCCATCGCCGCCCGGAACTTGGCGGCCATCAGCCGCATCGTCTCGTCGAGCAGCACGATCGACGACCGCCACTCCGCGTTGGTGAACGCGAGGATCATGCCGTTGCGGTCCTCGGACGGGATCGTGTCGAGGTTGCACAGCAGCCGCCCGTACGTGCGGTTGTACGCGAGGATGTCGTACCGGCTGTTCTGAATGCAGGCCGGCAGCGGCTCCAGCTGCTCCAGCACCTGGCGCAGCGCCGGGGTGATCGACGGGCAGGGCGTGCCGGGCGCGGGGTCGGCGGCGCCCGCCAGCTTGAAGAGGTGGGCGCGCTCGCTGGGATCCAGCAGCAGGGTGCGGGCCAGCGCGTCGAGGACCTGGCCGGACACCTGGATGTCCCGGGCCTGTTCGAGCCAGGTGTACCAGGTGACGCCGACCGCGGAGAGCTGCGCTACCTCCTCGCGTCGCAGGCCTGGGGTGCGCCGGCGGCGTCCGCGCGCAAGCCCGACCTGCTCGGGTGTGATGCGCTCACGGCGGCTGCGCAGGAACGCGGCGAGCTCGTGCCGCCGCACCTCGGCCGCTCCCTCCGCGACCTCTGCGGACTCCAGGGGCTCCGCGGACTCCACGGCCTCCGTGCCGGCCGCGGTCTCCGTGGCCGCCACCAGGGACTCCCGCTCCCTCGCCTGCGGCGTCATCATCTGTGGCGTCATGGTCGTCATGCCTCCAGCCTGCCGAACCGCCGAGCCTGTTTCCAGGTACTCCTTCTACCAGGATAAAGAGACTCTGGTACCAGTCTGAGTTCCGGACCAGGCTGACGTACGTGAGCGAATCCGGAACAACAACCCTGGCAACCGCAGTCCGCTCCCCGACCGCCGCGCCGCCTGCGCTCGACGGACTCGGCCTCTTCACCGTCCTGCTCGGTGCGGCACTCCCCCTCATCGACTTCTTCATCGTCAACGTCGCCCTGCCGACGATCGGCCACGACCTGGCCGCGAGCGAGTCGGTACTGGAGCTGGTCGTCGCCGGATACGGCGTCGCGTACGCCGTGCTGCTGGTCCTCGGCGGCCGGCTCGGCGACATGTTCGGCCGGCGCAGGCTCTTCATCGGCGGCATGGCGGCCTTCGGTCTCACCTCGCTGGCGTGCGGTCTCGCCCCGGACGCCTGGACCCTGGTCCTGGCACGGGCGGCACAGGGCGCCTCGGCCGCGCTGATGCTGCCGCAGGTGCTGGCAACGATCCAGGCGGCGACGGCCGGGCAGCGGCGCGCACGGGCGATGAGCCTGTACGGCGCCACCGCGGGCCTGTCCATGATCGCCGGGCAGATCCTCGGCGGCGTCCTGGTATCCGCCGACATCGCGGGCTCGGGCTGGCGGTCGGTCTTCCTGGTGAACGTCCCGGTCGTACTGGCCGGTCTTCCGCTCGCGGCACGCGTCGTACCGGAGACCCGCTCCCAGCACCCGGAACCGATCGACGGACCGGGCACCGCACTGCTGGCCGTGTCCCTGCTGACGCTGCTCGCGCCGCTGACCGAGGGGCGCGCGGCCGGGTGGCCGCTGTGGACCTGGGTGTCGCTGGCCGTCTTCCCGTTCGCGGCGATCGCGTTCTACCGGGTGGAGCGCGGCGCGGAGCGAAAGGGGCGTACGCCGCTGGTGCCGCCGAGCCTGTTCGGGCTGGTGTCGCTGCGGCGCGGCCTGGTGATGATCGTGCCGTTCTCGATCGGGTTCAGCGGATTCATGTTCGTCATCGCGGTGTCGCTGCAGCAGGGTGCGCGGCTCGACCCGGTGGCGGCGGGGCTCGCGCTGACGCCGATGGCGGTCGTCTTCTTCCTGACATCGCTTGCGGGACCGCGGCTCGTCGCCCGGTACGGGACACGCGTGGTGACCGCGGGCGGGCTGATCCAGGCGGTCGGCCTCGCGCTGATCGTCCTCGCGGCGTGGCGGAGCTGGCCGCACCTGGGCTTCGTGGAGCTCATGCCGGGCGCGGCGGTGGCGGGCATGGGCCAGGCGATGCAGCTTCCGCTCCTCTTCCGGATCGTCCTCTCCGAGGTCCCGGCGGCCCGCGCGGGCGTGGGCAGCGGCGTCATGATCACCACCCAGCAGTCGGCCCTGGCTCTGGGCGTCGCAACGCTCGGCACGCTGTTCGTGTCACTGGTGCCGGGCATGGGCATGCGGGACGCGCTGATGGTGACGCTGCTGGTGCAGCTGGCGGGGGTGGCCCTGACGACGGGGCTGAGCCTGCGGCTGCCGCGCGTGATCGGGTGACAGGACACCGAAATGACAGCTGACAGATATTGAAATCTGTCAGCTGTCATGCCATGGTGGGGGTGTCCTGCTTTTCCCAGCGAATGAGCCATGGAGCCACCATGCAAACGCGCACCCTCGGGTCCACGGGCCCGCGCACCTCCGCTCTCGGCCTCGGCTGCATGGGCATGTCCGCGCTGTACGGCGATGCGGACCGGGCCGAGTCGATCGCCACCATCCATGCCGCTCTCGAAGCGGGCATCACCCTGCTCGACACGGGCGACTTCTACGGCATGGGCCACAACGAACTGCTGATCAACGAAGCCCTGCGCACCGCCCCCGCCTCCCTGCGCGAACAGGCCCTCACCAGCGTGAAGTTCGGCGCACTGCGCGACCCGGACGGCCGCTGGTCCGGATACGACGGCCGTCCGGCCGCGGTGAAGAACTTCGCGGCGTACTCACTGCAGCGGCTCGGCGTCGCCCACATCGACATCTACCGGATCGCGCGAGTGGACCCCGAGGTGCCGATCGAGGAGACGGTCGGCGCCATAGCCGAACTGGTCGAGGCGGGACACGTCCGGCACATCGGCCTCTCGGAGGCGGGCGCCCACACCATCCGCCGGGCCGTCGCCACGGCTCCCATCTCCGACCTCCAGATCGAGTACTCGCTGATCTCCCGCGGCATCGAGGCGGAGATCCTCCCCACGGCCCGCGAACTGGGCGTCGGCATCACGGCGTACGGCGTGCTGTCCCGCGGTCTGATCTCCGGCCACTTCACCCGGGACCGGCAGCTGGCCGCGAACGACTTCCGCGGGATGAGCCCCCGCTTCCAGGGCGAGAACCTGCAGCACAACCTCGACCTCGTCGACGCCCTGCGAAAGGTCGCCGAACAGAAGGGCATATCGGTCGCCCAGACGGCGATCGCCTGGGTGCTGGCCCAGGCCGGCCGGCACAACGCCGACATCGTGCCGCTCATCGGCGCCCGCAGCCGCACACGGCTGACGGAGGCGCTCGGCGCCCTGAACGCCGTCCTCGACGAGGCCGACCTGAGGGCGATCGAGGAGGCCGTGCCGGCCGGATCCGCCGCGGGCGACCGCTACCCCTCGGCACAGATGGGACACCTCGACAGCGAGCACTGATCCACGACCGGTACGGTCAAGCCCATGGCACCCGAGCCCCTGACCGCCGAGCGCATCCTCGAAGCGACCGAGGAGGTGCTGCGCCGCCACGGCCCGGCAAAGGCCACCGTGGTCGACGTGGCCCGCGCACTCGGCGTCAGCCACGGCAGCGTGTACCGCCATTTCCGTACGAAGGCGGAGCTGCGGGAGGCGGTGACGAAGCGCTGGCTGGACCGCACGACCGAGACGCTGCAGCAGATCGCCCAGGCCGAGGGCGAACCGACACCGAAGGTGCTGAGGCAGTGGCTGGCCGAGCTGTTCGCGGCGAAGCGGCACAAGGCGGGCGGCGATCCCGAGCTGTTCGCCACGTATGAGGTGCTGCTCGATGAGAACAGCACCGTCATCGAGCAGCACATCGCCGATCTCGTGGGCCAGCTCACCCATATCGTCGAAGAGGGCGTCCAGCGGGGCGAGTTCACGGCCGGGGACTCGGATGCCACCGCGACGGCCCGTGCGGTGTTCGACGCGACGGGCCGCTTCCACGACCCGGCGTACGCGCCGGAGTGGTCGCGCCCCGGCATCGAGGACGCCTTCACGTCCGTGCTCGAGCTCGTGCTGCGCGGGCTGGGCGCCGACACCCACGGTTCCGCCGGCTGACCGCCAGACCTCGATCGCCCGGGCCTGCTACGGCCGCTACGCCTCGGCCGACGGATCCAAGGTCGCCTGGTGCGCCTCCGCCAGATGCTCCTGCGCCTTGAGCCAGGGCAGGAACTGGGCACCCTTGCGCCAGCCACAGGTGTCACAGACGAGCGAGCGCTGGACCCCCGCCCGCCGCACCCGGACGATGTGCTCCCGCCCGTGCTGGTCCCATCTGCTGACCTTGCTGGTGGTCATCGACGGCATCATGCCTCCCGGCCCTGGATACGTCGCGCCCAGTGTGCCCGAACACGAAGACGAACAGGACCACTTCCGCCGTTGTGGGCAATCGTTCCGCAGGGCGATGGGGGTCCCCCTGCAGCGAAGCCGAGAGCTTGGGGGAAGGTGGGCACAACCCACGACGGCGGGTGCGCTTCAAATGGGGGTGGGCCCAGGCATACGACGGTGCCGGGCCCCATTCAGGAACCCGGCACCGTACAAGCACAGCGCAGCGCCTAGCAGCCGATCAGTCGGCTGGCCAGATACCCCTCGATCTGGTCGAGAGAAACCCGCTCCTGCTTCATCGAGTCACGCTCACGAACAGTAACGGCGTTGTCCTCAAGCGTGTCGAAGTCCACGGTCACACAGAACGGCGTACCGATCTCGTCCTGGCGACGGTAGCGACGCCCGATGGCGCCGGCGTCGTCGAACTCGATGTTCCAGTTCTGCCGCAGCGTCTGCGCAAGGCCCTTGGCCTTCGGCGACAGCTCCGGGTTCCGCGACAGCGGGAGCACCGCGACCTTCACCGGGGCGATGCGGTGGTCGAAGCGCATGACCGTGCGCTTCTCCATCTTGCCCTTGGCGTTGGGCGCCTCGTCCTCGTTGTAGGCGTCCAGCATGAAGGCGAGCATGGTGCGGCCGACACCGGCCGCGGGCTCGATGACGAACGGCGTGTAGCGCTCGCCGGCCTCCTGGTCGAAGTACGACAGGTCCTGGCCGGAAGCCCCCGAGTGCGCCGACAGGTCGTAATCGGTGCGGTTGGCGACGCCCTCGAGCTCGCCCCACTCGCTGCCGCCGAACTGGAAGCGGTACTCGATGTCAGCGGTGCGCTTGGAGTAGTGGGAGAGCTTCTCCTTCGGGTGGTCGTACCAGCGCATGTTCTCCTCGCGCAGGCCGAGGCCCGTGTACCAGTTCCAGCGCTCCTGCATCCAGTACTCGTGCCACTTCTCGTCCTCGCCCGGCTTGACGAAGAACTCCATCTCCATCTGCTCGAACTCGCGGGTGCGGAAGATGAAGTTGCCCGGCGTGATCTCGTTGCGGAACGACTTGCCCATCTGGGCGATGCCGAACGGCGGCTTGCGGCGCGAGGTCTGCTGGACGGCAGCGAAGTTGGTGAAGATGCCCTGCGCGGTCTCGGGGCGCAGGTAGGCGATGGAGCCGCTGTCCTGCGTCGGGCCGAGGTGCGTGGACAGCAGACCCGAGAACTGCTTGGGCTCGGTGAACTGGCCCTTGTTGCCGCAGTTCGGGCAGTTGATGTCCGCGAGGCCGTTCTCCGGGAGACGGCCGTGCTTCGCCTCGTACGCCTCCTCCAGGTGGTCCGCGCGGTAACGCTTGTGACAGGAGGTGCACTCGGTGAGCGGGTCGGTGAACGTGGCGACATGCCCGGAGGCCTGCCAGACCTCGGTCGCAAGGATCACCGACGAGTCGATACCGACGACGTCCTCGCGCGAGGTGACCATGTAGCGCCACCACTGGCGCTTGATGTTCTCCTTCAGCTCGACGCCCAGCGGCCCGTAGTCCCAGGCGGCGCGCTGGCCGCCGTAGATCTCACTGCACGGGTAGACGAAGCCACGGCGCTTGCTGAGGCTGACGATGGTGTCGATCTTGTCGGCGGCCACGGTGCTCTCTTCATTACGACGGCGATGAAGCGGAGTGCTTCAGAGCGATAGCGATTGGTTCAGGTTACCGGCGCTCACACCCCCCGGATCAAATCGGTTCGCCCCTCCACGGCCCTCTGACCGCGCAGTGGCCGTGCACAGGGCTTTCCAAGACCTTTATTGACAATCGTTTCCAGATTTGTTGAAAATGACTGTCATGAACGTACGCCGCAATCCGGCCACCCCCCGACCCGGTTCCCGAATACGTACCGGCATCGCTGTCGCCGCCGTCACCGCGCTCGGCCTCGGCGCGCTCTCGGCCTGCTCCACCTCCAACGCCGCGGAGGGCAACAGCAGCGGCAAGCTCGACGTCGTGGCGTCGTTCTACCCCATGGAGTTCCTCGCCGAGGAGATCGGCGGGAACCACGTGGCCGTGACCACCCTCACCGAGCCGGGTCAGGAGCCGCACGACCTGGAGATCAGCGCCCGCCAGACCGCGCAGCTCCAGGAGGCCGACGCCGTCCTCTACCTCAAGGGCCTCCAGCCCGCCGTCGACGACGCGGTTCAGCAGTCCGAGGTCAAGACCAAGATCGACGCCGCCACGCTGACCAGCCTCGAGAAGCACGGCAACGAAGTCGGCGGGCACGCCGAGGAGCATGACGACCACGCGGCCGAGGAGGGCGGCGGCACGGACCCGCACATCTGGCTCGACCCCGTGAAGTACGCCCAGGTCGCAGAGGGCGTCGGCAAGGCCTTCGAGAAGGCCGACCCGGACAATGCCGCGGAATACAAGAAGAACACCGCCGCGTTGGTCAAGAAGCTCGACGGCCTGAACACGCAGTTCAAGGACGGTCTGGCGAACACCGACTCCAAGGTCTTCATCACCACCCACGCCGCCTTCGGCTACCTCGCCGAGCGCTACGGCCTCACCGAGGAGGCCATCACCGGTCTCGACCCCGAGACCGAGCCGAGCGCCGAGCGCGTCAGGGAGCTCCAGGAGATGGCCAAGGCCGACGGCGTCACCACCGTCTTCTACGAGACGCTCGTCAGCGACAAGACGGCGAAGACCATCGCGAACGACGCGAACCTGAAGACCGATGTGCTCGACCCGATCGAGGGCATCACCGACAAGTCCAAGGGCGACGACTACTTCGAGGTGATGGAGTCCAACCTCCAGGCACTGAAGAAGGCACTCGGCGCCAAGTGACGCCGGTACCCCCTCCGCACCGCCGGAGCAGCACGGAAAGGCGCAAGCCATGAAGGCCACCCGGGCCGAGAACCCCACCGACCCCGTCATCACACTGCGCAGGGTGACGGCGGAGCTCGGCTCGCGCCCCGTGCTGCGGGGCATCGACCTCACCGTGCACCGCGGTGAGGTCGTCGCCCTGCTCGGCGCCAACGGCTCCGGCAAGTCGACGGCGGTCCGGACGGTCATCGGCCAGGTGCCCGTCAGCGGCGGCGAGATCGAGATCTTCGGCACCCCGCGCCGCCGCTTCCGCGACTGGGCGCGCGTCGGCTACGTACCGCAGCGCACCACGGCCGCGGGCGGCGTGCCCGCCACCGTGACCGAGGTGGTCTCCTCCGGGCGCCTCTCGCGCGCCCGCTTCGGCATGCTGCGCAAGGCCGATCGGGAGGCCGTGCACCGGGCCCTGGAGCACGTCGGCATGGCGGACCGCGCGAAGGACTCCGTCAACGCGCTCTCCGGCGGCCAGCACCAGCGCGTACTGATCGCGCGTGCCCTCGCCGCCCAGCCCGAGCTGCTGATCATGGACGAGCCGATGGCCGGCGTCGACCTGGCCAGCCAGGAGGTGCTCGCGGCCACCCTGCGCGAGCAGGTCGCGGCCGGCGCCTCCGTCCTGCTCGTGCTGCACGAGCTCGGACCTCTGGAGCCGCTCATCGACCGCGCCGTGGTCCTCCGTGACGGCTGCGTCGTCCACGACGGGCCACCCCCGGCCGCGGTCGGCCAGCACGCGCTGCCCGGCCACGACCACGTCCACCCGCACACCGCCGACGCCGAGCCGGTACGTACCGGCCTGCTGAGTTAGGACCCCGGCGATGGAAATCCTGAACTACGCCTTCATGCAGCGGGCCCTGCTCGCCGCCGTCCTCGTCGGCATCACCGCACCCGCCGTGGGCATCTACCTCGTCCAGCGCCGCCAGGCCCTGATGGGCGACGGGATCGGCCACGTCGCGATGACCGGCGTCGGCCTCGGCTTCCTGCTGTCGACGTCCCCGGTGTGGATGGCGACGGCGGTCGCCGTGCTCGGCTCGGTGATCATGGAGCTGATCCGCTGGTACGGCAGGACGCGCGGCGACATCGCCCTCGCCATGCTGTTCTACGGCGGTATGGCGGGCGGTGTGATGCTGATCAACCTCGCGCCGGGCGGCTCCAACGCGAACCTCAGCTCCTACCTGTTCGGTTCCCTGTCGACGGTGTCGCAGGGGGACGTGCTCGCCATCTGCCTGCTCGCCGCCTTCGTCGTACTCGTCACGCTGGGCCTGAGGCGGCAGCTGTTCGCCGTCAGCCAGGACGAGGAGTTCGCGCGGGTGACGGGCCTGCCGGTACGAGCCCTGAACCTGCTCACCGCCGTCACCGCGGCGGTCACGGTGACCGTCGCCATGCGGGTCGTGGGCCTGCTGCTGGTCAGCGCGCTGATGGTGGTGCCCGTGGCGGCCGCCCAGCAGCTCAGCCGGAGCTTCGCCGCGACCTTCGGCATCGCGGTGACCATCGGCGTAGGCGTCACGCTCGGCGGCACGGTCACGTCGTACTACCAGGACGTGCCGCCCGGCGCGACCATCGTGCTGCTGACCATCGCCGTGTTCATCGCCCTGACCGCACTGGCCACGCCGCTCGCCCGGCGCAGGGCGCGGGCCGCCGCGGCCGCTGCCGGGGCCGAGGCGGGGGCGACGGACTGCGCGCTTCCGGAGGCCGGGACGGGGGCCGGAGCCGGGGCAGACGCGGCTCCGCAGCCGGCATCGGAGAAGGTGCCGGCCGGCGGCGCCGCGGCGCCGCGGTGAGTATCTGCCGGCACCGGGACGGGGCGCTTGGCGTGGACAAGCGTCCCACTGTGCCGGGGCCACCTGGCACAATGGCCCGGCAGCTGATGTGAGGAGGAACCGGTGACGACCGCTGGACCAGTACGGGGCCGATCCACCCGGCAGCGTGCAGCCGTGGCAGCCGCGCTGGACGAGGTGGACGAGTTCCGCAGCGCGCAGGACCTCCACGACATGCTCAAGCACCGGGGCGACTCTGTCGGGCTGACCACGGTCTACCGCACCCTGCAGTCCCTCGCCGACGCCGGTGAGGTCGATGTGCTCCGCACGAACGACGGCGAGGCCGTCTACCGCCGCTGCTCGTCCGGCGAGCACCACCACCACCTGGTCTGCCGCGTCTGCGGCAAGGCCGTCGAGGTGGAGGGCCCGGCCGTCGAGAAGTGGGCCGAGGCCATCGCGTCCGAGCACGGCTATGTGAACGTCGCCCACACGGTGGAGATCTTCGGCACGTGTGCGGAGTGCGCGGCGCGGGCCGAGAACTGAGCCCCGCCCCCGCGCTTTCGGGCCCTTCTCAGACCCGGCTCAGATGCCGGTCGAAGAGGGCCCGCAGCCGTTCCGCGTCCTGCGGGGAGCTCAGGCCACGCTTCGGCAACACCTCCAGGACCAGGATGTTCGGGTCGCGACTGAGCAGCACCAGGTGGTCACGCGTCTCGCGGTAGCCGCGGAACAGCGACCACCGCTGCACCAGGGTCGTGTGCTCGGTCTCGGCCCGCTATCCCGGCGTCGGTCACCGTCGTGCGGTATTCGCCCTGCCAGGAGACGAGCCGCAGTACGTGGTGGGCCTGGAGGTGCGGGAGGGACCAGATCAGCACCGGAAGCATGACCGCCAGGGCCAAGGAGAACGCGGCGGACGCGCTGTTCACCGCGTCCGCGGTCATTACGTGCCGAACGGCCAACGCCAGGAACATCAGCACGAAGGCCCACCGCAGCACCACGAGGCGCCGGATGCGGTCCCGCACCCCGATGCCCGTGCGTATGTCCCTACGCGTCGGCCGGTAGACCAGCTCGACGACGTCCGTGCCCTGGATGGTGTCCCGCCCCTGGTGAACCATGGGCGGAACCCTAACGTCCCGTTCCGCCTTCCGAAACCGAAAGCCGGACGCACTACGCCTGCTTGCCCTCCATGGCGAGCAGCTCCTCGTTCGGGATCGCCCCGCCGAAGCGGCGGTCGCGCGAGGCGTACTCCAGGCAGGCCCGCCACAGGTCGCGACGGTCGAAGTCCGGCCACAGGACGTCCTGGAAGACCATCTCGGCGTAACTGGACTGCCAGATCAGGTAGTTGGACGTGCGCTGCTCGCCGCTCGGGCGGAGGAAGAGATCTACGTCCGGCATGTCCGGGTAGTACAGATACTTCTGGATCGTCTTCTCGGTGACCTTGGCCGGGTCGAGCTTTCCGGCCGCGACGTCGGCCGCCAGCTTCTGCGCGGCGTCCGCGAGCTCGGCCCGCCCGCCGTAGTTCACGCAGAAGTACAGCGTCATCGCGTTGTTGTCCTTCGTCTGCTCCTGCGCGATCTGGAGCTCCTGCACGACGGACTTCCACAGCTTGGGCATGCGACCCACCCAGCGGATACGAATGCCGAGTTCGTCCATCTCGTCACGTCGGCGCCGGATGACGTCCCGGTTGAAGTTCATCAGGAAGCGGACCTCGTCCGGCGAACGCTTCCAGTTCTCCGTCGAGAAGGCGTACAGGGAGAGGTTCTTCACGCCCATCTCCAGGCAGCCCTTGAGCACGTCCATGACGACGCTCTCGCCGACCTTGTGGCCCTCGGTGCGCGGCAGACCGCGCTCCTTCGCCCACCGGCCGTTCCCGTCCATGACGATCGCCACGTGGTTCGGGATCAGCTCACCGGGCAGCTTCGGCGGACGCGCCCCGGACGGGTGCGGCTCGGGGGCCTTGTACTCGCGGCGGGGGCGTCCGAGGATCCCGCGTCGTGCCATGAGGCTCACGTCTCTCTGCTCTCGACTTTCTGCTTGCTGGGTGAGGGTCGTCGCTACTTGTCCACGTGCTACTTCTCCACGTACCGCAGGGAGCGCAGTCCCCGCTCCAGGTGCCAGTGCAGATACGCCGACACCAGGCCGCTGCCCTCCCGTACGTGCCGAGGCTCGCACGCGTCCGCGGTCTCCCAGTCGCCCGTCAGCAGCGCGCCGAGGAGGACGAGCGCCTCCGGCGAGGGTACGACGCTGCCGGGCACGCGGCAGTCGGCGCATACGGAACCGCCCGCCGCGACCGAGAAGAACCGGTTCGGACCGGGCATTCCGCACCGGGCGCAGTCGCCGAAGCTCGGCGCGTAGCCGTTCACGGCCAGCGACCGCAGCAGGAAGGCGTCCAGGATGAGATTCGGCGCGTGCTCGCCACGGGCGAGGGTGCGCAGGGCACCGACGAGCAGCAGGTACTGCTGCACCGCCGGCTCACCTTCATGATCAGTGAACCGTTCCGCCGTCTCCAGCATGGCCGTGCCGGCGGTGTAGCGGGCGTAGTCGGTGACGATCCCGCCACCGTACGGAGCTATCGTCTCGCTCTGCGTACAGAGCGGCAGCCCGCGACCGATCAGCTCGCTTCCGCGCGCGAAGAACTGCACGTCCACATGGGAGAAGGGCTCGAGCCGCGCCCCGAACTTCGACTTCGTCCGGCGCACTCCGCGGGCGACGGCACGCACACGGCCGTGTCCGCGGGTCAGAAGCGTGATGATGCGGTCGGCCTCACCGAGCTTCTGGGTCCGCAGCACGATGCCGTCGTCCCGGAACAGACTCATGGAGCCATTCTCTCCCACGGCCGGGCGTGCCGTGGCGGGTCACGGCACCTCGCCCCGGCTGCGCGCGTTCGCGTACGCGGTGGCCGCGCGCAACCGTTCCGCCGCGGTCGCGGCCCGTACGGCTCCGGGTTCGCAGTCCCACTCCCGGCCGCCGCCGAGCGGTCTGAGCTGAACGTACGACCCCTCGTGGCCCACCACCCGGCCCACCTTGCCGGTACGGGTGTCGACGGCGTACGAACCGATGGGGGGCTTCATCGTGCGGCGCCCCCGTTCGCGTCGGGGGCCGCATCCGGCGTCTCGGCCGCACTCGGCGCCCGGCCTCTGAGGGCCGCCGCCAGGCGCGCGGCGGTGTCGACCGAACATCGGCCCAATTCGATCAGCGGGCATGGGGCATCGCGCGCCACGGTCACCGGGTCGATCCGCAGGGAAGGCAATGCAATTCCCGCCCGCGCAAGCGCCATGCGCAATTCCGTCACCGTCTCCTCCGCCTCCTCGACACACCGCGCCGAGTGTCGTGTTCCATCTTCCGCCTTCACCGGTTCCCTTTCCCTCCGACTTTCCATGCTTCACATCTCCACGATGCCGTTCCACGCCTACACTCGACAGGAGCCGGATCTCTACAAGTGCGGTGCGCACCAAGGGGGTTGGCCATGGCCAACGGTTCACAGCAGGCGGCTTGGGAGTTCTTCGGGGCAGAACTGAAACGACGCCGCGAAGACACGGGTTTCACCCAGGTGGAGCTGGGTGCCCGGGTCTTCGTATCCGGTGCATACATCGGCCAATTCGAACAGGCAATTCGCAAGCCCCAGTTGGATGTCGCCCAACGGATCGACGACGTCCTGCAAACCGGCGGTTTTTTCGAGCGGATGTGCAAGAAGCTCATCAATGACCGGCGCTATGCGGATTACTTCGCGCCGGTAGCAGAACTGGAAGCTTTGGCCACGAAAATCTGTGAGTTTGCCCCCGCGGTCGTCCCGGGGCTGTTGCAGACAGCCCCGTACGCACAGGCCGTCACCATCGCGGCAAACCCGTTCGTCACGGACGAGTACGTGGAGGAGAAGGTGTCGGCCCGAGTGGAACGGGCCCGCATTCTCAGGGACGCCACAAGGCCGGAGTATTGGGCGATCCTGCACGAGAACGTGCTGCACGTGCCTGTGGGCGGCGCGGACGCCATGGCCGAGCAGCTGGAACACATCGCCGCGCTGGCTCGCGAACGCAAGGGGCTGGTGACGGTGCTCCCTCGCTCGGAGGGGGCACACGCCTCTATGGCCGGTGCCCTGAAGCTCATGGAGTTCGAAGACGCGCCGCCAACCGCCTATACAGAGACGTCGTTTTCCGGAGATCTGCTCGACGATCCGGCAGTGGTGAAGCGGGCCCTGCGCGCCTACGATCTCGCCAGGGCCGCCGCACTGTCGCCCAAGGCGTCCCTCGCTCTGATCGAGTCGACGGCTGAGGACTACAGACGATGCACCAGTACGACCTGACCGCCGCCCGGTGGCGCAAGAGCACCCACAGCAACGGCGAAGGTGGCGACTGCCTAGAAGTGGCCTCCGACTTCGCAGGCGCCGCCCGCTGGCGCAAGAGCACCTACAGCAACGGCGAAGGCGGCAGCTGCCTCGAGGTCGCCGACGGTCACCCCGGCGTCGTCCCCGTCCGGGACAGCAAGGTCCCGGACGGTCCCGTGCTGGTGGTGACCGCCGAGGCGTGGGCGCCGTTCGTAGCCGAGGTGGCGAGGACCGGCTGTTGCGTTTGAAGATCTATGTCGCAGAGGGAGACTCGCCCGGTCTGCGGAGTCGCCCAGGCCACGATGCGTACGCCAGCTTGTTCGACGGTGACGGAGCGGCTGTCACGCGAGATGGCGACGGCCTGACACGCTGGCAGACCGCCGACCTGCACGCTTCCACGAAGATGATCGAGGTCTCCGTGCCGGAGACCTCGACCGTCGACCAGTTCACGCAGACGTGTTTAGCCGAGGCACGCTCGGCACAGCTCGCCTGCTGGCCGACGGATCCGCTGGACGTATGGCTCGTCGATGCGGTCACGGGCAAGAGGCTGGAGGCTGGGCAGCGCGTCACCGACCTCGATCTGGCAGAGGGCGACGTGCTGGTGCTGTGTATCGAACATCCGCCCCAGGCTCTCTATTCGCTCGCACCCATCCCCGACTCGGCCGCGCTGATCCGCAGGCTGCAGCTCGCTGAAGGCGTACTCCCGCCGGACGGCGGCCCGCGTCTGTGGGGGGTGCTGCTGTACACCGACGCCGACGCGGAACTCGCGGCCTATGTCCGTACGCATTTCGAGGATCTGAACGCCCTCTCCGGGCCGGCGACCCGGGTCTTCGTCATCGAGCGTCCCGCCGACTGGCGTACGGCCAAGAGGTACTGGCGCAAGAACCTGGAACCGGAGTTGTACCGGGTGCTGTCCACGATGAGATGGCTCACCTGGCAGCCCTACGACCGTCAGGGCGCGTACGAGATCGCCGACCTCATGGGCGTGGACCGGGACCTCCTGCCATGCCTGGTGTTCTTCCACCCGTCCGGAGGGCCGCTGGCCGAGGCGGAGAAGGTCGTGTTCTGCATCGAGGATGTCTCGGTCGGCTACTTCCGCTCCCTGTTCGGCGGTATCTCGGCAGCCCTGCGGCCGGCCGATGGCGCGCCCTCCCCGAGCCTTCGGGAGCAGATGTCCGCCGAGGAGCGGGCGGCTCACTCGCGGTTCGAGGCATGGTTCGCGGAACTGCAGCGGCGTGATCCGGAATGGTGGCGCGGGCCGCTGCCGACCATGCCCGAGCCATCGCTGGAGGAGACGCTGCACACCCTCGCGGCCAGGGGGCGCGGCGCCGACGCCGAGGCATTCGCGCGGGTACGCTCGGCGGCGCAAGCCATCAGAAGCCGGCTGAGTCCCGCGCAGCCGACCCGTCCTGATCACACGCACACGTTCCACAACTGCCGAGTCGTCGTCACTTCAGGAGCAGCGGTGTCGGAGAACTTCTACTTTCAGGGCGAGAACACCACGTTCATCAACCGCCCGCAGGACACGGTCATCCGCGACTTCCAGAACACGTACGGGGCGGGCGCAGACGCCGAGGACCTGACCAGGCTGCTTGAACTGGTCCTGTCCAGCCGGGACTTGACGGACAGCGAGCGCAACGAAGCGGCAGGCGCGGTACACGACGTGGCCCGGCTCAGCGCCGAACCCGAACCCGACGCGCCCGCCGTCCGGACCCGGCTCCAGCGCCTTCGGGAGCTGCTGTCCAGCAGCGCGGACATCGCCCAGCCCGCGCTCGCCATCATCGCGTCGGTGACGGCCCTCTTCGCGGGCTGAACCACGTACGACCAAGGCGCGGCGCGTCAGCCGACCCCGCGAGTCGCCTGACCCGTCCGCGCCTCGATTCCCCTGAAATGGTCCGCCATCGCACGCTGCGCGCCCTCGACGTCGCGGGCGCGCAGCGCCGTCAGGATGTCGCGGTGGCGGCGGACGGTGAGGCCCGGGGTCGGGTCGTCGGTCCAGCCGCGGGCCGCGGAGACGCGGCGGAAGACGTTCCAGAAGGCGCCCAGAAGCTGGGGTACGAGCGTGTTGCCGAGCGACTGGTAGAGCACCTCGTGGAACTCTCGGTCGAGTTCCGGGAAGGGACTGCCCGTACCGCCGGTCTCCTCCATGCGGACGACGATCGCTTCAAGCCGGTCGAGTTCCGCGTCGGTCAGCGAGGCCGCGACCCTGCGTATGAGCCCCTCCTCCAGTACCTCTCTGACCTGCAGGATCTCGCCCAGGGCCCGGGTGTCGTCGTCGAGCTGGGAGAGCGCCCGGAAGGTGAGGCCGTCGACGAGAGGGGTCAGCGAGGCCTGGCCGACGTACGTGCCGTAGCCGTGGCGGATGTCGACGATGTCGAGGGCCTGGAGCGCCTTGAGGGCCTCGCGGACGGAGTTGCGGCTGACGCCGAGGTCCTCCATGAGCTCGGTCTCGGTGGGCAGCGGGGCTCCCGGCTGGAGCTTGCGGTCGAGTATCAGCTCCATGACCTCGCGCTGGATCTGGCCGCTCACGCGTCGCTCGCGGGCGGACCGGGGGCCGGGGTTCCTCGGCCCCGAGGGCTGCTCGGACATGCGGCACATCGTACGCGCGTGGACGTCCTACGTCCCACGTCTGCCGGAAACCTGTTCCCCGATCCGCCTGCGAGATCCACTCGCCAACTGCCCTGATTTCAAGGTGCCATTGGTCGCACCTCTGGAGGAAGTGCGATTCGTGCGCGGTCCCTTGACCGCCCTCGGACCCCCTCTTATGGTCACGCTGCTGGGCATGACGTAGGACGTCGTATCTCCCCCACTCCGCCCCCAGTCCCCCTCCCCCCAAACCTCTCCTCCCAGGAGGAACCGTGCGCGACGTGACCCATGTACCGGCGCTGCACCGCCGGTCGTTCCTGAAGTACACCGGCGCGCTGGGCGCGGCCGCCGCCGTCACCTCGACGCTGTCGGCCTGTTCGGCGGGGCCGGAGTCCACCAACGAGACCGACGACGGAAACGGCAAGGGCGGTCTCGACACGCTCACCGCGGTCATCGGCTATGGCAACGACCAGAGCTGGGATCCGCTGATGACGGCGTCGGCGTTCAGCATGGCCGCCAACCACCACATCTACGAGGGTCTCCTTGACACCGACCCGATCACCCGGGAGCCGTATCCCGCGCTGGCCACGGCGGTTCCGTCCGACCTGTCCGCGACGACCTGGAAGTTCACGCTGCGCGACGGCGCCAAGTGGCACGACGGGAAGCCGGTCACGGCCGACGACGTCGTCTTCACCTTCGGCCGGGTCCTGGACCCGGACACACAGACGCTCGCCAAGAACTTCTTCGGCTCCTGGCTGAAGGAGGTCAAAAAGGTCGACGACCAGTCCGTGGAGCTGGTGCTGAAGTTCCCGTTCCCGGAGGGCGCTCCCCGGCTGACGCTCGCCAAGATCATGCCGAAGCACGTGTACGACCAGCCGGGTGCGCTGGACGAGGCCGCCAAGGGGAAGGCGGTGGGCTCGGGACCGTACCGGCAGACCGCGCACCATCCGAAGTCAAACACCACGTTCGAGGCCTTCGCGGACTACAACGGGCCGCGCAAGGCCAACTTCAAGAAAATGAACTGGCTGTCGATCGTGGACGCCGCGCCGCGCGTCGCCAAGATCTCCGGCGCGAGCGCGGGCGCGCAGATCTCCGACAACATCCCGTACGCCAACATCGACCAGCTGAAGAAGGACGGGCTGACGGTCGAGGGCGGCGCCGGGATGAACCATCTGTTCCTGCTCTTCAACACCGCTCACAAGCCGTTCGACGATGTGCGGGTGCGGCAGGCGCTGCACTACGCGATCGACACGGAGAAGATGATCTCGGCCGCGCTGCGGGGGCACGGCAAGCCGGCGACCTCGTACCTCAACGAGGGCAACCCGACGTACCGCAAGGCGAAGACGGTCTACGCCTACGACCCGGACAAGGCCAAGCAGCTGCTGGAGGAGGCGGGAGTCAGCGGGCTGAAGGTCAATCTGATGGCCGTCAACGTCAGCTGGATCGTGGACTGCCTGCCGACCATCAAGGCCTCGTGGGACGCGATCGGGGTGAAGACGACGCTGGAGCCGCAGGAGACGGCGGCGCTGTTCACGAAGCTCGACCAGAAGCAGGACTTCCAGGTCGTCGCGGCCGCGTCCAACCCGAACCAGTTCGGGCTCGACGCGGACCTGATCATGCATTACAACTACGGGCCCGGCAACACCTGGATGCGGTACGCCCGCTGGGAGGACAGCTCCGAGGCCAAGGCCCTGTTCAAGATGATGGACCAGGCCACGCGCGAGCCCGACGCCGAGAAGAAGAAGCAGATGACGCAGGAGTACATCGACGTCGTCGCCGAGAACGCCGTGATCTACCCCGTCGTCCACAACGAGCTGATGACTGCCTGGGATCCGAAGAAGATCACCGGTATCAGGCCGCAGCCGTATCCCGGGATCAACGTCCTGCAGGCCAAGCCCGCCGCCGGCTGACCCGCCCCACACGGAGGCCTGACCGTGGTCGCGATCGCCAGGATCCTCGTCCGCCGTATCGCCCTGCTCGTCCCGCTGATGCTCGGCATCGTGCTGTTCGTCTTCCTCGTGATGCGGTTCTCGGACAGCGATCCGGCATCGGCGTACTTCCAGGGCGCGAACCCGACCGAGCAGCAACTGCACGACTTCCGTGAGGCGAACGGGCTGCTCGATCCGCTGCCGGTGCGCTACGTCGACTTCGTCGGCGACCTGCTCCGCGGCGACATGGGCATCAGCGTGCTGACCAGGGCACCGGTCGTCGACCAGGTCACCACCGCGCTACCGCTCACCATGCAGCTGACGTTCATGGGGCTCGGGATCGCGGTGGTGCTCGCCCTGCTCGGCGGGGTCACCGCCGCGATCTACCGGGACCGGCTGCCCGACCAGCTGATCCGGGTCGTGTCGCTCACCGGGGTCGCGGCGCCCGGCTTCTGGCTCGCGCTGCTGATGATCCAGTACCTGGCCGTCGACCGGGGCTGGTTCCCGACCGGCGGATACATCAACCCGGCGGACTCGTTCAGCGGCTGGCTGAAGACGATGACGCTGCCGGCGTTCGCGCTGTCGCTGCCGGTCGCCGCGCAGCTCATCCGCATCGTGCGTACGGCGGTGGTGGAGGAGCTGGACAAGGACTACGTGCGCACGGCGATCGGCAGCGGACTGCCGCCGGTCGTCGTGGTCGGGCGGAACGTGCTGCGCAACGCGCTGATCAACCCGCTGACCGTGCTCGGCCTGCGGGTCGGCTATCTGCTCGGTGGCGCCGTCGTCATCGAGACGATCTTCTCGTTGCCGGGGATGGGGAAGCTGATGATCGACGCCGTGAAGAACGGCGATCCGGCCGTCGTGCAGGGGGTCGTGCTGACGACGGCCTTCGGATTCGTGATCGTGAACCTGGTCATCGACATCCTCTATCTGCTGGTCAATCCGCGTCTGAGGGGTGCCGCGTGATGCCCGCTTTCCTTACGAGGGGGCGGCTGGCCGAGCGGCTCTCCCGGCCCGGCATACGGCTGCGCGGGTTCCGGGCACTGCCCGTCGTCTCGCGGATCGCCGTCGTGGTCATCGGCGTCGTCGTCCTGATGGCGCTGCTCGCCCCGCTCATCGCCCCGCACGACCCGCTCGACCAGGCCCCGCTGATCGACCGCGGCCACGGCGAGGGCGCCCCGTCGGGCGAGCACTGGATGGGGCAGGACAGCCTGGGCCGCGACATCCTCAGCCGGCTGATGTACGGGGCCCGCTGGTCGCTGGCCATCGGCCTTGGGGCCACCGGTCTCGCCCTCGTCGTGGGCGCGCTCCTCGGCGCGATCGCCGCGACCTCGCGCAAGGCGGTCGACGAGACGCTGATGCGGTGCCTGGACGTGGTCATGGCGTTCCCGGGGATCGCGCTGGCGGCCGTGCTCGTGGCCGTGTTCGGCGGTGGCATCCCCGTCCTGATCTGCGCGATCGCGTTCCTCTACACACCACCGGTGGCCCGGGTCGTACGGGCCAACGTGATGGACCAGTACGGCGAGGACTACGTCACCGCGGAACGCGTCATCGGGGCGCGGACGCCGCACATCGTCCTGAAACACGTGGCGATCAACTGCGCCGCTCCGGTGCTCGTGTTCTGCACCGTGCAGGTGGCGGAGGCGATCGTCTTCGAGGCGTCGCTGTCCTTCATCGGCGCGGGCGTGCGGCCGCCGGACCCGTCGTGGGGCAGCGTCATCGCCGACGGCAAGAACATGGTGCTGACCGGCGGCTGGTGGGCCACGGTCTTCCCCGGGCTGCTGATGCTGGTCACCGTCCTGTCGCTGAACATCCTCTCGGAGGGGGTGTCGGACGCGTGGGCCGCGCCCGCCGCCCGCGACGTACCGGCGGCGAAGGCGCGTACGGAGGACCGGTTGGAGGCGGCCGAGCCGGGGACAGGTGTGGTGCTCGAGCTGCCCGGGCTCACAGAAGCGGCGGCCCGGCTGCGTGAACGCGCCCGTCCGTTGCCGCAGGGCCCGCCCGTGCTGGAGGTGTCCGGGCTCGCCATCGGCTTCGACGCACGTCACGACGGCGTCGACATCGTCGACGGGATCAGCTTCGACGTACGCCCCGGTGAAGTCCTCGGCCTGGTCGGCGAGTCCGGCTGCGGCAAGTCGCTGACCGCGCTGACCGTGATGGGCCTCGAACCGAAGGGCACCCGCATCCGCGGCAGCGTCACGTTCGACGGCCGGCAGCTGATCGGCATGCCCATGCGCGCGCGGCGCCGCCTCCTCGGCCATGACATGGCGATGATCTACCAGGACGCGTTGTCGTCGTTGAACCCGGCGATGACGATCCGCGCGCAGCTGAAGCAGGTCGTACGCCGCGGAGGGAAGCGTTCGGCGACCGAGTTGCTGGAGATGGTGGGCCTCGACCCCGAGCGGACCCTGCGCAGCTATCCGCACGAACTGTCCGGCGGCCAGCGCCAGCGCGTACTGATCGCCATGGCCCTGTCGCGCAGCCCGAAACTGATCGTCGCGGACGAGCCGACGACCGCGCTGGATGTGACGGTTCAGGCGCAGGTCATCGAGCTGCTGTTGCGGCTGCGCGCGGAGCTGGGCTTCGCGCTGATCCTCGTCTCGCACGATCTGGCGCTGGTCGCGGACGTCACGGACCGGGTGGTGGTGATGTACGGCGGGCAGATCGTCGAGACCGGTGTGACCGCCGACCTCGTCGAGGCCCCGGCGCACCACTACACGCGCGGGCTGCTGGGTTCGGTGTTGTCGCTGGAGTCGGCGGCGGAGCGGATGACGCAGATCAGGGGCGTCGTGCCGTCGCCCGCGGACTTTCCGGCGGGCTGCCGGTTCGCCGACCGGTGCCCGATGGCGAGCGGGGTGTGCCGGGAAACGGCGCCGGATCTGGTGGGGCCGAGGGAGCTGGGGGACCGCGAGCCACGGGATCTGGCGGACCGCGGCCGCCGGCACGCCGTGGCCTGCCACCATCCCGCGGTCGGGGTGGACCTGGCCGGGCCCCGAGGGAACGAGGAGGCCGTCAAGTGAGTCTGCTCTCGCTTTCCGACGTGCATGTCGTGCACAAGGCGCGTACGGGCGGGCTGTTCTCCCGCGACCGGGTGTACGCGCTGACCGGCGCGGATCTCACCCTCGAGCCCGGCGAGACCCTCGGTGTCGTGGGCGAGTCCGGGTGCGGCAAGTCGACGCTGGCCAAGGTCCTGGTGGGAGTGCAGAGGCCGACGGCCGGCGCGGTGTCGTTCCGCGGCCGCGACCTGTGGGCCATGAAGCCCGCCGAGCGCAGGGCGACGATCGGCAGCCGCACCGGCATGATCTTCCAGGACCCGTCGACGGCGCTGAACCGCCGGCTGACCGTACGGCAGATCCTTCGCGATCCCCTGGACGTCCACCGACGAGGGACACCCGCCCAACGGGAGGAGCGGGTACGGGAGCTGATGGCGCTGGTCGGCCTGCCGCGCGTCCTCGCCGACGGGCTGCCCGGGCAGCTCTCCGGCGGGCAGCGGCAGCGCGTCGCCATCGCCCGCGCCCTCGCGCTGGAACCCGACCTGGTCGTTGCGGACGAACCGACCAGCGCCCTCGACGTGTCCGTACGGGCCCAGATCCTCAACCTGCTGCTGGATTTGAAGGAGCGGCTGGGGCTTGCGCTGGTGTTCGTGTCGCACGACATCCAGACGGTGCGGCGGATGAGCGACCGCGTGATCACGATGTACCTGGGGCGGATCGTCGAGGAGTCACCGGCCGGGGAGGTCACCGACCGGGCCAGGCATCCGTACACACGCGCGCTGTTCTCGGCGACCCCGGGGCTTCTGGACCCCATCGACCCGATCCCGCTGGTCGGGCCCGTCCCGTCGGCGACCCGCCCGCCGAGCGGCTGCCCGTTCCGTACGCGCTGCTGGAAGGCCGACGACGCGTGTGCGGTGGCCATGCCGGACTTCGCGGACGCGGCGACGCCCGGACACCGGTTCCGCTGCCACCATCCGGTGGGCGACGGCCAGTCGACGCACGAGCTGGTCGCCCAGGCTGCGACCCTCGATACAGCGGATGTCCGTATCGCGGCGGATGTCTCGCCGGACATCCCCACACAGATGAACGCCAGGGAGCCTTGATGACCTTTCCCGCCCCGCTGACCGGTGTCGTCCCGCCTGTCTGCACCCCCCTGACACCGGACCGCGAGGTGGACACCGCCTCCCTCATCAGGCTCGTCGACCATCTGGTGCAGGGCGGCGTGGACGGCCTGTTCGTCCTCGGGTCCTCGTCGGAGGCCGCGTATCTGCCCGATCGGCAGCGCCGGGCCGTCGTCGAGACGGTCGTGGGGCATGTGGGCGGGCAGCTGCCCGTACTCGCCGGGGTCATCGACATGACGACGCCCCGCGTCCTGGACCACGTCCGGTACGTCACCGAGGCGGGCGCCGACGCCGTCGTCGCCACCGCGCCCTTCTACACGCGGACCCATCCCGCCGAGATCGCCCGCCACTTCCGGCTGATCGCCGCCGGGTCGCCGGTGCCGGTCTTCGCGTACGACCTGCCGGTGTCGGTGCACTCGAAGCTGGCCGCCGGGCTGGTGCTCGAGCTGGCCGCCGAGGGGGTGCTGGCCGGGCTCAAGGACTCGAGTGGCGACGAGGGCGGGTTCCGGCAGGTGGTGATGGGGGCACGCGCGCGGAGTGATGTCGCCGGGTTCAGCGTCCTCACCGGGTCCGAGCTGGTCGTGGACTCGGCGCTGGCGATGGGGGCGGACGGCGTCGTACCGGGGTTGGGGAACGTTGATCCCGAGGGGTATGTGCGGCTCTATCGGTACTGCCGGGCGGGCGACTGGGAGCGGGCTCGGGCCGAACAGGAGCGGTTGTGTGGGCTGTTCGGGATGGTGGGGGTCGGGGATGCGGGGCGGATGGGGGGTAGTTCGTCGGCGTTGGGGGCGTTCAAGGCGGCGCTGTATCTGCGGGGGGTGATCGACTGTCCGGTGACCGCCGAGCCGCAGGTTCCGCTGTCCGCGGGGGAGGTGGAGCGGGTGGGGAAGTTCTTGGCGGGGGCGGGGTTGTTGTAGGGGGTTTCTCTTCCTCGATCCCGCCCCTTCCCGAACCTGGGGGCGCTGCCCCAGACCCCCGCATCGCCCTTCGGGCTCGTCCTCAATCGCCGGACGGGCTGAAATTGCGGGGTTGGGGAGAAACCAGCCCCGACTCATACGCCACGATCACCAACTGCGCCCGATCCCGCACCCCCAACTTCCCCATGATCCGACTGACATGCGTCTTCGCAGTAAGGGGACTCAACCCCAGCGCATCAGCGATCTCCGTGTTGTTGAGCCCCCGCGCAACCAACATCAGAACCTGCCGCTCACGCTCGGAGAGACAGTCGGGCCCGCCCGTCGCTGACGGAACCGTGTGCGCCCCCGGCCCGCGCAGGACACGGGCGATCAGCCGGGCCGTGGGCCCGGGCGAGAGCAGCGACTCCCCCGCGGCCACCGTACGGATGGCATCAAGCAGTTCCGCGGGTTTCACGTCCTTGACGAGGAACCCGGAAGCCCCTGCCCGCAGCGCCTCGATGATGTGCTCGTCCGTGTCGTACGTCGTGAGCACCAGGACCTTGACGCCCGCCAGATCCTCGTCCGCGGCGATGATGCGCGTCGCCTCGATGCCGTCCAGGTCGGGCATGCGGATGTCCATGACGACCAGGTCGGCGCGCGCGGACCGGGCCAGTTCGACGGCTTCCCGCCCGGTGGCCGCCTGGCCGACGACCTCCATGTCGCGGGCCGACTCGACGAGCATCGCGAAGGAGGCGCGCACCAGGGTCTGGTCGTCGGCGAGCAGCACCCGGATGGTCCCCGGCTCATGCGGCGGATTCATCGCACCTCATCTCGTATCGAAGTTCCCGGAGTTCGCAGAGGAAGGACGGCCCTGACCGCGAACCCACCCTCCGGCCGCGCCCCCGCCTCCAGCGTGCCGCCCACGCTGCGAGCCCGCTCCCGCATGCCGACGAGCCCGAACCCGGGCGTGCCGCCGGGCGCGGCCGCCCCGTCATCGGTCACCTCCACATGGAGCGCGCCCTCGGCCGCGCGAAGGCCGACGCTGACCGTGATGTCCGGGCCCGCATGGCGCACGGCATTGGTCAGCGCCTCCTGCACGATGCGGTAGGCGGCGGCGCCCACGGCGGGCGGCACATCCTCGGCAGCCACCGTCAGGTCGACCTTGGCGCCGGCGGTCCGTGCCGCCTCCGCCAGGTCCGGTACGCCGTCGAGGCCGGGCAGCGGGCCGCGGGCGTCGGCGGTCTCGGTGTCCCGCAGCACCTCGAGCGTGGCGCGCAGTTCGCCGCGCGCGGTACGGCAGGTCTCCGCGATGTCGTCCAGCGCCCCGGCGACGGCCTCCCGGTCGAGCCGGCCGGGGTCGGCGGCCAGCACATGCGCGGCCACCGAGGTCTGCACTCCGACGAGTGTGATGCTGTGCGCCAGCAGATCGTGCAGGTCCCGGGCGATGCGCAGCCGCTCCTCCGCGACCCGGCGGCGGGCCTCCTCCTCGCGGGTGCGTTCGGCGCGTACGGCACGCTCCACGATGGACGCGTGGTACTGGCGGTAGAAGCGGACGTCGACCCCCAGGAACAGCACCGCGATGAGCCAGCCGGAGATCCGCAGCAGTTCGAGGGCCTCGTGGGTGCTGACGGTGAGCATCACGCTCAGGGCGATGCCGAGGACGGCGAAGCCGGTCAGCATCGTGCGCAGCGGGCGGCCGGTGACGGCCACGGTGTAGAGCACGATGTACGACGCCGGGATCGGCGCGAGGTGGTTGTTGTCGAGGGCGTGGTACGGAGCGGCGCACACCACCAGCGCGGCCAGGGCCCGCAGCGGATGTCTGCGCCGCCACACGACCGGCGCATGGACCGCGAGCAGCAGCACCCAGCCGAGGGCGTCGGGCCTGCGCGCGTCGTCGGTCAGCAGCGCGATCAGTACGGCGGCGACCGCGACCGCCCCGGCGAGCAGGGCGTCCTTGCGCAGCGCGTGCGGCGCGGTCAGAGGGTCGCGGCTGATCGCCTCGATGATCCGCTCGCCCAGTAACGACCGCCGCTCCTCCGTTGACGATCGCGGGCCGATCCCGGCCGCCCCGCCCTGTGTCGCCGTCGTGCTCTCCCCGTCCTGCACGGCTTCATCCTCCCGTACGGAGACGCTCCTCCGGCAGGGTTCGGCCGGAGGAGCGTCCAGGCGGTCAGGGCACACGCACGGCCACTGGCTCGGGAGCGCGGGGCTCCGGGGCCTGCGGTGCCCGCGACAGCTTCCCCGGCCACCACACGGTCCGGCGCAGCAGCACGCTGGCCGTCGTCACCAGGTACGTCCGTACGAGGAACGTGTCCAGCAGGACGCCCACCGCGATGACGAAGCCGAGTTCCACCAGGCCCACGAGGGGCAGCGTGGTCAGGACGGCGAACGTCGCGGCGAGTACGACGCCCGCGGAGGCGATCACGCCGCCGGTCGTGCGCAGTGCGGTGAGCGCCGCGGTCTCGGGTTCCGCGCCCGACCGCGACTCCTCGCGCATGCGGTGCATCAGGAAGATGCCGTAGTCGACGCCGAGGGCGACGAGGAACACGAAGGACAGCAGCCCGAGTCCGGGGTCGGTGCCCGCGAAGCCGAGGACGGGTTCGAAGACCAGGCCGCCGATGCCGAGGGCCGCGCCCCACACGGCGACGACGGCGACGAGCAGCATCAGCGGCGCGACGATGCTGCGCAGCAGCGCCATGAGGATGACCAGGACGGCGCCGAGGACGAGCGGCACCACGACGCTACGGTCCCTCGCCTGACTGTCGGCCAGGTCGATCTGCTGGGCGCTGGGCCCGCCGACGTATGCGCCGTAGTCGTCGTCGAGCCCGTCGCGCAGCGCCTTGATCGTGCGGGTCTCGCCGGCCGTCTCGGGCGCGTCGGTGGCGAAGACGGAGATCTCGGTCCAGCCGCCGCCGCTGCGTCCGCGGACCGCCTCGGCGACGCCGTCCGTCGAGCGGGCCTTGTCGAGTGCCGCGCCGGCCCGGTCGGTGGGCGCGATCACGCTGATCGGCTGGCTGCTGCGCCCGGGGTACTCGCGGGCCAGCGTCTGCATCGCGGCGATCGACTCGGGCTTGTCCGTGAAGGAGTCCTCCTGCTTGAGGCCGCCGGGCAGGTTGAGCGCCCCCAGCGCCAGCGCGCCGAGCAGCACGGCCCCGCCCACGAGCACCACCGCGGGCCTGCGCGTCGCCGAGGTGCCCATGGCGGCGAACAGGGACCGGCGGGCCTTGGGTTCGCTGCCGAACGCGGGCACGAGCGGCCAGAACACGCGGCGGCCGAGCAGGACGAGGACCGCGGGAAGCAGCGTCGTCATCGCCACCAGCGCGGCCAGTACGCCGACCATGCCGACCGGGCCCATGCCGCTGCTGCTGTTGAGGTCGGCGGCGAGCAGGCACAGCAGCCCGGCCGCGACGGTGCCGGACGACGCGAGGATCGCCGGGCCGCAGCCGCGCAGGGCTGCGCGCATGGCGTCGTACGGCCGCTCGTGGCGCCGTAGTTCCTCGCGGTAGCGGGAGACCAGCAGTAGCGCGTAGTCGGTGCCGGCGCCGAGGACGAGGACGGTCATCACGCCACCGCTCTGGCCCGTGATGGTCACGTCGAAGGCCCGGTTGAGCCCGTACGCGGCGGCCATCGCCGTGCTCGCCGCGGCGCCCGCGACGGCGAGCGGCACCAGCCACAGGAACGGGCTGCGGTAGATGAGGATCAGCAGGACCGTGACGACGCCGAGCGTGGCGTACAGCAGCGTGCCGTCGATGGCCCCGAACACCTCGGCCATATCGGTGTTGAGGGCCCCGGGCCCGCCGACCTCGACGCTCAGTCCCCCGCCGCCGTCGGCGATGTCGCGGACGCCGTCGACGAACGCGTCGCGGGCCTCCTCGTCCTGGCCCGGGCCCGTGCTCGACACCGGGTACATCAGGGTGCTGCCGTCCTTGGACGGGACGCCCTCGGGCTTCGCCGTCAGGTCGTACGCCGACGCGACCTCACGGACCTGGTCGGCGGCCGTGTTCCGGTCGGCTGCGGTCAGTCCGCCCTCGCGGTGGTACACGAGGACGAGATCGGTGGACTCGCCGCCGGGCAACTCGTCCTGGATCCGGGCGACCTGCGTGGAGTCGGCGCTGTCGGGCAGGTAGTCGACCGCGCGGTTCTGCTGCGCGTCGCTGAACTTGCCCGCGAGCGGCCCGGCCAGCAGGAACACGGCCACCCACAGTCCGAGCACCACCCAGGGCACGGCTCGCCGGCGCCGTGCCGACGCCGGTCGCTTCATGGTCGTTGCGGGCCCCATCGACGGGCCTCCCTCCGCCAGAGGAGTCTGGATGATGTCCAGACTCCCGGCGGGGCGAGGTCGATTCGTCGCGCTCGAGGGCGAGTTCGCGGCTACTGCCGGGGGCGTCCCGGACCGGGAATTACTCCCCCGGGAGTACCGCCGGGCGCGGGCTCCGGCCCGCTGGGAAGGCCCCAGGCCCCCGAGACGCAGGCGTCAGAACGGCGCCCGCGCCGCCGCCAGCAACCGCGTCACATCGTCATCCGGAATCGTCAGCGCCCGCCCCACCGTGGTGAGGACGTCCCGCTCGGCGGGCGTGTACGGGCCGTCGGCCAGGGCGATGCGGGCGGCCTGCAGCACTACCGACTCCCGGCCCGCGGGGACGAGGTGGGGCGCCAGCGGATCGAGGGCTTCGTGAAGCTCTATGGCGAGACCGGCGAGGCTGGAACCGCACTGTTCGGGCAGCAGCCGGCCAGTATCGGCGGCCAGTGCCTCGATGAGCGCGGCGAGCTGTTCCTCGGTGCAGTCGTCGGATCCGGCGCAGCGCACGGCGGCGACGGCGGTCTCCAGCGCCGCACGCGAGGGGACACCGCCCGACGCAAGGACGGCTAGGGCCACGGTGTGGACGGCGTCGCGGAGCATCGCGGCGAGGCGGGTGGTCGTCGGGTGGCCGAGGACGTCCGTGCCGAAGCGGTGGCCGCACGCCGTGCATTCGACGACCGGTCCGATGGCACCGCGCGCCTGCAGTGGGACACCGAGCAGGATGAACCGGCGCCGCCCGGTCCTGCGCTGGTAGTTGCGGTCGCCCCCGCAGCCGGGGCAGAAGAACTCACCGTCGCCGACGGTGCTCCACACGGTGCGAATGCCGAGAATGCGCGCCATGGCAGAACTACGGCCGTTTCGTCCCCATCCTGGCAGCACGTCGTCGCACCTCCGTAACCCCGCGGCAACATCGTCGCGTTGGCGTGATGTTAGCCACATCGATGATGCGGCGTCAGTACGTAGGACCCACATGGCGCCGACATGGCCAAGACACGACGCGGCCCCGCCCGCCTCGAAGGCGGACGGGGCCGGACAATCCCAGGTGAACGGGGTTATCGCGCCGCGCGGTTGACGGCGGAGACGACGGCCTTCAGCGACGCGCGTGTCGTATTCGCGTCGATGCCGATGCCCCACAGCACCTTGTCGTCGATCGCGACCTCGATGTACGAGGCGGCCTGCGCGGAGGCGCCCTCGCTCATCGTGTGCTCCTGGTAGTCGAGCAGGCGGGCGTCGACGCCGATGGCGCCCAGGGCGTGGAAGAACGCGGAGATCGGACCGTTGCCGGTGCCGACCAGGGTCGTCTCGACGCCGTCCACCTCGGCCTCGACGGTGAGCGTGTCCACGCCGTCCTTGTCCGTCGTGGACTGGCCGGTCTTGACCTGGATACGGCCCCACGGGTTGTGGGGGTTGGGCAGGTACTCGTCCTGGAAGGTCGCCCAGATGTCCTTCGGCGTGACCTCGCCGCCCTCGGCGTCGGTCTTCGCCTGGATGATCTTCGAGAACTCGATCTGCATCCGGCGCGGCAGGTCCAGCTTGTGGTCGTTCTTCAGGACGTACGCGATGCCGCCCTTGCCGGACTGCGAGTTGACGCGGATCACGGCCTCGTAGGAGCGGCCGACGTCCTTGGGGTCGATGGGCAGGTACGGAACGGCCCACTCGATGTCGTCGACGGTGACGCCCTTGGCCTTCGCGTCGGCCTCCATCGCGTCGAAGCCCTTCTTGATGGCGTCCTGGTGGGAGCCGGAGAAGGACGTGTAGACCAGGTCGCCCACGTACGGGTGGCGCGGGTGGACCTCCATCTGGTTGCAGTACTCCCACGTACGACGGATCTCGTCGATGTCGGAGAAGTCGATCTGCGGGTCGACGCCCTGCGAGAACAGGTTCATGCCCAGGGTGACCAGGTCGACGTTGCCGGTGCGCTCGCCCTGCCCGAACAGGCAGCCCTCGACGCGGTCGGCGCCGGCCATCAGCGCCAGCTCGGCGGCGGCGACGGCCGTACCGCGGTCGTTGTGCGGGTGGATCGACAGGCAGACGTACTCACGGCGGGACAGGTTGCGGCCCATCCACTCGAAGCGGTCCGCGTGCGTGGACGGCGTCGAACGCTCCACGGTGGCGGGCAGGTTGAGGATGATCTCGCGGCCCGGGCCGGGCTGCCAGACGTCCATGACCGCCTCGCAGACCTCCAGGGCGAAGTCCAGCTCGGTGTCGGTGAAGATCTCCGGGCTGTACTGGTAGCCGAACTCGGTCTCGGGGCCCAGCAGCTTCTCGGCGTACTCCATGACCAGCCGCGTGCCGTCGACGGCGATCTGCTTGATGTCGTCCTTTGAGCCGCGGAAGACGACCCGGCGGAAGACCGGGGCGGTGGCGTTGTAGAGGTGGACGGTGGCGCGCTTGGCGCCCTTCAGCGACTCGACGGTCCGCTCGATCAGGTCCTCGCGGGCCTGGGTCAGTACGGAGATCGTCACGTCGTCCGGGATCGCGCCCTCTTCCTCGATGATCGAGCGCACGAAGTCGAAGTCGGTCTGACCGGAGGCCGGGAAGCCGACCTCGATCTCCTTGTAGCCCATCTTGACCAGCTGGTCGAACATCCGGCGCTTGCGCTCGGGCGACATCGGGTCGATCAGCGCCTGGTTTCCGTCGCGCAGATCCGTCGACAGCCAGCGGGGGGCCTTGGCGATCCGCGTGTTCGGCCAGGTGCGGTCCGGGATGTCCACGGCCTCGTACTGGCCGTACTTCTGGATCGGCATCGCGGTCGGCCGCTGGAAATGCGTCCCATTGGTGATGGGCGTGGGATTCGACATGATGCGTGGGGCTCCTCAGGGGTCCGCGGGGGACGGCCGACGGGTCGAAGCGCAACACCGAACTCCGCGGGGAGGGGGTCGGCCTACGACTACAGGCCCTCGCCGCGGCAGCTAAGGAGAAGCAGCCCGAAACGCATGATGCTCCGCAGCCTAGCCGAGACAGCGCTGTCTGGGGGGCCCGTATCAGTATGCGGGATCGTCGGCCGGTAACGGGCAAGAGGTGATCTGTCACTCCATTTCAGCAATCACCGTTGCAACTAGTGACAGCGGCATGACCCAGTGCCACATTTCACGCCATGACCGCCAACGCCATGACCCCCCACCCGGCAGACTTCGAGCCGGTTTTCTGCACCATCGTGCCGCCCCACGTCCTCGACACCCTCGCCCGGTACGAGGACCCCGCGCTCGCCGGTCCCGCACGCCGCACCCTGGAGCGGGATGCCCTCGAACGCACGCGCCGCCGGCTGACCACGGTGATCGGCGCACCCTCGGCGGCCCTGCCCTCTCAGGCCGCCGCCGAACAGCCGCACCGCACGGTCTACGACGCCGGTCACGGCACCGACCTGCCCGGCCGCAAGGTCCGCGGCGAGGGCGCCGAACCCGGCAACGACGCGACGGTCAACCGCGCGTACGCCGGTCTCGGCGCGACCTTCGACCTCTTCCTCAAGGCGTACGGACGCAACTCCATCGACGGCGAGGGCCTCGCGCTGAACGCGACGGTCCACTACGACGAGGACTACAACAACGCCTTCTGGAACGGTGAGCAGATGGTGTTCGGCGACGGTGACGCCGAGATCTTCCTCGACTTCACCATCCCCGTCGACGCCATCGGCCACGAGCTGACGCACGGCGTCACGCAGTACACCGCGAACCTGACCTACTTCGGACAGCCGGGCGCGCTGAACGAGCACTTCTCGGACGTCTTCGGCTCGCTGATCAAGCAGTACACGCTCGGCCAGACCGCCACCGAGGCGGACTGGCTGATCGGCGCGGGCCTGCTGGCGCCCCGCGTCACCGGCAAGGCCCTGCGCTCCATGAAGGAGCCCGGCACGGCCTACGACGACGACGTTCTCGGCAAGGACCCGCAGCCCGCGACGATGGACGGCTACGTCCGCACCGGCCGTGACAACGGCGGCGTCCACATCAATTCCGGCATCCCCAACCACGCCTTCTACCTGGTCGCCGACGCGCTCGGCGGCAACGCGTGGGAGCGCGCGGGACAGATCTGGTACGACGTGCTGACCGGCGGCAAACTGGACTCGCAGGCGCAGTTCACCGACTTCGCGCGGCTGACGGTCGCGGCGGCGGTGAGCCGCTACGGCGAGGGCGTGGAGCGGCAGGCCGTGCTCAAGGCGTGGGAGCGGGTCGGGGTGGCTGCGACGGAGTGAGGCCGACCGCCTGGGGGCACGGGCCGGCCACCGCCCGTGATATCGCTACGGCGACCCGCCGGGTTTCCGGCGGGTCGCATGCTCCTCGGGCGGTGGTCAGAGCCTTCCGGCGGGTGGGACACTCGCGCGCCGGGGTGGCTACTACCCCCGAGGCCCTCCGCGTACTAGACAGGGCCCATGCGTATCCAGGTGAAGCGCACGGGCGGATTCGCCGGCATCGACCGCCACGCCGAGGTGGACACCGCGGGGCGGGCCGACGCCCAGGAGTGGCAGGCGCTGGTCGAGGAGGCGGTGGCGGCCGCACGGGACACACCGCCGATCGGGGTGCCGGACGGGTTCAGCTACCAGATCACGGTCGACGACCGCACCGTGTACTGCGCGGATCCGCGGCTCACCGAGCCGCAGCGGAAGCTGATCTCCCGGGTGCTGAAGGAAGGGGCGTAGCCCCGGCTGGGGGCGTCGACCGCCTCGCGGCACTGCCGTGTCTCAGAACCCCAGGCGGCGAAGCTGCTTGGGGTCCCGCTGCCAGTCCTTCGCGACCTTCACGTGCAGATCGAGGAAGACCGGCGTGCCGAGCAGGGCCTCGATCTGCTTGCGGGACTTGATGCCGACGTCCTTCAGGCGCTTGCCCTTGGGGCCGATGACGATGCCCTTCTGGCTGGGGCGCTCGATGAACAGGTTGGCGTGGATGTCGAGCAGCGGCTTGTCCGCGGGGCGGTCCTCGCGCGGCAGCATCTCCTCGACGACGACTGCGATCGAGTGCGGCAGCTCGTCCCGTACGCCCTCGAGCGCCGCCTCGCGGATCAGCTCGGCCACCATGACCTGCTCGGGCTCGTCGGTCAGGTCGCCCTCGGGGTAGAGCGTCGGGCCCTCGGGCAGGAGCGGCACAAGCAGGTCGGCCAGCAGCTGCACCTGCTTGTCACCCACCGCCGACACCGGGACGATCTCCGCCCACTCGATGCCGAGGTCCTTGCCCATCTGGTCGACCGCGATGAGCTGTTCCGCGAGGGCCTTCGAGTCGACCAGGTCGGTCTTGGTCACGACCGCGACCTTGGGGGTCCGCTTGATCCTCGCGAGCTCCTTGGCGATGAAGCGGTCGCCGGGGCCGATCTTCTCGTTCGCCGGCAGGCAGAAGCCGATCACGTCGACCTCGGCCCACGTGGCGCGTACGACGTCGTTGAGGCGCTCGCCGAGCAGCGTGCGCGGCTTGTGCAGGCCGGGGGTGTCGACGAGCACCAGCTGAGCGTCGGGACGGTGCACGATGCCGCGTACCGTGTGCCGCGTCGTCTGCGGGCGGTTCGAGGTGATCGCCACCTTCTGACCGACCAGAGCGTTCGTCAGCGTGGACTTGCCGGCGTTGGGTCGGCCGACGAAACAGGCGAAGCCGGACCGGTGGACGGCCTCGGACGGCTCGGATGCCTCGGATGCAGGGGTGCGAACGCTCATGGCGCCCATTCTCCCTGATCATCCGGGCCCGCCGTACACACAGGCGTACACCGCCATGCGCAGCCTTGCGCAGCCGTGCACCACCCTCTCCCGGTGAGATTCCGGAAACTCCCACGCAACACGAAACATGCCGGAAACGCGAAGGTACCCATTGCGAAATGTGCGCCGGTGAGGCTCTCCGTCGCCGACGTCCCCCCACCGCATCCCGAGGAGAGACCTCTTGCCTCCCGAGACCCTGGCCGCGGCGCGCATCGACTCAGGCGACACTGCCTGGCTGCTCGCCTCCACCGCGCTCGTCCTGCTCATGACGCCCGGGCTGGCCCTCTTCTACGGCGGCATGGTCCGCACGAAGAGCGTCCTCAACATGCTGATGATGAGCTTCGTGTCGATTGCGCTGGTCACGGTCGTCTGGCTGGTCGCGGGCTACTCGCTCGCCTTCGGCGACGACGCGTTCGCCGGGATCATCGGCAGCCTCGACCACCTCGGCATGGCGGGCATCGGCCCGGACAGTGTCACGGGCACCGTCCCGACCCTCCTCTTCACCACCTTCCAGCTCACCTTCGCGATCATCACCGCGGCGCTGATCAGCGGCGCGATCGCGGACCGCACAAGGTTCGCGGCCTGGCTGGTCTTCGTACCGGTGTGGACGCTGCTCGTATACGTTCCCGTCGCGCACTGGGTGTGGGGACCGGACGGCTGGATCATGAACTCCCTCGGCGCCCTGGACTTCGCCGGCGGACTCGTCGTCGAGATCGCCTCGGGGGCGTCGGGCCTGGCCCTCGCCCTCGTGCTGGGCCCCCGCATCGGCTTCAAGAAGGACGCGATGCGCCCCCACAACCTGCCGATGGTGCTGATGGGCGCGGGGCTGCTCTGGTTCGGCTGGCTCGGCTTCAACGGCGGCTCGGCGCTCGGTGCCAACGGGCTGGCCGCGGCCTCGCTCCTCAACACCGTGGTCGCGGGCTGCACGGGCCTGCTCGGTTGGCTCTTCGTCGAGCAGCGCCGCGACGGCCACCCGACCACCTTCGGCGCGGCCTCGGGCGCGGTCGCCGGCCTGGTGGCCATCACGCCCGCGTGCGGCACGGTCGGCATACTCGGCGGCGCCGTGGTCGGGCTCGCCGCGGGCGTCGTCTGCTCCTACGCGGTCGCCTGGAAGTTCCGCTTGAACTACGACGACTCGCTGGACGTCGTCGGCGTGCACTTCGTCGGCGGAGTCGTCGGCACGCTGCTCATCGGCCTGTTCGCGACGGCCTCGATGACGGGCGGCAAGGAGGGCCTCTTCTACGGCGGCGGCCTTGCGCAGCTCGGCAAGCAGGCCGTGGCCGTGGTGGTCGTGGCCGCGTACACGTTCCTCGTGACGTACGGGATCGGCAAGGCCATCGACAAGGCCATGGGCTTCCGCGCCTCGGCGGAGGACGAGCTCACGGGCCTGGACCAGACAGTGCACGCGGAGAGCGCCTACGATCACGGCGTTCTGGGTCACGCTGCCCCGCAGACCGCGGCCCTCTCGGCCCACGTACCGGCGCCCGTTTCGAAGGACAGGAGCCCCTCCGCATGAAACTCATCACGGCCATCGTCAAGCCGTACCGCCTCGACGAGGTGAAGACCGCGCTCCAGGAACTCGGCGTACAGGGCCTGACCGTCTCGGAGGCCAGCGGCTACGGCCGCCAGCGCGGCCACACCGAGGTCTACCGGGGCGCCGAGTACCAGGTCGATCTCGTACCCAAGGTCCGCATCGAGGTCGTCGTCGAGGACGCCGACGCGGACCCGGTCATCGACGCGATACTGCAAGCCGCCCGCACCGGCAAGATCGGTGACGGCAAGGTCTGGGCAGTACCGGTGGACACGGTGACCCGGGTCCGAACGGGCGAACGGGGCCCGGACGCGCTGTAGCGAGCCGAGCCCCCTGCTGTGGGCAGGCGTTTCCGACCCCGTGGCTGTGCCCGGTCGACCCGGGCTCAGCCGGCGCTGACGGTGGCCCGGACCGTCCCATCGGGCCCGGCCACCAACACCGGCGTCCCCGCCCCACCCAGATCGCGGACGGCCGCAAGGTCGGCACCCGAGGCGGCCTCCGCCTCGGTCACGACCGCCGCGGCCTCAAGCGACTTCGCCCCGGACGCCACAGCCATGGCAACAGCCGTCTGCAACGCACTGAGCTGCAGCGACTCGAGCGCAACGGTCCCGGCAACATACGTACGCCCGGTCTCATCCCGCACGGCAGCCCCCTCAGGCACACCATTGCGGGCCCGTGCGGAACGGGCCAGTGTGACGATCTTGCGGTCCTCGGGATCAAGCGCGGTGCTCTCGGTCATGTGCCGAGCATACGAAGCGCTCCGCGGCCCCTGCCCAAGGGGCCGCCGGAACCGGCGGTAAGGGCCGCTCACCGGACCCGATGAGCCGGCTACCCCGCGACCGGATACATCGCCTCCCGCCGCCCCTCCGGCGTGGCCAGCCGCTCCAGCTTCGCGGCGGTTTCCGTGTCCGGCTGGGGCGTGTGCAGCACGATCGTCAGATCGGGCCGGGCAGGCACCCGCAGCTGCGTGGACTCGAAGAACAGCGTGCCGGCCACCGGGTGCTCGAGCTCCTTGGCGAGCTGCCCGCCCGGTGCGATGTCCCGCCGCTCCCACAGTTCGGTGAACTCGGGGCTGGCCGCCTTCGCCTCCGCCACCACGGCCTGGAAACCGTCGTCGTCCGGGCACTCCGAGCACGCTGCCCGGAACTGCGCGACGACCTGGTGGGCGTTCTGCTCCCAGCTCTTGGACCGCGCACGGTAGATCGGGTCCGTGAAGAACGTGATCAGACAGTTCTGCGAGGTCTCGGGCCGCATGCCGAGCACCATGGCCGCCGCGTCGTTGTACATCACGCAGTTCCAGTAACCGTCCATGATGTGCGCCGGGTACGGCATCCACGCGTCGATCAGCCGGTGCAGCCCCTCGCACATGTCCTGGTCGGCCTCCGCCGTCTCCGGCGGGGGCGGGTTGAGCCCGGCGAGCACGTACAGATGGCGCCGTTCGGCGCTGGTCAGCTTGAGCACCCGCGCGACCGAGTCCAGAACCTGCGGCGAGACCGAGATGTCCCGGCCCTGCTCCAGCCACTGGTACCAGGAGGCGCCGACGCCCGCGAGTACGGCAACCTCTTCACGCCGCAGACCCGGCGTACGCCTGCGGGCGCCGCCGTCCGGAAGACCCGCGTCGGCCGGGGAGACCCGGGCACGGCGGCTCATCAGGAACTCGCGCAGTTCACTCAGGCGGCGTGCCTTGGCTGCGTCCGTTTCCGCACTCGCCACGTACAACTCCCCCTGTACTCGTTGTCTGGTGGTGCGACCACCAGCATAAGTTCCCGCTCCCCACGGTTATTCCGGACGCACGAAGCTCATGGCCATGGCGATCGAGACCTCCTCATCCACCAACACCCATGCTGTCGCGGACACTTCGACGACCCCGGCGGTCTCCGTGCCGCACCCGTCCGGGACGGCTGGGCTGTCGACCCGGCTGTCGGCCCGCGACAAACTCGTTCTGTTCGTGCTGTGCGCGGCCCAGTTCATGGTCGCGCTGGACTTCTCCGTACTGAATGTGGCGCTGCCCGAGCTCGGCCGGGATCTCGGTATGAGCCAGGCCGCGCTGCAGTGGGCGGTGACGGCGTTCGCGCTGCCGTCCGGCGGTTTTCTGCTGCTGTTCGGCCGGATCGGCGACCTGTACGGGCGGCGCCGGCTGTTCGTTTTCGGGCTCGCCCTCTTCGGTGCGGCCTCCGTGCTGGCGACTTTCGCCTGGGATCCGGCGTCGTTCCTGGCCGGGCGGGCGCTGCAGGGTCTGGGCGCGGCGGTGATCGTGCCGACCGGCATGTCCCTGCTGACCACCACCTTCCCGGAGGGCCCGCAGCGCGACCGCGCGCTCGGCATCTCCGGCACGCTGCTGTCGCTCGGCTTCACGATCGGCATGGTGGCCGGCGGGGTCCTGACCGACACGGCCGGCTGGCGCTCCACGATGGGACTGCTCTCCGTCTTCGCGCTGCTCGTGCTGCCGCTCGCACCCGGCCTGCTGCCCGAGTCGCGCACTCCCGAGCGGCCGCACCTGGACGTACCGGGCGCGGTGACCGTCACCGGCGGCCTGCTCTCGCTCATCTACGCCCTGTCGACCGCCGCCGACCGCGGCTTCGGCGGCACGGACGTCATCGTCACGCTGGTCGCGGGCGTGGCCCTGCTGGCGGCCTTCGTCTATGTCGAGTCACGCACAGCGGCCCCGCTCGTCTCCCTGCCGATGCTGCGCCGCCGCACGGTGGCGTGGGGCAACCTGGGCGGTCTCGTCACCTTCTCGATGATGTCGACGGTCGTCTTCGTACTCACCCTCTACCTGCAGGAGACCCTGCAGCTGTCGGCCTTCGAGACGGGCCTCGTCTTCGGCGTGCAGGGCGTGCTGTCCGTGGTCGCCGGAACGTACGCGCCGAAGGTCATCGGCCGCTTCGGCGCCCGCCGGACACTGGTCGGCTCGCTGCTCGGCCAGGGCGCGTTCGTGACGACGCTGCTGGGTCTGGGCGAGGGCGGCTGGTCGGTGTGGCTGGCCGTGGCGGGCGTCTCGCTGGCGAGCATGTGCCACCTGGGCGCGATCATCTCGTACGGCCTGACGGTCACGTCCGGCGTGCCGGACGAGGAACAGGGCCTGGCGACGGGCCTGGTCACCTCGACCCAGCAGGTCGGTATCACGATCGGCATCCCGCTGCTGGGCGTGGTCGCGACGACGGCGCCCAACCTCATGCGGGGCGTCCACACGGTGCTGGCGGTGGACGCCGCGGTCGTGCTCGTGGCGGGGGTTCTGGTGGCCCTCGGCCTGGGCCTGGGTCGCCGACGGGAGGCGACGGCGAGCTGACCGGAGCCGCCCGGGAGGGGCCGCTCGGCCTGCTCCGTTACGGCCGGTCGAGGCGGAGGCGTTCCGCCCGTGGCAGGCCCGCGACCACCAGGTCGTAGGAGTCCTCGATCAGTTCACGGACGAGGCGGTCGGGCAGAGGCCCGACCGTCACCGTGTTCCAGTGGCGTTTGTTCATGTGCCAGCCCGGCAGGATCCGCCCAGGATGGTCGGCGCGCAGCCGCAGCGCGTCCTCGGGGTCGCACTTGAGGTTGACGGTGAGCGGCCGCCCGCCGAGGTTGCTCAGGGCGAACATCTTGCCGCACACCTTGAAGACCGAGGTCTCCGGATTGAAGGGGAAGTCCTCGACCGCAGCGTTGAAGGAGAGGCAGAAGGCGCGCAACTCGTCCGGGCTCACGCGGCGTCGTCCTCCTCCGGGGCCACCGGCTTCACCGGCTCGACAAGGACCGTCACGATCTTGTTCCGGCGGCCCGCGGCGGCCTCGGCCGTGAGCCGGAGCTCGCGGCCGTCGGGCAGCTCGACGTGCGCGGAGGCACCGGCGATGGGGACGCGTCCGAGCGCCTTGGCGAGCAGTCCGCCGACGGTCTCGACGTCCTCGTCGTCGTAGGACTCCAGGCCGTACAGCTCGCCGAGGTCGCCGATGTCGAGCCGGGCCGTGACCCGGTACCGGCTCTCGCCGAGCTCCTCGACAGGCGGCAGCTCACGGTCGTACTCGTCGGTGATCTCGCCCACGATCTCCTCGAGGATGTCCTCGATGGTGACGATGCCGGCCGTGCCGCCGTACTCGTCGATGACGACGGCGACGTGGTTGCGGTCCTGCTGCATCTCGCGCAGCAGGTCGCCGGCGTTCTTGGTGTCGGGCACGAAGGCCGCGGGCCGCATCGCGCTCGACACGAGCTCGGACTCGGCGTCCCGGCTGATGTGCGTCTTGCGGGCCAGATCCTTCAGATACACGATGCCGACGATGTCGTCCTCGCTCTCCCCGGTCACCGGGATGCGCGAGAAGCCGGAGCGCAGCGCCAGCGTCAGCGCCTGCCGGATCGTCTTGAACCGCTCGATGACGACCAGGTCCGTGCGCGGCACCATGACCTCTCGTACGAGGGTGTCGCCGAGCTCGAAGACGGAGTGCACCATGCGGCGCTCGTCGTCCTCGATCAGCGACTCCTGCTCGGCGAGGTCGACCAGCGCGCGCAGCTCGGCCTCGGAGGCGAACGGGCCGCGGCGGAAGCCCTTGCCGGGCGTGAGCGCGTTGCCGATGAGGATCAGCAGATACGGGATGGGGCCCATGATGCGGGCCAGCGGGACCAGGACGTACGCCGCGATCGTCGCCGTGTTCAGCGGGTGCTGGCGGCCGATGGTGCGCGGCGAGACGCCGACCGCGACATAGCTGACGAGCACCATGACCGCGATGGCGAGGGTGAGCGCCTCCCAGGTCTCGTCGAACTCGATCAGGCACGCGTACGTGACGATCGCGGCCGCCGCCATCTCGCAGGCCACGCGCACGAGCAGCGCGACGTTGAGATAGCGGGTGGGGTCGGACGCGACCTGGGCGAGCTTGGCGGCGCCGCGCCGCCCGCTGCGCACCGCCTCCGCCGCACGGAAGCTGGAGACGCGAGCGAGGCCCGCCTCCGCGCAGGCGGCGAGCCAGGCGACGACGACCAGCAGGACGGCGCCGATGATCAGTTGTCCGCTCACGGCACTATGAGACGGTCGGGGCCGGGGAGGGGCCGGTCATGCCCTTCTCCGCCCGCCAGCCGTCCACGATCGCCAACTGCAGGCCGAACATCTCGGCCTTCTCGTCGGGCTGCTCGTGGTCGTATCCGAGCAGGTGCAGCACTCCGTGGACGGTGAGCAGCTGGAGCTCCTCGTCCATGGAGTGCTGCGTCTCAGCCTCCTGGCCCTGCTTGGCGGCGACCTCGGGGCAGAGCACGATGTCGCCGAGCAGGCCCTGCGGGGGCTCCTCGTCGTCCTTCGACGGCGGGCGCAGCTCGTCCATCGGGAAGGACATGACATCCGTCGGTCCCGGCAGGTCCATCCACTGGATGTGGAGCTGCTCCATGGCGTCGGCGTCCACGACGATCACCGAGAGCTCGGAGAGCGGGTGGATGCGCATCCGTGCGAGGGCGTAGCGGGCGATGTCGAGGATCGCCTGCTCGTCGACCTCGGTTCCGGACTCGTTGTTGACGTCGATCGACATGGTCGTGCTGGTCTCCTGCTGGTGGACTGTCACTGCCCCGGTCACTGCCCCCGGGAGGCGCGGCCCTGGTGGGGGCCATGGGGACCGTGGGGGCCGTGGTCGGTGCCGTTGCGGCGGTCGTACTGCTCGTAGGCGTCGACGATACGGCCGACCAGCTTGTGCCGTACGACGTCGGACGAGGTGAGCAGAGAGAAATGGACGTCCTCGACGCCATCGAGGATCTCCCGGACCTGCCGCAGACCGCTCTTGGTGCCGCCGGGCAGGTCGATCTGCGTCACGTCACCCGTGATCACGATCTTCGAGTCGAAGCCGAGGCGGGTGAGGAACATCTTCATCTGCTCGGGGTTCGTGTTCTGCGCCTCGTCGAGGATGATGAACGCGTCGTTGAGCGTCCGGCCTCGCATGTAGGCGAGGGGGGCCACCTCGATGGTCCCCGCCGCCATGAGCCGCGGGATCGAATCCGGGTCGAGCATGTCGTGCAGCGCGTCGTACAGCGGGCGCAGGTACGGGTCGATCTTCTCGTAGAGCGTGCCGGGCAGGAAGCCGAGCCGCTCGCCGGCCTCGACGGCCGGGCGGGTCAGGATGATCCGGTTGACCTGCTTGGACTGCAGGGCCTGGACCGCCTTGGCCATGGCGAGATACGTCTTGCCCGTGCCGGCCGGACCGATGCCGAAGACGACCGTGTGCTTGTCGATCGCGTCGACGTACCGCTTCTGGTTGAGCGTCTTGGGGCGGATGGTGCGGCCGCGCGAGGACAGGATGTTCTGCGTGAGGACCTCGGAGGGGGTCTCCTGGGTGCCGCCGCTCTCGCCGTTCTCGCTCGCTCGGAGCATGGCGATCGAGCGTTCCACTGCGTCCTCCGTCATCGGTTGCCCGGTGCGGAGCACCAGCATCATCTCGTCGAACAGGCGCTGGATGAGGGCGACCTCGTGGGAGTCGCCGACGGCGCTGATCTCGTTGCCCCGGACGTGGATGTCGGTCGCCGGGAAGGCCTTCTCGATCACGCGCAGGAGGGAGTCTCCGGAACCCAGCACGGTGACCATCGGGTGCTTGGCCGGGACGGTGAAGTGCGCTCGTGCCTGCCCCTGCGCGGGGGTGTGAGCTGTGGGTGTCTGAGTCATGGGCCGGCTCTGAATGCCTGCTCATCCTCCTCAATACGGAACGCCTGCCTACCGCTTCGGCAGCCTGTGCACTGCCCAGGGTACGACGACCCACGGACATGCCCGTAGAACTTTTCGTACCGCTCCCGGTCACCGCTGTGGGCGGTCGCGCCGCGCGACACCGCTGTGGGCGGTCGCGCCGCGCCGCATCGCTGTGCCCACGACGCACGGTGCCGCTACTAGTAGGGCAACGAACGACTACCGGGCGGCGCGAAAGCCAATAGTCGGCACGGCCCGCCGAAGGGGCCAAGGCCGGGCAACATCGGGAAGCAACGCTTCCAGGAACGCGTACCGCCGCAACGCGGCGGGATCCTGGTCGTCATACGCCCGCACCCGCCGCCACCACGCGGCAATCTCCGCCCACCCGGGCGCCGAAAGCGACCCCCCGAACTCCTGCACGGACAGCGCCGCGGTCAGCCCCGCAAAGGCGACCCGGTCGGCCAGCGGCCACCCGGCCAGCGTGCCGGTGACGAACCCGGCGACGAAGACGTCCCCGGCCCCGGTCGGATCAAGCTCCTCCACCTCGATCGCGGGCACCTCCGCCGTCTCGCCCGTCCGCCCGTCCACGGCGTACGCCCCCTGCGCGCCGAGGGTCACCACGGCGAGCGGTACGTAGTCGGTGAGAGCGTGCGCCGCGGCACGCGGGCAGTCGGTGCGGGTGTACCGCATGGCCTCCTCGGCGTTCGGCAGGAACGCCTCGCAGTGCTCGAGGTCGGCCAGTCCGGCGAGGTCCCAGCGGCCGGTGTCGTCCCAGCCGACGTCCGCGAAGACCAGGGTCCCGTTGCTCGCGACCTCTGCGATCCACGGCGCGCGCCTGCCCGACGTGAGCGAGGCGATGGCGGCACGCGCGCGTGGCGGGCATTCCGGAGCGGGCCCGTCCGGTGGCGGCTCGTGCCCGTGGGACACCATGGCGCGTTCGCCTTCGTACGCCATGGAGACGGTCACCGGCGAGTGCCACTCCGGCACGCTGCGTGACGCCGAGAGGTCGATGCCCTCGCCCTGCTCCAGGGCGTCCCAGCAGTACTCGCCGTAGTGGTCGTCGCCGAAGGCCGCGGCCAGCGAGGTGCGCAGGCCCAGCCGGGCGAGCGCGGTCGCCATGTTGGCCACGCCGCCCGGGCTGGAGCCCATGCCCCGTGCCCAGGACTCCGTTCCGCGCTCGGGCGCGGAGTCGAGTCCGGTGAAGACGATGTCGAGGAAGACGGTGCCCGTGAGGTAGACGTCCCAGGGCGGGTCGTCGGCGGTACGCAGCTCGGCAAGCGGGTCCACATGGGCTCCGTGATACGCCCCTGGCGGCTCTCGGTCGTACGCGCTCACGACACGCTCCCGGTGAAAGGTGCTGGTGAGCCAAGTGTGCCGGAACCCGGGGCCGACGAACCGCTCCGAGCAGCAGTTGTCAACCACCCTGCCAGGGGCCTGTTGCCCGCCTTCGGAGGGGCTACCAGCGCGGCACAGCCGGCGGCGTCCACTCCGGGTCGGCGACCCGCATCGCCGCCTCGTCGTCGCGGTCGCGCATCGTCCCGTCGTCGTCGAGCCACCGCTGGTGCAAGAACGCCAGCTTGTCGCGGTCGAGTTCGACACCGAGGCCGGGAGCGTCGGTGACCTTCACGGTGCCGCCCTCGAAGGCGATGCGTTCGGTGAGGACGTCCTCGGACTGCCAGGGGTAGTGGGAGTCGCAGGCGTGATGGAGGTTCGGGACGGTCGACGCGACATGGGTCATCGCGGCAAGGCTGATCCCCAGATGGGTGTTGGAGTGCATGGAGACGCCGACGCCGAAGGTGCGGCAGATGGCCGCCAGTGCACGGGTGTTGTGCAGCCCGCCCCAGTAGTGGTGGTCGGAGAGCACCACCTGGACGGCGTCGCGTGTGAACGCCTCCTTGATCTCCGCGAAGGTCGTCACGCACATGTTGGTGGCGAGCGGGACGGACGTCTGCGCGGAGACCTCGGCCATGCCGTCGGTGCCGACCGTCGGGTCCTCCAGGTACTCGAGGACGTCGCCGAGTGCGGCGGCGATCTTCAGCGAGGTCTCCACGGACCAGGCGCCGTTGGGGTCGAGTCGCAGCGGGTGGCCGGGGAAGGCCTCGGCGAGCGCCTTGATCGCGGCGATCTCCTCGTCGGGCGGGAAGACACCGCCCTTGAGCTTGAAGGATGTGAAGCCGTAGCGCTCGGTGAACCTGCGGGCCTGCTCGACGATCCCGGCGGGGTCGACGGCCTCGCCCCAGTCGTCCTTCTCGCTCGCCACGCCCGCGGGGTGGTCGGCCCACTTGTAGAAGAGGTAGGCGCTGTACTCGACCGCGTCGCGCACCTTGCCGCCGAGCAGCGCGTGCACGGGCAGGCCGAGAGCCTTGCCGAACGCGTCGAGGCAGGCCACCTCGAAAGCGGACACGACGGACAGCCGCAGCTTGTCGGCGGTCTGGACGCCGCGCTGGCCGCCGACGTCGAGCGCGTTCTCGACGCGGGCGGCGTCCACGGCGACCTCGTCGGCGACGGTGAAGAGTCCGTTGAGTTCCGAGACCTGGCGCCCGACGAGCCGGTCGGCGAAGGGCCGGGCCAGCTCCAGGTACTTGGTGTCGCCGTACGTCTCGCCGACGCCCGTGATCCCGCCGGCGGTCACGACCTCCACGATCAGGCGGGGGGTGTAGGGCTGGTGGACGCCCTGCGCGTTCAGCAGCGGCGGGTCGGCGATGAGGACCGGCGTGAGCCGCACCTCGCTGATGGTCAGATCGCGTCCTGTCGTCATCCTCGCCCTCCCTGCCGTCCACGGCGTCCCGCCACTGACAGCGGCCACACCATCTTCATATGTAGATGATGTCCGTGCATGAGAATGGAGGCTAGAGAGACGAGCGGGCACCGTCAAGGACAAGCCGGACACGGGCCGCGCAATGTCCGCGACGACCGGCCGACCGGCACACACGCGGTCGCCCGGCCCGCCCCGACCACGCCCGCACCGGACCCCGCCCGGCCCACCTGCTACTACGATCGACGCATGTCGGAAGACGTCCGCCGGCGAACCGGCTCAGATGCCCCGCGAACCGGCCCGGATGCCGGACCGGCAGCGCGCCCGGCGTCCGAGCAGGGCGGCGTCCGCGAGGTGAAGTCCGCCGCACGCACGGTGGAGTTGCTGGAACTGCTGGCCGCGCGCGGCGACCGGCCTGCGCGCCTGCAGGAGCTCGCCGACGAGCTCCGCGTACCGCGCAGCTCGATGTACGCCCTCCTGCAGACGCTGATCAGCCGCGGCTGGGTCCGCACGGACACCACCGGCTCCCTCTACGGCATCGGCATCCACGCCCTGCTCACCGGCACGACCTACCTGGACTCCGACCCGCGCGTGCGCCTCGTCCGCCCCTACCTCGACGAGGCGTCGGAGGCGCTCGGCGAGACCATCCACATGGGCCGGCTCGACGGGGCGGACGTCGCATATCTGGCCACCCGCGAGTCGCACGAGTACCTGCGCACGATCACCCGGGTGGGCCGACGGCTCCCCGCCCACATGGGTGCGCTCGGGAAGGCACTGCTCGCCGAACGCCCGGACACCGAGCTGCCCGACGGCCCGTACGAACGCGCCACCCCGGACACCCTCACCGACCGCGCCTCACTCGCCGCCGACCTGGCCGCGGTCCGCGAACGCGGCTACTCCACGGACCGCGAGGAGGGCGTCATCGGCATCGTCGGCTTCGGCTTCGCACTGCGCTACGACGCGCCCGCACCCGCGCAGGACGCGATCAGCTGCTCGGTACCGGTGGCGCGACTCACGGACGAGCACGAGCAGCAGATCATCACCGTGATGCAGGAGATCCGCGCCAAGATCGAGGCGACCGCACCGCGGGCGAACGGCGCGCCGAACTGGCGCTGAGCCGGCCGCCGCACCTCACCCGCAACTCGCCGACGAGGAACCGGCACTCGGCGACCAGACACCGGCAACAGGCCCGAGCGGGCACCCGGCAACGCGCCGCCCGAGCCCGAGGCACTCGGCCGCGTAAGGCACTGCTGCTACCCGGGCCTTCGCACCGCAAACCCAATGTGCCGTAGATCACGCCACCCCGGCTTCTTCGCGGCTCTACGTGCTTGATACAAATTGGCGCGCGTTCCTGTCCGTCGACAGCCGCTCCACCCCTCTTCACCCCTCATCTGTCGTTTTCGCATGCCCTGGGAACGCCCGTGTCGCCGCGCCGCAACTCCGTGCCGCCCGCTGCCTCCTGGCCGCTCGTCGCCCTCTTCACGGCCGGCTACCTGGCCGCCTATCTCCTGCCCACCGTGGTGGGCCGTCTCGGCGCCGGCCTCGGCCTCGGCCCCACACAGGCCGGAGCCGTCGGCAGCGCACTGCTGCTGTGTTCCGCCTCCGCGGGCTTCGTCCTCGCCTCCCGCGTGGAAGCCTTCGGCCCGCGACGGCTGGCCCGGGCCGGGCTGCTGCTGGCGGCCGCCGGCTATGGCTGCGCCGCACTGTCCTCGGCCGTACCGCTCGTCGTGGCCGGCGCGGCAGCGGGCGGATTCGGCTCCGGTACGGCGACGACGGTCGCCGCGGCGGGCATCGCCGGCCGACGCGATCCGCACCGGACCTCGACGTTCGGACTGCTCGGCGTGTCGGCACTGGCCGGCGCCCTGTATCTGACGATCCCTCACCTCGGCGACGGGCACGGCCTGCCGTTCGCCGCACTCGCGCTCACGGCGCTGCTGGTCTGGCCCGCGACGGGCCGACTGGCCGAGCCAGGCGCCACGGCCGGCACCGCCGCCGCACCCGGCACTCCCCTCCCCCACCGCCGTTCGGGACTCGCCCTCGCAGGCGCCATGCTCTGCTGGTCGCTGGCCCAGAACGCCCTATGGGGCGTGAGCAGCCGTATCGGCACCGGCCAGGCGGGACTCGGCGAAGCCACCGTGGGCGCCGTCTTCGCGGCGGCACTGGGCGCCGCACTCCTCGGCGTCATCGGCGCCGGTGCGCTGGGCGCGCGGCTGGGGCGTGCACTGCCGATCGGCGCGGGCACCGCGCTGATCGCCTGCTGCATCGCGGTCAGCGCATCCGCCGACGACCTGCCGTCCTTCGCGACCGGCGAGATCGCCTGGAACACGGTCTACCCCGTGGTCCTGTCGTACCTCATCGGTCTGGCCGCGTCGCTGGATCCGCGCGGCCGCTGGGCGGTGCTGTGCGGCTCGGCCTCATCCCTCGGTACGGCGTGCGGACCGCTGGCCGGCAGCCTGCTGTCGGCATGGGCGGGCTACCCGGCGATGGGCGCCCTCCTGGGCGCCGGGCTCCTCGTCCTGGCCGCACCGCTGACAGCGGTCGCCCTGCACACCGGCGGCCGCCCGCTCGTACCCGGCGCCGTCCGCCGCCGGGGCGGCGCGCCCGCGGCGGTACTCGCCGCCAAGACCGGCGCCCCGACCGGACCGCTCCCCCAGATCGGCACACCGGAACAGCCGGTCGTGGAGATCGCGGTCCGGCGCCCACGACGCCCCCTGTCCCAACGGCCGTTCGCCCCGGCGGCCCCGGAGCGGACGCCCCAGAGGAAGACGCCGACGGCGGCCCGCTGAGCCGAGGAGGGGGCCAGGCGGAGCGGCGTGAGGGTGGCCGTGGAGCGGCCGGGGTCGGGGCCCGGCAGGGCCAAAGGGGCCGGGTGGGCGGGAAACCCGCCGCGGAGCGGCGAAGAAACCAGCCGCGGAGCGGCGTGATCCAGGGCCGCGGAGCGGCACAGCCCCGCCGCGGAGCGGCGTAAAGGCCCCCCAACGGCGTCACCCGACGCCGAACTCGTACGCCTCCACCTCCGCGAGATACCGCGCCCGCCGCCCCTCGTCATGCTCAAGGAACGCCGCCTCGAAGGAGTTCCGCGCAAGCACCCGCATCTGCTCCAGCTCAAGCCCGAGCGCATCCCGAACCGCATGGAAGTTGTCCCCGACGTACCCGCCGAAATAGGCGGGATCGTCGGAGTTGACCGTGCACATCAGCCCGGCGTCGAGCATCCGCCCCAGCGGGTGCTGCTCGAGGACGTCCACGGCACGCAGCCGTACGTTCGACAGCGGGCACAGCGTCAGCGGCACGCGTTCCCGCACCAGCCGCTCCACCAGCTCCGGGTCCTCCATGGCCCGCAGCCCGTGGTCGACGCGCTCGACGCCGAGCACGTCGAGGGCTTCCCAGATGTACGCGGGCGGCCCCTCCTCGCCCGCGTGGGCGACACGTCGCAGCCCGAGGGCGGCCGCCGCCTCGTACACCTCGCGGAACTTCACCGGCGGGTGCCCCACCTCGGCCGAGTCGAGCCCGACGCCCACGATCCGGTTCAGATACGGCTTCGCGGCCTCGAGGGTCTCCATCGCGGACTCGGCGGACTGGTCCCGCAGGAAGCACATGATGAGCTGCGTCGATACGCCGTGCCGCTCCTCGGACCGGTCCAGCGCCCGCGCCAGGCCCTCGATCACCGTGCCGATGCCGACCCCGCGCGCGACGTGCGCCTGCGGGTCGAAGAAGATCTCCGCATGCCGCACACCCTGCGCGGCGGCCCGCTCGAGATAGGCGTCCGCGAGCTCCTCGAAGTCCTGCTCGGTACGGAGCACGGCCATCAGCTCGTAGTACAGGTCGAGGAACGACTGCAGATCACTGAACTGGTACGCCTTGCGTAGCTCTTCGGTGTCCGCGTACGGCAGCTCGACGCCGTTGCGCGCAGCGAGCGCGAAGGCGAGCTCGGGTTCGAGGGTGCCTTCGATGTGGAGGTGGAGTTCGGCCTTGGGGAGGGGCACGGGCGCGCCTTACGTCGAGTCGTGGGGTGCGTGCCATGGGGCGGCACGGGATCTTCATCGTACGAGGAGCGCCGCACAGCGGAGAAAACGGCCCAGACACGGACGACCCACGCGGACGACCCACGCGGACGAGACGAGCAAAAACAGAGGCACGCGCGCGTGCGTACTCATCCCGCGCCGGCGCCGCGCCTCGGCAGCGGCACCCGCATCAGATCCGCGGCCACCGTCAGCTCCCCGTCGAACCCCGCGACGCGCGCCTCGCGCTCGAACTCGTCCGCGACTCCGGCCCCCGTCCCGGTCGGGCCGCCACGGTCGTTGTAGCGCTGGCTGAAGTGCGTGAGTACGAGGTGCCGTACGCCGGCATCCCTCGCCACCCGGCCCGCCTGCAGGGCGGTCAGGTGACCGTGTTCCACAGCCAGGTGCTCGTCCTCGTGAAGGAACGTCGACTCGATGACGAGCATGTCGCACCCTTCGGCGAGCGCGTGCACGCCGTCGCACAGCCGAGTGTCCATGACGAAGGCGAACCGCTGGCCGCGCCGCACCTCGCTGACGTCCTCGAGCGCCACGCCGTCCAGCACGCCCTCGCGCTGGATGCGGCCCACGTCCGGCCCTTTGATGCCCTGTGCGGCGAGCCGCTCGGGCAGCATGCGGCGGCCGTCCGGTTCGACCAGCCGGTAGCCGTAGGACTCGACGGGGTGGGAGAGCTTGCGCGCCTCGAGGGTGTACGAGGGAGTGGCGGCCACCACCCCGTCGGCGGAGACCGGAACCTCGGTCAGGCCGACCGTCTCGCGGTACGCCGTCGCGTACCGCAGACGGTCGAAGAACCGCTTCCCCGACCGCGGATAGTGCGCGGTGATCTCGTGCGGCACCCGGTCGAGGTTGATCCGCTGGATCACCCCGGCGAGACCGAGCGAGTGGTCGCCGTGGAAGTGCGTCACGCACAGCCGGTTCAGGTCGTGCGCGGCGACCCCGGCGCGCAGCATCTGCCGCTGGGTGCCCTCGCCGGGGTCGAAGAGCAGACCCTCGCCGTCCCAGCGCAGCAGATAGCCGTTGTGGTTGCGGTGCCGGGTCGGCACCTGACTGGCGGTGCCGAGCACCACCAATTCACGTACGGACACCGGCTGTTACCCGGGGGGCCACTGGAGGCCGCGGCCGCCCAGCACGTGCAGGTGCGCGTGGAACACGGTCTGGCCCGCGCCCGTGCCGGTGTTGAAGACGACCCGGTAGCCACGGTCCTCGACCTTGTCCCCGGCGGCGACCTCGCGGGACTCACGCAGTATGTCGGCGATGATCGTCGGCTCGGCGGCGGCTAGCGTCGCGGCGTCCGGGTAGTGCACCTTGGGGATGATCAGCACGTGGGTCGGTGCCTGGGGGTTGATGTCGCGGAAGGCGACGGTGGTCTCGGTCTCCCGTACGACGGTTGCCGGGACCTCTCCCGCGACGATCTTGCAGAACAGGCAGTCGGCCTGCGCTTCGCCCGCCATCTGCGGCCTCCTCACGACGCTGATCGTTTACAACGGCATGGTATCCACCACGCCCAGCCCACGGCCGCGCCGCTCCCACCCTCCGCTGTGGGCAATCGTTCCTCTGGGGCGGAACGCCTGCCCACAACGGGAGCGGCGTGCCCGCGCACAGCGAGTGGGCGCTGCCCCGCCAAGGGGCAGGCGGCGCGTCAGTCCAGCGCCGGCAACCCCGGCGCCCCCTTCGCCGGATTCTCCGCCAGCGCCGCCAGCGCAATCCGTATCGCCTCGTCCAGCTGCGGATCCCGCCCCGCCGCATGGTCCTGCGGCGCCTGGACGACCTCGACGTCCGGGTCGACGCCGTGGTTCTCGACGCCCCACCCGTACCCCTCCAGCCAGAAGGCGTACTTGGGCTGGGTGACGAGCGTGCCGTCGACGAGCCGGTACCGGCTGTCGATGCCGATGACCCCGCCCCAGGTCCGCACGCCCACGACGGGCCCGATGCCCAGCGCCTTGATCGCGGCGTTGACGATGTCGCCGTCCGAGCCGGAGAACTCGTTGGCGACGGCGACGACGGGCCCGCGGGGCGCGTCCAGCGGATAGCTGTACGGCTGCATTCCGCGCGGCAGGTCCCAGCCGACGATGCGCCGGGCGAGCTTCTCGATGACGAGCTGCGAGGTGTGGCCGCCGCGGTTCTCACGGACGTCCACCACCAGTCCCTCGCGGGCGACTTCGACGCGCAGGTCGCGGTGGATCTGGGCCCAGCCGGGCGCTTGCATGTCGGGGACGTGGAGATAGCCGAGCCTTCCGCCGGACTTCTCGTGGACGTACGCACGGCGGTCCGCGACCCAGGCGTGGTACCGCAACGGCTCCTCGTCGTCGATGGGCACGACCACCGGATGGCGCAGGTCTCCCCCGCCGACCGGTGAGATCGTCAGTTCGACGGGCTTGCCCGCCGTGCCGACGAGCAGCGGTCCGGGCCCGGCCACCGGGTCGACGGGCTGCCCGCCGACCGCGACGATCGCGTCCCCGGCGCGCACGGCGACGCCGGGCGCGGCGAGCGGCGAGCGCGCGTCGGGGTCGGACGTCTCCGACGGCAGGATGCGGTCGATGCGCCAACTGCCGTCCTCGTGCCGCGAGATGTCGGCGCCGAGCAGCCCCTGCCGGGTCCCGGAGCCGCCCCAGCCGCCGCGCGGTGTGACGTAGGCGTGCGAGGTGCCGAGCTCGCCCTGGACCTCCCACAGCAGGTCGACGAGGTCGTCGTGGGTGGCCACGCGCTCCAGGACGGGCCGGTAGCGGTCGAGTACGCCGTCCCAGTCGACGCCGCCGAGGTCGGGCCGCCAGAAGTTGTCCCGCATGAGGCGGCCGGTCTCGTCGAACATCTGCCGCCATTCGGCGGCGGGGTCGATGGTCCGCCGGACGCGGGACAGATCGACGGTGATGTTGGTGTCGCTGTCGTCGTCGTTCGAGGCGCGCCGATCGCTCGGCACCACCTTGAGCCGTTCCCCGGTCCAGAGCAGGACGCGTTTGCCGTCGCCGGTGACCGCGAAGTGGTCGGCGTCCCCGGCGAGTTCCTCGAGGCGCTGCTGCACGAGGTCGTAGCGCTCGAGCTCGGTCTTCGGTTCGGGGTCGGAGGGCGTGGCGCGGGAAGTGCCGAGCGCCCCCAGCACCGGGTGGCGCAGCCACAGCACGCCGTCCTTGGCGGCCCGCAGGGTCGTGTAGCGGGCGGCCTCGACGGGGAACGGCACGATGCGGTCGGCAAGTCCGTCCAGGTCGATACGGGTCACGGGGGCGCCCTCACTGTCGGGCGTCTCGTCCTTGTCGGGCGCGTCGAAGGGCCTGCCGTGCCGCTGCGGCCCGAAGGGCGAAGGAGTCGTGGCGGCCAGGGTGATCAGATGTGGCCGCGATCCGCCCACGAACGCCAGGTCGAAGACGTGCTCGTCGTAGACCGGGTCGAAGGACCGTGCCGAGAGGAACGCCAGGTGCTTGCCGTCCAGCGTGAACGCGGGCGAGTAGTCCTGGAACCGCAGGGGGGTCGCCTCGGTGACCGACAGGTCCGCGGTGTTGGCGAGTTTGAGCTGGCGCAGCGGTTCGGGGCCCGCGTGGGACCAGGCGAGCCACGCCGAGTCGGGTGAGAAGACCAGCCCGCTGGCATCTGCGTGTTCGCTGCGGTCGACCTCCCGTACCTCTCCGGTCTCGCGTTCGACGAGCAGGACCCGCCCGTCGTGCGAGGCGACGGCGGCGCGGCTGCCGTCGGGGGCCATCGCGAGGCTCAGGACGCGGCCGAGCTGCCCCGCGGCGAGCCGCCGCGGTGTCGCGCCGGGTGCGAGGCCGGTGGCGGGGGCGAACTCCAGCGCGTCGTCGCCTTCGGCGTCGGTCACCCACACGGCGTGTTCCTCGCCGTCCACCCGGAAGGTCCGCGGCAGCCGGGCGCGTACGCCGTGTGTGGCGGCGAGCGCGCGGGTGGGGCCCTCGCGGTGGGTGACCCAGTGGACGGCGCCGCGGACGGAGACGGCGCTGCCGCGCCCGGTGTGGTCAGGTGCGGCGGCGCCGAACCAGCGGGCGGCGCTGACCGGGTGCGGCTGGAGGTCGACCCGCTGCCCGCCGAGGCGCAGGTCGAGCCGGCGGGGCTCCGCGGCGTCGAGGTCGTCCAGAAGCCACAGTTCACCGGCGGAGGCGTAGACGACCCGGCTGCCGTCGGTCGAGGCGTGCCGTGCGTAGAAGCCGGTCGCGGTGTCCACGGGGGTGTGTCGCCGCAGGTCGGAGCCGTCGGCGAGGGACGAGTAGACGGCATTCGTGCCTTCGTGGTCGGAGAGGAACGCGACCCTCTCGCCGACCCACATCGGGTACTCGATGTTCCCGTCGAGATCGGCATGCAGCCGGACGAACTCGCCGTCCCCCTCGCGGTCGATCCACAGCTTGCCCGCGGTGCCGCCCCGGTACCGCTTCCACCAGGCGGCCTCGCGTCCCATCGTCGCGGACAGCAGCACGACCTGGGACTCGGGGCCGTACGCGACGGCGCCCACGGGCCCGTACGGAAGGGTGGCCGCGGGACCGCCGTCGAGCGGTACGGCCCGCGCCCAGCTGCGGCGCAGCGAGGCCTGACCGTGCGTGGTGAGCGCGAGGACATGCCCGTCGGGGGTCCAGCCGCGGACGGTCGTGCGCTGGCTGCCCCAGTACGTCAGCCGCCGGGACGGTCCCCCGTCGACCGGTGCGACATGCACCTCGGGCGCCCCGTCGCGGGTGGAGGTCCAGGCGACGGTGGTGCCGTCCGGAGAGATCCGGGGGTGGTTCACGGGCACGTTGTCGGCGCTGACCCGCCAGGCGCGGCCGCCGTCGAGGGGCGCGACCCAGACGTCGTCCTCAGCGGTGAAGGCGAGCAGGTCGCCGTGCAGATGCGGGAACCGAAGGTACGCGGGCTGTGTCACCCGATCACACTAAGCAGTCACCGCCGTCCAGGTCAGCCTTTTCGATCAGTTCGGGCCGCGGACCTGCGCGGTCACCTGCCCTGTCGTGCCGCCCGGGGCCCTCAGCCGCGCATCAGCAGCCACTCCTGAAGCTCCACCAGATTGCCCTCGGGGTCCTTGAGATGGGCGACGCGCATACGGTCCGTCATGGCGGCAGGGCCGTGCTCGAGGATCGCTCCACGGCCCACGAGTTCCGCGCAGTACGCGTCGAGGTTGTCGACGCGCAGCACCACCAGGGAGCGGTGCCCGTTCACGGAGTCGGCGAGTTCCCCGAGCACCTCGGCCATCATGGCGCGGTCCTGCAACGCGATGCCCGCCGAGCCGACGGCCGGGCTGAACTTCTCGTACGGGCCGTGCTCCGCGCCCGACTGCGGCTTCAGCCCGAGCACGTCGGCGTAGAAGCGGTAGCAGGCCTGGAAGTCAGAGACGAGCAGCCTCACCTGGGCGAGTTCCAACGGGGCCTCCTTCGTGGCGCACATCCGGGGCCGCCCTGCGGTGACCGGTGAGGTCGCCGGGATCGGCCAGGCGTCAGGACCAGCGGCCGGTGCGGCCGAGCAGCAGCGCGACCGCCGCCGTCCCCGCGGTCGACGTACGCAGCACGGTACGCCCCAGCCGGTACGTCCTGGCGCCTGCCGCCGCGAAGACCTGGAGCTCTTCGGGTGAGACTCCCCCTTCGGGCCCTACGACGAGCACGATCTCGCCGCTCGCGGGGAGTTCGACGGTGGCCAGCGGCTCGCTGTCGTAGTCCCGTTCCTCGTGCAGGACGGCCGCGAGGTCGGCCTCGGCCAGAAGCGCGGCGACCTGTTTGGTCGTCATGGCGTCCACGACCTCGGGGAAGCGCACCCGGCGCGACTGCTTGCCCGCCTCGCGCGCCGTCGCCCGCCACTTGCCGAGCGCTTTGACGCCCCGCTCGCCCTTCCACTGCGTGATGCAGCGCGACGCCGACCACGGCACGATCACGTCGACGCCGGTCTCGGTCATGGTCTCCACGGCGAGCTCGCCCCGGTCGCCCTTGGGGAGGGCCTGCACGACGGTGATCCTGGGCGTGGGCGGCGGCTCCTCCTCGACGGCCGTCAGGTCCGTCACGACGAGCCGGTCCTTGCCCTCGGCCGCCTTGACGACGCCTTCCGTCCAGCGGCCGCGCCCGTCGGTGAGCACGACGTCCTCGCCCGGCCGCAGCCGCTTCACCGATACGGCGTGTCGCCCCTCGGGCCCGTCCAGCACGTACTCGGGGCCGCCCGGGACCTCGTCCACCACGAACACCGGCGCGGTCATGAGCCGGCCTCCGCCGACAACGCCGCCTTCGCCGCGTCCAGTTCCGCGGCCAGCACCTCGACGAGCTGCCCGGCCGGGAGCTCCCGCGCCAGCCGGTGCCCCTGCCCGGCCCACAGCGCCATGCCCTGCGGGTCACCGGCCGCCGCGGCGGCCTTGCGCAGACCGGAGGTGAGGTGGTGGATCTGGGGGTACGCGGCCGGGGCGTACGGGCCGTGCTCGCGCATGAAGCGGTTGACGAGACCGCGAGCCGGGCGCCCGGAGAAGGCGCGCGTCAGTTCGGTGCGGACGAAGAGGGGGTTGGTCAGCGCGTCCTTGTGCAGGGCGTTGGCGCCCGACTCGGGCGTGACCAGGAACGCCGTGCCCAGCTGCGCCGCCTGGGCGCCGGCCGCGAGCGCCCCGGCGATCTGCGCGCCGCGCATCATTCCGCCGGCCGCCACGATCGGCAGCCGCACGCTCTCGCGCACCTGCGTGATCAACGACAGCAGGCCGATGCCCGCGGCGTCGTTCTCCGGGTTGTCGCGATGGGTGCCCTGGTGGCCGCCTGCCTCGACGCCCTGTACGAGCACGGCGTCGGCGCCGGCCCGCTGCACGACCTGGGCCTCCTCGACCGTGGTGGCGGTGACCATGGTCAGCGTGCCCGCGCGCGAGAACGACTCGAGCACCTCGGGGGTCGGGCAGCCGAAGTGGAAGGAGACGAGCGGGACCGGGTCGTCGAGGAGGATCGCCAGCTTGGCGTCGTAGCCGTCGTCGCGGCCGCTGTCGGGGTCACCGAGCTCGGTCCCGTACCAGGCGGCCTCACCGGCGAGCTGATTGCGGTAGACGTCGACGGCCGCCGGGTCCGCGTAGTCGGGCTGCGGCATGAAGAGGTTGACGCCGAACGGCCGGCCCGTCAGCGAGCGAAGCTGTTTGATCTCCTGGTACATCCCGTCGGCGGTCTTGTACCCGGCCGCGAGGAAACCGAGCCCGCCGGCCTCCGAGACGGCCGCGGCAAGCTGCGGCCGCGACACACCACCCGCCATGGGGGCCTGCACGATCGGAACAGGAAAGAGATCGCTCAGTGCGCTGAACATGACCGCATGTTGTCACGTCCCACAAACAAGACCGAATCGACCCTTCCGCATAGCGCTGACAGTCGCTGGTAGCGCTGTGGGCTGTGCCTATCCGTTCCGCCGGGGCAGAACGGATAGGCACAGCCCACAACGCACAGCAGCCGTCACCGCCCGTTGAACGCGTCCTTGAGCCGAGAGAAAAGCCCCTGCTGCCCCGGCTGGAACTGCCCCGTGGGCCGCTCCTCCCCCCGCAGCTGCGCCAGCTCCCGCAGCAACCGCTCCTGCTCGGGATCAAGCTTCGTAGGCGTCATCACCTCGACATGCACGACAAGATCGCCACGCCCGCCGCCCCGCAGATGCGTGATACCGCGCCCGTGCAGCGGAATCGACTGCCCGGACTGCGTACCGGGCCGGATGTCGACCTCCTCCAGCCCGTCCAGCGTCTCCAGCGGCACCTTCGTGCCGAGGGCCGCGGCCGTCATCGGAATGGTGACCGTGCAGTGCAGATCGTCGCCGCGCCGCTGGAACACCGGATGCGGCAGCTCGTGGATCTCCACGTACAGATCACCGGCCGGCCCGCCGCCGGGCCCGACCTCGCCCTCACCTGCGAGCTGGATCCGCGTGCCGTTGTCGACACCGGCGGGGATCTTCACGGTCAGCGTCCGCCGCGAGCGCACACGCCCGTCGCCCGCGCACTCCGGGCACGGCGTGGGCACGACCGTGCCGAAGCCCTGGCACTGCGGGCACGGCCGCGAGGTCATGACCTGGCCGAGGAAGGACCGCGTGACCTGCGACACCTCACCGCGGCCGCGGCACATGTCACACGTCTGCGCCGAGGTGCCAGGGGCGGCACCCTCGCCGTTGCAGGTGTTGCACACCACGGCCGTGTCGACCTGGATGTCCTTGGTGGTCCCGAACGCCGCCTCGTCCAGCTCGATCTCGAGCCGGATCATCGCGTCCTGACCGCGCCGCGTACGCGACCGCGGGCCCCGCTGGGACGCCGTACCGAAGAAGGCGTCCATGATGTCCGAGAAGTTGCCGAAGCCACCGGCGCCGAAGCCGCCTGCGCCCGCGCCGCCGCTCGCCGAGAGCGGGTCGCCGCCGAGGTCGTAGACCTGCTTCTTCTGCGGGTCCGACAACACCTCGTACGCGGCGTTGATCTCCTTGAAGCGCTCCTGCGTCTTCGGGTCCGGGTTGACGTCCGGGTGCAGCTCGCGGGCGAGCCTCCGGAAGGCCTTCTTGATCTCGTCCTGGGAAGCGTCGCGGCGCACGCCGAGTACGGCGTAGTAGTCCGTGGCCACTTACGACTCCGCCAGGATCTGTCCGACGTAACGTGCCACTGCGCGTACTGCTCCCATCGTTCCCGGGTAGTCCATGCGGGTCGGGCCGACCACGCCGAGCTTGGCGACTGCCTCGCCGCCCGAACCGTAGCCCACCGACACCACAGACGTGGAGTTGAGCCCCTCATGGGCGATCTCGTGACCGATTCGTACGGTCATTTGCGAATCCTTGGCCTCGCCGAGCAGCTTGAGAAGCACGACCTGCTCCTCCAGCGCCTCGAGCACCGGCCGGATGGTGAGGGGAAAGTCATGTCCGAAGCGGGTGAGATTGGCGGTGCCGCCGATCATCAGCCGCTCCTCGGTCTCCTCGACCAGGGTCTCGAGCAGCGTCGAGAGCACGGTCGAGACGGTGCCGCGGTCCTCGGTCTCGAAGGCCTCCGGCAGATCCTGCACCAGCTGCGGGACGTCGGTGAAGCGGCGGCCGACGACCCGACTGTTGAGCCGCGCCCGCAGATCGGCGAGCGAGGTCTCGCCGAAGGGTGCGGGGCAGTCGACCATGCGCTGCTCGACACGGCCGGTGTCCGTGATCAGTACGAGCATCAGCCGGGCCGGAGCCATCGACAGCAGCTCCACATGGCGCACCGTCGACCGCGTGAGCGACGGGTACTGCACCACCGCGACCTGCCGGGTCAGCTGGGCGAGCAGCCTCACCGTACGTGCCACGACGTCGTCGAGGTCGACGGCGCCGTCGAGGAAGTTCTGGATGGCCCGGCGCTCGGGCGGGGTCATCGGCTTGACGCCCGCGAGCTTGTCGACGAAGAGGCGGTACCCCTTGTCCGTGGGGATCCGCCCCGCGCTGGTGTGCGGCTGGGCGATGTACCCCTCCTCCTCCAGCACCGCCATGTCGTTGCGTACGGTCGCCGGGGAGACACCGAGACTGTGCCGCTCTGTCAGGGCCTTGGAGCCGACGGGCTCCTCGGTGCCGACATAGTCCTGGACGATGGCGCGCAGTACTTCGAGTCTGCGTTCACTGAGCATCCGCGCACACCTCCAGGTCGTGTCGTCCCTTGCCGCCTCTCGCCTGGCACTCACTGTGCCCGAGTGCCAGCCTTCCCGGGCCAAGTGTACGGCCGGTGGGTACGGCCCCGGCAAGGGCGGTCACACCGGAGCGCTGCCGATATGTGCGGTCTGGGCTGGGGTGTCGCGCCGCGACAGGCCCCGGGGACTAGCGTCGCCGGTAGGGAAGTGGCAACCGGATGGTGAAGGTCGTGTCGTGGGACTCGTGACGGACGTGGCGTGGGGAACCTGATGGACGTGGCGTGGGGAACACGGGGCTGGGAAGGGATGTCGCCCCGCGTGGGCAGGCGCCGGCTGCCGGTGTGGGACTGCACGGTGGGCCTGATCGTGGGCGAGGGGGCGGCGCTCATGGTCGACGCGGGGTCGAGCCTGCGGGAGGGTGCTCAGTTGCGCCAGGAGGCACAGCAGCTGCTCGGCCCCGGCCGGCGCGTGACGCATCTCGCACTGACCCATCCGCACTTCGACCATGTGCTGGGCGCGGCGGCGTTCGCGGGGGTCGAGGTGTACGGCCCGGTGGGGCTCGACTGGGTCTTCGCGGCGGGCCGGAAGGATCTCCTGGCCGACGCGGTACGGCACGGGCTCGACCCGGCGGACGCGGCGGAGGCCGCGGACCTCCTCGTCGCTCCGCGTCACCGGGTCAGCGGCGAATGGACCCTCGACCTGGGCGACGGCCACCAGGTGCTCCTTGCGAATGTGGGCCCCGGCCACACAGGACACGACATGGTGGTCCTGGTCCCCGCCACCTCCGCAACTCCCGAGATCGTCTTCTGCGGAGACCTGGTCGAGGAGTCGGGCGAACCACAGGCGGGCCCGGACGCGGTGCCGTCCCACTGGCCCGCCGCCCTGGACCGGCTGCTCAGTCTGGGCGGCGAGGACGCGGTGTACGTACCCGGCCATGGAGCCGCGGTGAATGCGGCGTTTGTCCGGGCGCAACGCGATCAGCTGGCGGCCCGATTCGGCGTGTCGTAGTCACGGCCCGCGCCTTCTCCCTATCGTCATCCGAATGCGCCAGTACTCCCCGGATCTGACCCCGCCCTGGAAGAAGCCGAAGCCGGCACCGGAGGTCCCTGCGGAGCCAGGACTGGTCGTCGAGGAGCCGGGGACCGGCTTCTGCGGCGCGGTGATCCGCTGCGAGGCGGGCACGGTCACGCTGGAGGACCGCTTCGGCAAGCACCGGGTGTTCCCGCTGGAGCCCCGCGGGTTCCTGCTGGAGGGCAAGGTGGTGACCCTGGTCCGGCCGTCATCGGCTCCGGTAAGGCCCACCCGTACGGCATCCGGCTCGGTGGCTGTCCCGGGCGCACGAGCGCGTGTGGCACGCGCCGGGCGCATCTACGTCGAGGGCCGCCACGACGCCGAACTGGTCGAGAAGGTGTGGGGCGACGACCTGCGCATCGAGGGCGTCGTCGTCGAGTACCTGGAGGGCGTCGACGACCTTCCGGCGGTCGTCACGGACTTCGCACCCGGCCCGGACGCCCGCCTCGGTGTCCTGGTGGACCACTTGGTCCCCGGCACGAAGGAGTCCCGCATCGCGGAGTCGGTCACGAGCGAGTACGCGCTGGTGGTCGGCCACCCGTTCATCGACATCTGGGAGGCGGTGAAGCCGTCGGCGGTAGGCATCCGCTCGTGGCCGACGGTGCCGCGGGGCCAGGACTGGAAGACGGGCGTGTGCCGGGCACTGGGCTGGCCGGAGAACACGGGCGCGGCGTGGCAGCACATCCTGTCCCGGGTCCACTCGTACAAGGACCTGGAACCGGCGTTGCTGGGCAGGGTGGAGGAGTTGATCGACTTCGTGACGTCGTAGCTACCGGGCGATCGTGCCGCTGGGGCGGCACGGGTAAGCGACCCCCACCCCCGCCCCCCAATCGGGCGCGCCTCAGTCCACCAGGTCCCGGACCACCGCGTCCGCGAGCAACCGCCCCCGCAGCGTGAGAACGGCATACCCGTCCTCGTACGGACCGCTCTCGAGAAGCCCCTCGGACAGCGCCCGCCGGGACGCGGCGAGGCCGTCCGGGCGGAGGAGGGACAACGGGCACCCCTCCCGGAGCCGCAGCTCCAGCAGGACCCGCTCGACACGCCGGTCCTCCTCGGAGAGGACCTCGCGTCCGGCCCCGGGCGACCGCCCCTCCGCCAGAGCAGCCGCATAAGCCCCGGGATGCTTGACATTCCACCACCGCACCCCGCCCACATGGCTGTGCGCCCCGGGTCCGGCGCCCCACCAGTCGGCGCCCCGCCAGTACAGCTCGTTGTGCAGGCACCGCCCGGCCTCCGAGGTGGCCCAGTTGGACACCTCGTACCAATCGAAGCCGGCCCCGGACAGCACCTCGTCCGCGATCAGATAGCGGTCCGCGTGCACGTCGTCGTCCGTCATCGGGATCTCGCCGCGGCGGATCCGCCGGGCGAGCTGGGTGCCCTCCTCGACGATCAGGGCGTACGCCGAGACGTGGTCCGGGCCGGCCCCGATGGCCGCGTCGAGGGAGGCCCGCCAGTCGTCGTCGGACTCCCCCGGCGTGCCGTAGATCAGGTCGAGGTTGACGTGGTCGAAGCCCGCCGCGCGGGCCTCGGCGACGCAGGCCTCGGGGCGTCCGGGGGTGTGCGTGCGGTCCAGGATCTTCAGGACGTGCTGCCGGGCGCTCTGCATGCCGAAGGAGATCCGGTTGAAGCCGCCCTCGCGCAGGGCCGCCAGGTACGCCGGGTCGACGGACTCCGGATTGGCCTCCGTGGTGATCTCCGCGTCGTCAGCGAGCCCGAACTCGTCGCGGATCGCTGCCAGCATGCGTACGAGATCGTCGGCGGCCAGCAGGGTCGGCGTACCGCCACCGACGAAGACAGTCCGCACCTGCCGCGGGTCGTCGCCCAGCACCTTGCGGGCGAGGCGGATCTCGTCGGTCAGGGTCGCCGCGTAGTTGTCGCGGGACGCGAGCACACCGCCGGTGCCGCGCAGCTCGGTCGCGGTGTACGTGTTGAAGTCGCAGTAGCCGCAGCGGGTGGCGCAGTACGGGACGTGCAGATAGAACCCGAGGGGGCGGTCGGCGGCGCCGGCCAGGGCGTGCGCGGGCAGCGCGCCGTCCTCGGGCACGGGCTCGCCGTCGGGGAGTGCGGAAGGCATGCGTTCCATTGTCCCGTACCGGAGGAATCGGCCGGACCGCGCCGAGTCACCGCGCCGTTCCGCCGGGCTGCCGCCGGGCCGCCGGGAGCCTGAAGGGGCAGCTCACTGCGCCTGGAGCACCAGCAGCGCCAGATCGTCCTCCGGCGGCCCGTCCGCGAACTCGTGGACCAGCCGCCGGATCCGCTCGGCCACGAGGGGCGCGCTCAGCCCCGCGCAGTCGGCGAGCGCGGCCGCGAGCCCGTCGCCGTCGTCGAACTGGCGCCTCCCGGAGCGGCGCTCCGTCACCCCGTCCGTGACGCACAGCAGCGTGTCGCCGGACCGCAGGTCGAAGCTCTCGCTGTGGTACGCCACGTCCTCGACGACCCCCAGCAGCACCTGCGGCGCGGCCGTGGGTCGTACGTCGCCGTCGGGGCGCAGCAGCAGCGGCAGCGGGTGCCCGGCGGAGGCGAGGGTGCAGCGCACTCCGTCGCCGGTGGGGACCAGCTCGCCGTAGAGGACGGAGAGGAAGCGGGGCATGGAGCCCTCGGGCGGTACGTCGGGGCCGCCCACCGCGGCGATGGCGCGCGCGGCGGCGTCCGCGGCCTCCGTGGCGTCGTCGAGCAGCATCTGGTTGAGGCGGTCGAGGACCTCGGCGGCCTGGTAGCCCTCGCGGGCCAGCAGCCGCAGCCAGGGCCTGGCAAGACCGATGACGACGGCGGCCTCGGGCCCCTTGCCCTGGACGTCGCCGAGCGCGAAGCACCAGCGTCCGTCTCCGGCGGGGAACACGTCGTAGAAGTCGCCGCCCGGGCCGCCCTTGTCGCGCGGCTCGTAGACGAGGGCGGACTCGACGCCGGGGATCTTCGCGACCGCCGTGGGCAGCAGGCCGCGCTGCAGGACGCGGCTGATGGTGGCCTGGCGGGCGTACTGCCGGGCCGCGCCGATGGCGAGCGCGACGCGGCGGCAGAAGTCCTCGACGAGCCCGGTGATCTCGTCGGGGAAGCGGGCGAGACCGGACCTGCCGATGACCAGGGTGCCGAGCGGCCGCCCACCAGCGATGAGCCGGTACGCGAGAGCCGCCCCGGGCGCCTCCGACGCGTCCTCCGGCAGGCCGGCGGATGCGCCGTCCGATGCGCCGGATGACGCCTCCGCGCCGGGCCAGGGCACCGGAACCGCTCCCGAGCGCAGCGTGTCGGGCAGCATCGGCGGTTCCTTCTCCAGGAGGCGGCGGAGCTCCTCGATGCGGTTCTCGCTGACGTGCCAGACGCGGGCGAGCCGAGGCCAGCCGGACGGTCCCGTCCCGGCGCCGGCGTGCCCGTCGCCCCCGCGCCGGCCGCCCGTTCCGGCGTCCGTGCCCCAGCCCGCCCTGCCGTCCTCGTCGTTCAGCCACACGGCGCACCAGTCGGCGAGCCGCGGCACCAGGAGCTGTCCGGCGAGGGCCGCGACGAGGTCCTCGTCGAGCTGCCCGGCCAGCAGATCGGACGCCTCGGCGAGGAACGACAGGGCACCTCGGTTGACCCAGTCCTGATCAGCGGAGGTGCGCCCGGGCGACGGGAAGGGATCGCCGACCGCGCTTGACCCGCGCTGCACGGCGCTCTGCCCTGCGTACTCCTCGGTCTCCGGCACGGCGGGCATGCCGGCGATCGGCAGCCGCGCCCAGACGGTCTTGGTGCCGGTGCGGTAGGTGACGCCCCAGGACGTGGAGAGCGCGGAGACCAGATGCAGACCGCGCCCGAACTCGGGGGTCCCCTGCGCCACGGCGAGCCCGTCGCCGCGCACCTCGCGCGCGGGGTGCTGGTCGGAGACCTCGATGACGAGAGATCCGGAGGCGGCCTCTGCCGTGTACGCACTCGGCTCGGTGGCCGCCGTGTCGTCCGACGCGTACTCGGCAGTTTCCGTGTCCTGACCGTTCGGAGGGTACGCGGCGGGCTCCGCGACCCGGGCACCCGAGTCATACGCGGCGGCTTCGAGCGGCTCGTCGGGTTCGAGCCGGCACAGCAGCTCCACGTCGGTGCCCGCGTGCACAACGGCGTTGGTGACGAGCTCGCTCACGAGGACCATCGCATCGTCGGCGAGACGTTCGGCGACGGACGCCGCCAGAAGGGCCTGCGAGGTGGACTGATCCGTGGCCACGGCTTCGGCGGCCACGGCGTCCGCGGCCGCGACGTCGGCAGCGACCGCCGATGCCATGCCGGCGGTCCCGCAGCCGGCCGTCCCGTCGACCCCCGCCCACTCCGCCAGCACCGCCCGCACGAAGCGGCGCGCCGCGGCCGGTGCGAGCGGGTTGCCGGGCAGCGACGTACGCGCGACCGGCGGTGTTCCGGGCAGGTGCGCCGGTGACGCAGCGGCACGGAACGCAGTCTTCCGTTGCCTCGGGATGGGCCCCACGGTGCGGCTCCTGAGCAGTTCGGGGAATACGCCTCAGGCGACTCGGACAGAGTGACAGACTGGCCGCGCCCATAAGCACCGAGTTACCGAAGTGGCCGGTCATGACTGAGAACAGTGCTATGCGCGTGCTCGAAACGGGACAGATTCCGCCATCGGATCTGCGCCCTCTGCTCGCCGCCATGACGGCTCTGCGCGACGGTGACTTCCGTGTGCGGGCCCCCGAGGGAGCCGACGGAATCACGGCCGAACTGAACGCCGTCTTCAACCAGATCGCCGACCGCGAGCAGCATCTCAGCGATGAGCTGACGCGCGTGCGCCGGGAGGTCATACGGCACGGCCGGCTCGACGAGCGGCTGTCGGCGAGCCCGGGCCAGGGCCACTGGTCGACGTGTGTGACGGATGCGAACACGCTGATCGACGCCCTGGTGGCGCCCGTGGCGAACGCCACGCGCGTGCTGGACGCCGTCGCGGGCGGCGACCTGACGCAGCGGGTCGATCTGCACGACGGCAACCGCCAGTTGAGAGGCGATCTGCGCCGTCTGGGCCGCACCGTCAACAGGACGGTGGATCAGCTGTCGCTCTTCACGGGAGAGGTGACCCGGGTCGCGCGCGAGGTCGGCACCGAGGGGCGGCTGGGCGGCCGCGCGAAAGTGCAGGGTCTGTCCGGAAGTTGGCGTGATGTGACCGAAGCGGTCAACACCATGGCCTCCCGGCTGACCGCACAGGTGCGCGACATCGCGCTGGTGACCACGGCGGTGGCGCGCGGCGACCTGACACGTACGGTCACGGTCGAGGCGACCGGTGAGCTGCTGGAGCTGAAGCTCACCGTGAACACGATGGTGGACCAGCTGTCGGCGTTCGCGGCCGAGGTGACCCGCGTCGCCCGCGAGGTCGGCACGGAGGGCCAGTTGGGCGGCCGCGCGCAGGTGCGCGGCGTGTCGGGCGTATGGAAGGACCTCACCGACAACGTCAACTTCATGGCGTCCAACCTGACCTCGCAGGTCCGCAACATCGCCCAGGTCACCACCGCCGTCGCCAACGGCGACCTCAGCCAGAAGATCACCGTGGACGCGCAGGGCGAGATCCTGCAGCTCAAGTCCACGATCAACACGATGGTGGACCAGCTCTCGGCCTTCGCCGACGAGGTCACCCGCGTGGCCCGCGAGGTCGGCACGGAAGGCAACCTCGGCGGCCGTGCTCAAGTACGCGGCGTGTCGGGCGTATGGAAAGACCTCACCGACAACGTCAACTTCATGGCCGACAACCTCACGTCCCAGGTGCGGAACATCGCGCTCGTGTCGACGGCGGTGGCCCAGGGCGACCTCGGCAAGAAGATCACGGTCGAGGCGAAGGGCGAGATCCTCGAGCTGAAGTCGACGATCAACACGATGGTCGACCAGCTCTCCGCCTTCGCCGACGAGGTCACCCGCGTGGCCCGCGAGGTCGGCACCGAGGGCAACCTCGGCGGTCAGGCCCAGGTCCGCGGTGTCTCCGGCGTATGGAAAGACCTCACCGACAACGTCAACTTCATGGCGCTGAACCTGACCTCGCAGGTCCGCAACATCGCCCAGGTCACCACCGCCGTCGCCAACGGCGACCTGTCCAAGAAGATCACCGTCGACGCGCGCGGCGAGATCCTGGAGCTCAAGGACACCGTCAACACGATGGTGGAGCAGCTGCGCGCGTTCGCCGACGAGGTCACACGCGTGGCCCGCGAGGTGGGTACGGACGGACGGCTCGGCGGCCGCGCCCAGGTGCTCGGCGTCTCCGGTGTGTGGCGGGACCTCACCGACAACGTCAACTACATGGCGGACAACCTCACATCGCAGGTGCGGAACATCGCACAGGTCGCGACCGCCGTGGCCCAGGGCGACCTGTCGAAGAAGATCGACGTGGACGCGCGCGGCGAGATCCTCGAGCTGAAGACCACCATCAACACCATGGTGGACACGCTGTCGTCATTCTCCTCCGAGGTCACGCGCGTGGCCCGAGAGGTCGGCTCCGAGGGGCAGCTCGGCGGCCAGGCCCGCGTCGAGGGCGTCTACGGCACGTGGAAGCGCCTGACGACGAACGTGAACGAGCTCGCATTGAACCTCACCACCCAGGTGCGCGCCATCGCCGAGGTCGCCTCCGCCGTGGCGCAGGGCGACATGTCCCGCTCCATCACCGTGGAGACGCAGGGCGAGGTCGCCGAGCTCAAGGACAACATCAACCTGATGGTGGCCAACCTCCGCGAGACCACCCGCGCCAAGGACTGGCTGGAGTCCAACCTGGCCCGCCTCGCCGCGCTGATGCAGGGCCACCGCGACCTGATGGAGGTCGCCGACCTGATCCTGCGCGAGCTGACCCCGCTGGTGAACGCGCAGTACGGCGCGTTCTTCCTGGCCGACCCGGACGAGGACGGCGCCGCGCTGCGCACCTCCGTCCCCGCCAAGGGCCTGGCCTTCATCGCCGGTTACGGCTCGGCGCAGGGCTCCGTCGTCGACACCGGCGGCATGCCGGTCCACGGCCTCGTACGGCAGGCGGCCCGCGAGAAGAAGCGGATCCTCGTCGATGAGGCCCCGCCCGGCTACATCAAGATCAATTCGGGTCTCGGGGAGGCGGCGCCCGCCAGCGTCGTCATCATCCCGATCCTCTTCGAGGACAAGCTGCTCGGCGTGATCGAGCTGGCTTCCTTCTCGCGCTTCTCCGACGTCCACCTGGCGTTCTTCGACCAGTTCGTGAACACCATCGGCGTCGCGATCAACACCATCATCGCCAACTCCCGCACCGAGTCACTGCTCGGTGAGTCCCAGCGGCTCGCGATGCAGTTGCAGGAACGCTCGGACGAACTCCAGCGCCAGCAGGCCGAACTGCAGCGCTCCAACGCCGAGCTGGAGGAGAAGGCGGCACTGCTGGCCACGAGCTCCCAGTACAAGTCGGAGTTCCTGGCGAACATGTCGCACGAGCTGCGCACCCCGCTGAACTCGCTGCTGATCCTCGCCCGCCTGCTCTCCGACAACCCCGACGGCCATCTCTCCGACCAGGAGGTGCAGTTCGCGGCCACGATCCACCGCTCGGGCTCCGATCTGCTCCAGCTGATCAACGACATCCTGGACCTGTCGAAGATCGAGGCGGGCCGCATGGACGTCCGCCCGAAGCGGCTGCCGCTGATCAAGCTGCTCGACTACGTCCACGCGACGTTCCGCCCGGTCACCCTCGACCGCGGCCTCGCCTTCGACGTCAAGGTCGACGAGGACGTACCGCGCGAGATGTACTCCGACGAGCAGCGGCTCCAGCAGATCCTGCGCAACCTGCTGTCCAACGCCATCAAGTTCACCGCCCACGGCCGCGTCGAGCTGCGCGTGAGCCGCGTCAAGGACCCCGAGCACCGCTTCGTACGCGACCACGACGAGGTGGTCGCCTTCGCCGTCAGCGACACCGGCATCGGCATCGCGGCCGAGAAACTCCCGGTGATCTTCGAGGCGTTCCAGCAGGCCGACGGCACCACCAACCGCAAGTACGGGGGCACCGGCCTCGGCCTGTCCATCAGCCGCGAGATCGCGGGTCTCCTCGGCGGCCGCATCATCGCCGAGTCCACGCCCGGCGCCGGCTCCACCTTCACGCTGTACGTCCCGGTCGTCAGCCCCGGACACACCGCGACCGGCCCGTCGCCGGACGCGCGCACACTCGCCCTGCCCGGACAGCAGAGCACGGACCTCCAAGCCGTCCACGACCAGGACGACAACTGGCCGACGCCCACCAAGCTGGAGGAGTGGAAGTCTGGCCGTGCCGGCCGGGTGCTCGCGGGACGCCGGGTGCTGATCGTCGACGACGACATCCGCAACGTCTTCGCCCTCACCCATGTGCTGGGACGCGTGGGCATGCCGGTGCTGTACGCGGAGAACGGCCGCGAGGGCATCGAGGCCCTGGAGCGCAATCCGGACGTCGAGCTCGTCCTGATGGACATCATGATGCCGGAGATGGACGGCTACGAAACGATCTCCGCCATCCGCCGCACCCCGCGCTGGACCGGCCTGCCCATCGTCGCGCTCACCGCCAAGGCGATGCTGGGCGACCGCGAGAAGTCCATCGCCCGCGGCGCCAACGACTACGTACCCAAGCCCGTGAACGTGGACCAGCTACTGACGGTCGTCTGCACCCTCCTGGACCCGGAGGGCGCGGAGCCGTCCGCCGAGGCCGAATAGCCGAACCGTTGGCGGGCCCGGGCGCCCATCAGGCGCCCGAGCCGCCCACCGTACGGTCACGCCTCCCGCGCCCCCGCGTACATCTCATCAATGAGGTGCTGATACTCCCGCTCAACAACCGGCCGCTTGAGCTTCAGACTGGGCGTCAACTCCCCGTGCTCGACGTCCAGATCCCGCGGCAGCAACTTGAACTTCTTGATGGTCTGCCAGCGCTGCAGCCCCTCGTTCAGCTGCCTGACGTACCCGTCGATGAGCTCGACCGTCTCCGGCGCCGCGACCACCTCGGCGTACGACTTGCCGGCCAGGCCGTTGTCCTTGGCCCAGCCGAGGACCGCGGCCTCGTCGAGCGCGATCAGCGCACTGCAGAAGTTCCGGTCGGCGCCGAGCACCACGATGTTGGAGGTGTACGGGCACACCGCCTTGAAGTGGCCCTCGATCTCGGTCGGCGCGATGTACTTGCCGCCGGACGTCTTGAAGAGGTCCTTCTTGCGGTCGGTGATCTTCAGGTACCCGTCCGGGGACAGCTCGCCGATGTCGCCGGTGTGGAACCAGCCGTCCGGCTCGAGGACCTCGGCGGTCTTCTCGGGCAGCCCGTGGTAGCCCTCCATGATGCCCGGGCCACGCAGCAGGATCTCGCCGTCCTCCGCGATGCGCACCTCGCAGCCGGGCAGCGGCTTGCCGACCGTGCCGGTGCGGTACGCCTCACCGGGGTTGACGAAGGACGCGGCGCTGGACTCGGTGAGTCCGTAGCCCTCCAGGATGTGGATGCCGGCGCCGGCGAAGAAGTAGCCGATCTCGGGCGCCAGCGCGACCGAGCCGGAGACGCACGCGCGCAGCCGGCCGCCGAAGGCCTCCCGCAGCTTCGCGTACACGAGCGCGTCGGCGATCTTGTGCTTGGCGGAAAGGCCGAAGGGCGCCGAAGCGGCACCGGTGCGGCGGAAGTTGTCCTGGGTGACCTTGGCGTACTCGCGGGCGACCTCGGCCGCCCACTGGAAGATCTTGTACTTGGCCGGGCCGCCCGCACGGGCCTTCGCGGCGACGCCGTTGTAGACCTTCTCGAAGATGCGCGGCACCGCGGCCATGTACGTCGGCTGCACGACCGGCAGATTCTCGATGATCTTGTCGACCCGGCCGTCGACGGCGGTGACGTGCCCGACCTCGATCTGGCCGCTGGTCAGCACCTTGCCGAAGACGTGCGCGAGCGGCAGCCAGAGGTACTGCACGTCGTCGGCCGTGACCAGGCCGGTCGCCGCGATGGCCTTCGCCATGTACGACCAGTTGTCCTGCGGCAGTCGCACACCCTTGGGACGGCCGGTGGTGCCCGACGTGTAGATCAGTGTCGCAAGCTGGTCGGCGGTGATCGCCGAGACCTTCTTCTTGATCAGGTCCGGGTTCTTCTCCAGGTACGCGGCGCCGCGTACCTCCAGCTCGGCGAGCGTGAGGACCCAGCCCTCGGGGTCGTCGTCGGAGGGCTCGACACCCTTCGGGTCGATCACCACGACATGTGTGAGGTCCGGCAGCTCGGGGCGCTTCTCGCGCGCCTTGGCGAGCTGCGCGGCGTCCTCGGCGATCAGCACCCGGCTGTCCGAGTCGGACAGGATGAAGGCGGACTCCTCGGCGTTCGTCTGCGGATAGACGGTCGTCGTCGCCGCACCCGCACAGAGGATGCCGAGGTCGGAGAGGATCCACTCGACCCGGGTCGAGGAGGCGAGAGCCACCCGCTCCTCCGGCTGCACGCCCAGCTCGATCAGTCCGGCCGCGATGGCGTAGACCCGGTCGGCCGCCTCCGCCCAGCTCAGCGACTTCCAGTCGTCCGGCCCCTCACCGGAGGCCGGCGGCACGGGATAGCGGTAGGCCTCGGCGTCCGGTGTGGCCGCCACGCGCTCCAAGAAGAGAGTCGCCACGGACGGCGGTCGGTTCTCGATCAGGGTCTGTGTGTCGCTCACGACATCCTCCGGGCCCGCGGCAGTGCGTCTCCACTGACTCACAGTGCGTGCGACTGACTAGTGCGGCTGGTGTTGTTTAACTCACGAGTAACCATCGAGCAGTGATCAGGGTAGAGCGGAGAGGCCCCGCACGTAAGAGGCCACGGCCTGTCACTTCCTACAGAGACGGGGCATGCCCTGCGGAGAGAGGGCGTGCCCCACGGAGGGGGAGCGCGACGGGAGCCACGCAACGACGAACTCACGACACAGGGCATATACGCCCACATATACGGACGGGCCCGTCGCGCCGTGGTGGCGCGCCGGACCCTCCCCCAGTGCCTTAAGGGCCTGGGAGGTACCCCCGCCTCGTCCTGATGCCCGGCCGTGGGCCGGTGTCTGACCCCGGCCCCGGTCTCTCGGCCCTACTTCTTGCCCTTGGACTGGCCGCTGTCGTCGCTGGACAGCACCGCGATGAAGGCCTCCTGCGGGACCTCCACGGAGCCGACCATCTTCATCCGCTTCTTGCCTTCCTTCTGCTTCTCCAGCAGCTTCCGCTTACGGGAGATGTCACCGCCGTAGCACTTGGCGAGGACGTCCTTGCGGATGGCGCGGATGGTCTCGCGGGCGATGACCCGGGAGCCGATGGCGGCCTGGACGGGCACCTCGAACGCCTGCCGCGGGATTAGCTCCTTGAGCTTGGCGACGAGCCGCACCCCGTAGGCGTATGCCTGGTCCCGGTGCGTGATTGCGGAGAACGCGTCGACCTTGTCGCCGTGCAGCAGGATGTCGACCTTGACGAGGTGGGCCGTCTGCTCGCCCGTGGGCTCGTAGTCGAGGGACGCGTAGCCGCGGGTCTTGGACTTCAGCTGGTCGAAGAAGTCGAAGACGATCTCGGCGAGCGGCAGCGTGTAGCGGATCTCGACGCGGTCCTCGGAGAGGTAGTCCATGCCGAGCATCACGCCGCGCCGGCTCTGGCAGAGCTCCATGATCGAGCCGATGAACTCGGACGGGGCGAGGATCGTCGCCCGTACGACCGGCTCGTAGACCTCCCCGATCTTGCCCTCCGGGAACTCGCTCGGGTTGGTGACGATGTGCTCGCTGCCGTCCTCCATGATCACGCGGTAGACCACGTTGGGCGCGGTGGCGATCAGGTCGAGCCCGAACTCGCGCTCCAGGCGCTCACGGATCACGTCCAGGTGCAGCAGGCCCAGGAAGCCGACGCGGAAGCCGAAGCCGAGCGCGGCCGAAGTCTCCGGCTCGTAGACGAGGGCTGCGTCGTTGAGCTGCAGCTTGTCGAGGGCGTCGCGCAGCTCGGGGTAGTCCGAACCGTCGAGGGGATACAGCCCGGAGAACACCATGGGCTTCGGGTCCTTGTAGCCGCCGAGCGCCTCGGTGGCCCCCTTGGACTGCTGGGTGATCGTGTCACCCACCTTGGACTGCCGGACGTCCTTCACACCGGTGATCAGGTAACCGACCTCGCCGACGCCGAGGCCATCCGCGGGCAGCATCTCGGGCGAGTTCGTCCCGATCTCGAGAAGCTCATGGGTCGCGCCCGTCGACATCATCCGGATCCGCTCACGCTTGTTGAGCTGGCCGTCGACGACTCGTACGTACGTCACGACGCCGCGGTAGGAGTCGTAGACCGAGTCGAAGATCATCGCGCGGGCGGGGGCGTCGGCCACGCCGACCGGGGCCGGGATCTCGGCGACGACCTTGTCCAGCAGCGCCTCCACACCCAGGCCGGTCTTGGCGGAGACCTTCAGCACGTCCTCGGGCTCGCAGCCGACCAGGTTGGCGAGCTCCTCGGAGAACTTCTCCGGCTGCGCGGCCGGCAGGTCGATCTTGTTGAGGACCGGGATGATCGTGAGGTCGTTCTCCATCGCCAGATACAGGTTGGCGAGGGTCTGCGCCTCGATGCCCTGGGCCGCGTCGACCAGCAGGACCGTGCCCTCACAGGCCGCGAGGGACCGGGAAACCTCATACGTGAAGTCGACGTGCCCGGGGGTGTCGATCATGTTGAGGATGTGGGTCCGGCCCTGGCTGTCGCCCGTGGTGGGCGCCCAGGGCAGCCGCACGGCCTGGGACTTGATCGTGATACCGCGCTCGCGCTCGATGTCCATACGGTCGAGGTACTGAGCGCGCATCTGCCGCTGCTCGACCACACCGGTCAGCTGGAGCATCCGGTCGGCGAGCGTGGACTTGCCGTGGTCGATGTGCGCGATGATGCAGAAATTGCGGATCAGAGCCGGGTCTGTACGGCTCGGCTCGGGCACATGGTCAGTGATCGCGGGCACGCAGGGTCCTGTCTCTTGAGGCGCCTGTCGCCTCGGGTCGGATCAAGTCGGATCAATACGCAGGTTCCATGGTCCCACGGGCCGGGCAGTGCGACGGGTTTGGGCCGCCAGGGGAGCCACTGGTAACGTGGGCAGCTGTGTCTCATGCCTTCTCAGCGCGAGGCACGAAGCAAGACTAGGAAGAGAAATCACCGGTACGGGACCTGCACGGCTCCGTGCCTGAACCTGAAAAGGCTCATTCGTGGCGAACATCAAGTCCCAGATCAAGCGGATCAAGACCAACGAGAAGGCTCGGCTGCGCAACAAGGCCGTCAAGTCCTCCCTGAAGACCGCGATCCGCAAGGCCCGCGAGGCCGCTGCCGCGGGTGACGCCGAGAAGGCCACCGAGTACCAGCGCGCTGCCGCGCGCCAGCTCGACAAGGCCGTCTCGAAGGGCGTCATCCACAAGAACCAGGCCGCCAACAAGAAGTCGGCGCTGGCTTCCAAGGTCGCTTCCCTCAAGGGCTGAGTCGGCTGGGTCCTCGCGACCCATCCCCTGACTTGACCGCCGGAAGGACCCAGAGCGGGCCCTCTCTCATCCGCTCCCGACCGGCCCCCGGCACCGCACGCGGCCTGCGTTCGCCACGCGGGTGCGGCGCCACAACTGCTTGACCCGAAGGCCCCGGCCACCGCCCCTCCCCCGGGCGGCGGCCGGGGCCTTCGGCGTGCGCGGCGTGGTGCCTCCTCTGACGGGCGGCGCCTCTGAGGCTGCCGCCGTCAGAGGGGGGCGCTGGTGGAGGTACGGCTGCCCACCGGTCGGCCCGGCCCGCCCGCGCAACGCCGGAACCGGCCACCGGCCGGCAGCCGCAAGCGGACCGAAGGGGATGTGCCGGGATGTGCGCCCGCAGCGGCTGGCGCGAATTCCGGGCTCGCCCGACGACGTACGGCTCGGCGCCAGACCGAGGACGTACATCCCGGCGCAGCCCCGACCCACCCACCGACACATGGCGCACCAGCCGACGACGACCCGGAGACGCGAACGCCCGACCATCCACCGACAGGCGGCGCACCGGAGCGGACCCGCAGACGACCACGCCCAACCCGCCCACCGACCAGGTGGCGCACGGACCGGACCACAGACGCGAACCACGCAACCCACCCACGACCAGGTGGCGCACCAGAGCGGACCCGCAGACGCACACGCCCAACCCACCCACCGACCAGGTGGCGCAGCAGCCGGCGACGGTCCGCAGACGCCTGGGCGGGCAGACACCCCGATGATGGATAGGCGCGTGACCACGCAGCTGCGTCAGCAGCGCGAGCGACGCGAACAGCGCGAGCAGCGCGGCCAGCGCGAGCAGCGCGGCCAGCGCGAGCAGCGCGGCCAGCGCGAGCAGCGCGGGCTCCCGCAAGGGGCCGCACCCGGGGCCATACCGAAGAGGTACGGCCCCCTACCCCCGCCGGGCCCGCGCGGCCCGAGCGATCGTGACGACGGCCTTCTCGAGGGCGTACTCAGGATCGTCCCCGCCTCCCTTGACACCGGCGTCCGCCTCCGCCACCGCCCGAAGGGCCACCGCAACCCCCTCCGGCGTCCACCCCCGCATCTGCTGCCGCACCCGATCGATCTTCCACGGCGGCATACCCAGCTCTCGAGCGAGATCCGCGGGCCGGCCGCCACGGGCGGCCGACAGCTTTCCGATGGCCCGCACGCCCTGCGCCAGTGCACTCGTGATCATCACGGGTGCGACCCCGGTCGCCAGCGACCAGCGCAGCGCCTCGAGCGCCTCGGCCGCCCGCCCCTCCACGGCACGGTCGGCCACCGTGAAACTGGAGGCCTCTGCGCGGCCCGTGTAGTACCGGCCCACCACGGCCTCGTCGATGGTGCCCTCGACGTCCGCGACCAGCTGTGACACGGCGGATGCCAGCTCCCGCAGATCGCTGCCTATCGCGTCGACCAGCGCCTGGCACGCCTCGGGCGTCGCCGAGCGCCCCAGCGTCCGGAACTCGCCCCGCACGAACGACAACCGGTCCGCCGGCTTGGTCATCTTGGGACAGGCGACCTCCCGCGCACCCACCTTGCGCGCGGCGTCCAGCAGTCCCTTGCCCTTGGCACCGCCCGCATGCAGCAGCACCAGCGTGATCTCCTCGGCCGGAGCGGCCAGATACGCCTTCACATCCTTGACCGTGTCGGCCGACAGATCCTGCGCATTGCGCACGACCACGACCTTGCGCTCGGCGAAGAGCGAGGGGCTCGTCAGCTCCGCGAGCGTGCCGGGCCCGAGCTGGTCCGGGGTGAGGTCACGCACGTCCGTGTCGGCGTCGGCGGCACGGGCCGCAGCCACGACCTGCTGCACGGCACGGTCGAGCAGCAGATCCTCCTGCCCCACGGCAAGCGTGACGGGCGCGAGCGGATCTGCCTGACCGGCGGTTTCAGTCTTCCTTGCCATCGCGCCCAAGCATCCCACGCCCCACTGACAACGCCCTGCGGCATACGCCTACGGACGTCGCCCGCGGCCGCGGGCGACGAGGTCATGGTTCCTCGCGCCACCCGTCCCACTCGCCCGCGAACTCGTCCAGCGCCACGGGGTCGAGCCGGTCCTCGGGGTCCGCCACGACCACGAGCCACTGCGCGTCCTCGGCATCGTCCTCGCCGGCCAGCGCGTCCCTGACGAGCTGCGGCTCCTCGTCCAATCCGAACCGTTCGCCGAACGCCTCGGCCGCCTCCTCCGCGGCATCCCGGTCGGGCAGCACCAGCACATGTCTCACATCACTCACGTGCACATTTTCCGGTACCGCCGAGGGCCTCGATCCGTCGGGCCCTGCCTCACGCCTTGGGCACGACCTGCACATCCAGGTCGATCTTGATGCTGGGTCCGACCACCGCGATGCCGCGCGTGAGCATCGTCTGCCAGCTGATCGTGAAGTCGTCGCGGTGCAGCTCGGTGGTGGCGCGGCACGCGGCCCGCGTCTCGCCCTCCATGCCGGTGCCGACACCGAGATACTCGGTGTCGAGCGTGACCGTGCGGGTCACGCCGTGCAACGAGAGCGCACCGGTGATCGCCCACCGGCTGCCGCCCTTGTGTACGAACCGGTCGCTGTAGAACTCGAGCACCGGAAAGCGGTCCACATCAAGGAAGTCGGCCGACCGCAGGTGATCGTCGCGCATCTTGACATTGGTGTCGATGGAGGAGGCATCGATGACCACATGCATGGCGGAGTGCTCGATGCGCTCGGCTATGCGTATGACGCCCGCGAACGTGTTGAACCGGCCGTGGATACGGGCCAGCCCGATGTGCCGCGCGGTGAAGCCGATCGAGGAGTGCGCCGGCTCGATCTCCCAGTCCCCGGGCTGCGGCAGCACTGGGAGCTGGGCGACCTGCAGTGTGACATCGCCGAGCGAGGCGTGCGCGCTCTCCCCGACCGATGCGTTCCCGTGGTACGGAGTGAAGCCCTCCGCCGAGACCGCCAGGCGGTAGTCGCCGGCCGGTACGGTCGCGACGAAGGAGCCGAACGGGTCAGTGCTTCCGCTGACCACCGTGCGTCCCATTACGTCATTGATGGCGAACTCGGCGTTCAGCACGGGCTCGCTCACCGGGTCGAGCACCCGGCAACTGACCACACCGGCCGAGGGCGGCACCTGCGCCGCGGAGAAAGGACCCGAGCGCAGAGCCCGATTTGTGTGACTTCCCCGCCGACGGCCGAACATGCCCAACATCCCCCTGTGCGACTTGCCTCACCCTTATCGAGGATGCATTCGACCACCGATGCGGCATTCGAGGCAACACACGCTCACATTACGGGAATGCAGCGGATGTAATGCGAGCTGGCACGAGTAATCCGAATTCATCACTGCAGTTGCCGTTTCTTCAGGTGAGAGGTGGTTTCTCCGGGTAGCACCCGCAGCCACGCCGCAATCACGGCCACGACGTGAGCCTCAGGCCCTCTGCCCGGCCCTTGTCCCGGCGGTGCGCGAGCCTCACGGCCGGTCGTCGGCCCTGCCTCGGCGGCCGCCCACATCAGTCCCTCGGCCACCGCGCCCACAACGGCCAACGCCCCGTTCCTGTCCGTTCGGAGCACCGTGGCGCCCCCGCTCTGCAGCGCCGCGACGGTGCTTGGGGAAGGATGCCCATACGGGTTGTCCTCGCCGCACGAGATGAGGGCCAGCCGTGGAGCGGCGCGACGCAGGAGCACCGGGTCCTGGTACGCCGAACCGTGATGGGCCACCTTCAGCACGTCCACGCGCGGCAGCCGGACACCCGCAGGAGTCCGCAGCAACGCCCGCTGCGCAGGCGGTTCGAGGTCGCCGAGAAGCAGCATGGTCAGCCCTGCGGTGCGTACGAGCAGCGTGACGCTGGCGTCGTTCGGGCCCTCCGGCACGGGCGCCGGGCGCGGTGGAGGCCACAGCACCTGCCACTCGAGGGAGCCCGTGCGCCGCCGCTCGCCCGCCACGGCCCGGGTCACCGGAATGTGCCGGACAGCGGCCTGTCTGCGAACGAACTCGGCTTGGTCGGACGGCTCCTGAAATCCGGTCGTCTCGATCGCCCCGACCGAACGCCCACGCAACACCCCGGGCAGCCCAGCCACATGGTCGGCATGGAAGTGGGTCAGCACTACGAGCGGAATGCGAGTGATCCCGAGCGAGCGCAGGCAACGGTCGGCCAGCACCGGGTCGGGCCCGGCATCGACGACCACTCCGCTGCCGTGACCTGCGGAGAGCACGGCGGCGTCCCCCTGGCCCACGTCGCACATCACCAGACGCCAGCCGGGTGGCGGCCAACCGGTGATCACCCGGGTCAGCGACGGCGGTTGCACCACCACGAGCAGGAGCAGCAGGGCACAGGCCACGACCCACCAGGGGTGCCTCACCAGCCGCCGGCCCACCAGCACGAGCACGGCCGTGGCGAGGGCGAGCAGCAGCCCGCCGCTCCAGCCGCCCGGCCAGTCCACTCCGTTCCCCGGCAGTGCCGCTCCGGTGCGGGCGATCTTCGCGACCCACCCGGTGGGCCAACTCGCGTACCAGGAGAGCGCCTTGGCGAGGGGCATAGCCACGGGTGCCGCCGCCAGCGCGGCGAATCCCAGCACCGTGGCAGGAGCCACCGCGAACTCCGCCAGCAGATTGCAGGGCACCGCCACCAGACTCACCCGCGCAGCCAGTACCGCCACGACCGGGGCACACACCGCTTGGGCGGCAGCCGCCGCGGCAAGGGCCTCGGCCGCTCGCGGCGGCACACCGCGGCTCCTGAGTGCCGCACTCCACCGCGGGGCGACGGTGAGCAGGGCGCCAGTGGCCAGTACGGAGAGCAGGAAGCCGTAACTGCGCGACAGCCACGGGTCGTACAGCACGAGAAGCAGCACCGCCGCGGCCAGCGCGGGAATCAGGGAACGACGGCGCCCGGTGCCGATCGCCAGCAGCGCGATGCCTCCACAGGCCGCCGCCCGCAACACGCTCGGGTCCGGCCTGCACACAATGACAAAACACAGGGCCAAAACCCCGCCGAGCAGCGCGGTCGCTCGCAGCGGAATGCCGAGGCGTGGAGCGAGACCGCCTCTCTCCGCCCTGTGAGCCCTTCCGGGCGGTCCGATCAGCAGGGCCAGCAGAATCGTGAAATTGGCCCCGCTGACAGCAAGCAGATGCGTCAGATCAGTCGCCCTGAAGGCATCCTGCAGGTCGGCCGGTACGCGGGAGGTGTCCCCCACCACGAGTCCCGGCGGCAGCCCGTCCGTGGCCTCGCGCAGCCCGCCGCGCAGCTTTCCGGCGAACCGCTGCAGCCCGGACGGTGCTCCCACGACGTGGGGGACTTCGCCTCCGTTCACCCGCATCACCGCCGCGATCCGTCCGCTGTCGGCGAGCGGCGGCGCGAGCCGCGCCTGCACACGCAGTCGTGTCGAGGGCAGCAGAGCAAGCCAGGGCAAGCTGCCGGGGTCCCGCGCCGTGGGCGGGCCCGTGGAATGAGACCTGCCGGAATCCGGTGGGGTGGGCGGGATCGCGTTGGCGATCAGGAGAACCGGTGTGCGTGTCGACGTCTCCATGCCGTCCGCCGTCACGACGCGGAGCACCCGGGCGTCGATGACCACACTGGTGGGTGCCAGGTGATCCCCCGTGACGCGTGGTCTGGTGAGGCGCGGGTCCGAGCTGACTTCCAGCTCCGCCGTCACCTCGGCGTATCGCGCCGCCAAGGCGGGGACGGGACCACGGCGTACGTCGGCCCCGTGGAGAGCGGCCGAGGCGGTGGATGCCGCCGTGCAGAGAAGGACCGCGGCCACCGAGAGGCGTCCCCAAGCGCGCCGGGATCCAGCGGGGCGCGCCTGCCTCCTCACCGTGCCCACCACCCCTGGCAGCAGCAACACCCCGGCTGCCACAGCGCAGAATCCCACCGCAAGTGCCGCCCAGCCCGGAGACGCACCCAGCGCGAGGGCCGCCGCCGCCCACGCCGCGAGCGCGGGCGCCACGAGGCGGAGGTCCAGAGGCCCTTCCTGACGCGGATGGGCCACACCGAGCCGGTTCCCGGACGCGGCGTGCACCGCCTGGCGAGGGGGCTGTGGGGGTGCCGTGCCGACCGAGGCGACGGACGCAGGCGGTGGTGCCGTGCCGGCCGAGGGGATGGACGCCGTCGCGCCGCTCGTGGACACGTGCCCTCGCGTGCCGCGCGTGCGAACTGCCCGGCCCCTCATGGCCCCACGAGATTCTGCAGGTCGGCGAAGCGTCGGTCGCCGATGCCGTTGACCTCTCGGAGCTCGTCGACGGAGCGGAAACCGCCGTGCTGGGTGCGGTAGTCGATGATGTGCTGTGCCAGCACAGGACCGACGCCCGGCAGCGTGTCCAGTTGTTCCGCCGTGGCCGTGTTGAGGCTGACGGGACCGGCGGCGGCAGCGCCGGGGCCGACCCCTGCTGCACCTGCACCCGGTACGGCAGGCCCTCCACCCGCGGCGCCCGGGGGCACCCCGACGACGACCTGCTCGCCGTCCATGAGGAGGCGCGCCCGATTGAGTCCGCCGATGTCCGTGCCGGGGCGGACACCGCCCGCCGCCCGCAGCGCGTCCGCAACCCTGGAGCCGGCGGGCAGCTCGTGGATTCCGGGATTGCGCACCTTCCCGCTGACGTCGACGACGATCGCTGCACCGCCTCCGTCCGGGACGGCACCTGCCGTCGCCCCTGCGCCCGCCCCGGCCGAGGCGTCCGGCACCGCTTCCTCACCGCCGGCCGGGGCCTCGGCGCGCACCACGTCAGGCACGCGCACCGGCTCCGTCCGCCCGGTCCAGAAGTGCTGCACCGCGAAGACCGCTGCAGCGACGAGGACCACTGCGAGCGCCGCCACGCTGCGCCGCTCGAGACCGCACCTCAACTGCAGCCACAGCGGAAGCCGTTCCCGTAAGGCAAGCACGGCCCGCCCCCGCCACGACGGCTCCGCGCGTTCCGCGTCCCCCGTGGAGCCGGCAGTGTCCTCCACCGCGCCCGGACCATCCGGCCCTCCACCAGGCGCACCATGTGGCCTTCCGCCAGGCGCAGCATCCGGCCCGCCACCAGGCGCAGCGGCAGGCGCGCGAGCAGGCGCTAGACCAGCAGAAGCAGAACCATTGCCAGCCGGCACCCCGGACGGCGGGCCATGCTCCGGATCCCCCCGACCCCGCCGCCCTTCCTGTTCCGCCTCCGCGAACAGCGCCTCCGCCCGAAGGCGCAACATCTCAGCCGAGGCGCGACGGCGGCCGACTCGCCCCCGCCCGTACCCGTAGCCGTAGCCGCGGCCTTGGCTGTAGCCGTAACCGTGAGATCGGCTGCGGCGTCGCCGTGCCCGGACATCGGAGGCGGGCCCGCGGCCCGGCCCACTCGTGGCGACAGGGGTCCTGTGACTGGAAGGTGATCGAAGTCCCATGGCCGCGAAGCTATGCCTCGCGAGAGCAACCGGCTGATCTTGCTCGAATCCCGTGGATTACCCAGCAGTTGTGGATAACTCCGTCACCCATAAGGGGCGCCTGAGCGTCGGCTCACTACGGGCCGGGCGCCCACGCGCCCATTCTCCACGTCCCACCCCTCACCGAGGCGAAACGACAACCCCCAGCAGCCCAGGTCCCGTATGGGCCCCGATCACCGCACCCACCTCGCTCACATGCAGGTCGGCTACCCCGGGCACCCGCTGCCGCAGCCTCTCCGCGAGCGCCGATGCCCGTTCCGGCGCCGCCAGATGGTGGACGGCGATGTCGACGCGGCCCGTTCCGGCTCGCTCGGCCACGACCTCCTCGAGCCGGGCGATCGCCTTGGACGCGGTCCGCACCTTCTCCAGGAGCTCGATGCGGCCGCCGTCGAGCTTCAGCAGCGGCTTCACGGCGAGAGCCGATCCGAGAAGCGCCTGTGCGGCACCGATCCGTCCGCCGCGGCGCAGATAGTCGAGCGTGTCGACGTAGAAGTACGCGTACGTGCCCTTGGCCCGCTTCTCGGCGGCCGCGACCGCCTCGTCGACCGTGCCGCCGGCCGCCGCGGTTTCGGCCGCCGACAGGGCGCAGAAGCCGAGGGCCATGGCGACCATGCCCGTGTCCACGACGCGCACGGGCACAGACGCTCCCACCGCGGCGAGCACGGCGGCGTCGTAAGTCCCCGACAGCTCAGAGGACAGATGCAGTGAGACGATCCCCGTGGCCCCAGCCTCAGCGACCTTGCGATACGTCTCGGCGAAGACCTCCGGGCTGGGCCGGGAAGTGGTCACGGGCCGCCGCTCCTGCAGCGCCTGGGCCAGGGAACGTGCCGAGATCTCGGTGCCCTCGTCAAGCGCCTGGTCTCCCAGAACCACCGTCACAGGAACCGCTGTGATGCCGTGGCGCTCCATCGTCGGCTGCGGCAGGTAGGCCGTGGAATCCGTGACGATGGCGACATGGCGGGACATGAGCTGGAGATTACCTGTCGGGGCGCCCGGGCGGCAGCCCGGCCCCACGGGCCTTGCGGCCGGATCACCCACCGGCATGCTGCAGGACCGGCCTCGGGCCTTCTGCCCGATCGCCGCGACGGCACACGCGGAACGAGCCACGGCGGCATACGGATTCACTCACCGGCCGCAGCGGAACAGGACCCCACCGCATGAGACACCAGCCGTCCGCCCGCATCAAGTCGTGTTCTCGGGACGGGCCTTCTTCTGCCACGAGTACGTGAACCGCGGGCCTGGAGGTGTGATCGCGGGCCGCGTCGGCTCCTGGTCCGCCGCCGCCGACGAGTCCGGCCAGGTCTGTTCGGAGGCTGCCCGTTCCGGCCCCGGGGCCTCCGGCCACGAGGCGGCCGTACGCGACGCCGGCCCCGGCGACGCCCCCGCATGCCGCGGCTGCTCCGGCTCCGTCGTCCAGTGCCGCAGAGCGCCCGCCTCCACGTCGATCTGGGCGCTCAGCGACTCCAGGTCGTCGTCCGCGAAGCGGCGCGCACGGTCCCGCGCAGCCCAGCGCAGCGCGTCCGCCGACTTGGTGATGCGCTCCGTACGCTCCCGCAGCGCGGGCAGCCGCTCGGAGAGGCGGGCTTTGTCCGGCTCGCTCTCCAGCCGCTTGAGCTCGTCGTCCAGCTCGTGGCCATGGACGCTGAGCCGCTCGAAGAGGCCGAGGGACTCCTTGAGCGAGGCGTCCTCGGCCACGGCCGCGTGCAGCGCGTCCTGGGTGGCCCGCATCGAGGTGCGCAGGTCCAGCCGGAGCTGGGCCAGCTCACCCACCGCGCCGGGCTGTGCCAGCGTCCTCGCACGCAGCGTGGTGTCCTCCACCGTGCGGCGGGCCTGGGTGATCGTGCGGTCCACGCCGCGCTTCGCGGCGCCGACGACCTTCACCGTGGCGTACCCGGCCACCACCAGGAACAGCACGAAGATCAGCGCCACGACTGCGATCACGGCTTCCATGACGCTCCTCCCAGGACCTGTGCCGGTTCTCCCACGGTAAACGGAAGAGGCAGGCCGAGGGTTCCTGTGGAACCCCCAACCTGCCCGTAGGGGACTACCCCGACCCGCTCACGCAGGGACGATGTGCAGCCACCCCGATCCGCAGCCCGCGTTTACGCAGCGTCACGCCGGAACGATGTTGACCAGCTTCGGCGCCCGCACGATCACCTTGCGGATGCCCGCACCGCCCAGCGCCGCCACGACCTTCTCGTCACCCAGGGCCACCTTCTCGAGCTCCTCGTCGGAGATCGACGGGGAGACGTCCAGGCGGGCCTTGACCTTGCCCTTGACCTGCACGACGCAGGTCACGGTCTCGTCCACGACGTACACCGGGTCGGCGACCGGGAAGTCCTCGTGGACGACCGAGTCGGCGTGGCCCAGCCTGCGCCACAGCTCCTCGGCGACGTGCGGGGCCAGCGGCGCGACCAGCAGCACCAGGCGCTCGGCGACCGACCGCGGCACCGGGCCCCCCGCCTTGGTCAGGTGGTTGTTCAGCTCGGTGACCTTGGCGATGGCGGTGTTGAAGCGCATGCCCTCCAGGTCCTGGCGCACGCCGTCGATCGCCTTGTGCAGGGCGCGCAGCGTGTCCTCGTCGATGTCGGACTCCGCCACGTCGACGACGGTGACGTCTCCCGTCGTCTCGTCGACGACGTTGCGCCACAGCCGCTGCAGCAGCCGGAACTGGCCCACCACCGCGCGCGTGTCCCACGGCCGCGACACGTCCAGGGGGCCCATCGCCATCTCGTACAGACGCAGCGTGTCCGCGCCGTACTCGGCGCAGATCTCGTCCGGAGTGACCGCGTTCTTCAGGGACTTGCCCATCTTGCCCAGCAGCCGGGAGACCTTCTCGCCCTGGTAGTAGTACGCGCCGTCGCGCTCCTCCACCTCGGCGGCCGGCACCGCGATGCCGCGGCTGTCCCGGTAGACGTAGGCCTGGATCATGCCCTGGTTGAACAGCTTGTGGAACGGCTCCGCCGAGGACACATGCCCCAGATCGAACAGGACCTTCGACCAGAAACGTGCGTACAGCAGGTGCAGTACGGCGTGCTCCGCACCGCCGACGTACAGGTCGACGCCGCCGTGCGGCTGGCCCTCACGCGGACCCATCCAGTACTGCTCGATCTCCGGGTCGACCAGCTTCTCGCTGTTGTGCGGGTCCAGATAGCGCAGCTCGTACCAGCACGAACCGGCCCAGTTGGGCATGGTGTTGGTCTCGCGGCGGTACTTCTTCGGTCCGTCGCCCAGGTCCAGCGTGACGTTGACCCACTCCTCGTTGCGCGACAGCGGGGTCTCGGGCTGGGTGTCGGCGTCGTCCGGGTCGAAGGTGCGCGGCGAGTAGTCCTCGACCTCCGGCAGCTCCAGCGGCAGCATCGACTCAGGCAACGCGTGGGCGACGCCGTCCTCGTCGTAGACGATGGGGAACGGCTCGCCCCAGTAACGCTGGCGGCTGAACAGCCAGTCGCGCAGCCGGAAGTTGACGGTGCCCTGGCCGATGCCCTTGCGCTCCAGCCACTCGGTGATGCGCGCCTTGGCCTCGACGACGCCCAGGCCGTCCAGCGAGATGTCGTCGTTGGAGGAGTTGACGATCTTCGCGTCGTACGAGGCGAAGGCGTCCTCCCACGTCGACGTGTCGGTGCCGCGGCCGTCGGTCGGCTCGACGATGCAGTGGATCGGCAGCTCGAAGGCGCGCGCGAACTCGAAGTCGCGCTGGTCGCCGGCCGGGACGGCCATGATCGCGCCGGTGCCGTAGCCCATCAGGACGTAGTCGGCGATGAAGACCGGGACCTGGTCGCCGTTGACCGGGTTGGTCGCGTACGCGCCGATGAAGACGCCGGTCTTGTCCTTGGCCTCGGCCTGCCGCTCGACGTCGGACTTCGAGGCGGCCTGCGCACGGTAGGCGGCGACGGCCTCGGCCGGGGTCGCGTGGCCGCCGGTCCACACGTCGTGGGTGCCCTCCGGCCAGGCGGCCGGGGTGAACTTCTCGACCAGCGGATGCTCGGGGGCCAGCACCATGTAGGTCGCGCCGAACAGGGTGTCCGGGCGCGTCGTGAAGACCGTGATGCGCTCGCCGTCGATGGGGAAGTCGACGCGGGCGCCCTCGGACCGCCCGATCCAGTTGCGCTGCTGCAGCTTGATGGCCTCGGGCCAGTCCAGCGCTTCCAGGTCGTCAAGCAGCCGGTCGGCGTAGGCCGTGATGCGCATGTTCCACTGGCGCAGCTTGGCCTTGAAGACGGGGTAGTTGCCGCGCTCGGAGCGCCCGTCGGCGGTGACTTCCTCGTTGGCCAGCACGGTGCCCAGGCCCGGGCACCAGTTGACGGGCGCGTCCGAGGCGTACGCCAGGCGGAACTCGCTCAGGACGTCCGCGCGCTCGGCGGCGGTCAGCTCGTTCCACGCGCGCGTGGTGCCCGGAACGGCACGTTCACCGCTCTCGAACTGGGCGACCAGCTGCTCGATGGGGCGGGCCTTGTCCGCCTCCTCGTCATACCAGGAGTTGAAGATCTGCAGGAAGATCCACTGGGTCCACTTGTAGTAGTCCGGGTCGATCGTGGCGAACGACCGGCGCTTGTCGTGGCCCAGGCCCAGGCGGCGCAGCTGCGCCGTCATGTTCTCGATGTTGGCCTCGGTGGACACCCGCGGGTGCGTGCCCGTCTGCACGGCGTACTGCTCGGCGGGCAGGCCGAAGGCGTCGAAGCCCAGGGTGTGCAGGACGTTGTGGCCCGTCATGCGCTGGAAGCGGGCGAAGACATCCGTAGCGATGTACCCCAGAGGGTGGCCGACGTGCAGCCCCGCACCGGACGGGTACGGGAACATGTCCATGATGAACTTCTTCGGCCTGGCCGCCAGTGCGGGGTCGCCCGCCAGGTCACCCGTGGGGTTGGGGGCCTCGTACGTCCCGTCGGCCTCCCAGAAGTCCTGCCAGCGTGCCTCGATCTCGGCGGCCATGGCGGCCGTGTAGCGGTGCGGCGCGGCCACCTCGGCCGTGGCCCCTCCCACGCCTTCGGCAGCGGGGGAGGAATTCGTCTCGCTCATGATCCTCAAAGCTCCATCGATCGTCTCTGCCAGCGGTCCGGAAGCCGTTCGCAACCGGTTCGGAAACGAAAAAGCCCCTCGCACAGGAGGGGACGCCGCGCCGATTCCGACGGGACTATTCATCCGTCGGCACTGATCAGCGCGGCCCGCTAAGCAGAAGGCGTACGGCACGCATGGCGTCAGGGTACCGCAGCCCTCGCGCGCCCCGCGACGAGCTTCCGCCCGGGCGTGGAACCGTCGGCCACGCGCGCGTGGCGTGCCTCACACCGTTGAAGGGGCGGGCTTCACCCCGCGTACTGCTATCGGGGCAGCAGAAATCCCGGGTTGCCCTTTGATAACAACGCAATAACTCAAACCACGTACCCAACGGTTTGCTGACACCTAGCATGCGGCTGTGGGAACGCTTTGCCGAACCTTTCGGAGTCGCCGCCCATGAACCCTCGTCGCAAGATCCGTTCTCTTCCGCTTCCGAGCCCCACGGCCCGGGGCGGGGTGGCGGCGATGACGCTGCTGCTCATACCCGTGCTCGTGTTCGTTGGAGGTGACGGCTTCCGCGACTTCCTCAACTTCGGCGCGGGCGTCCTGTCACTCGTCTCCCTGACCAGCTCCGTGCTCTGGGGCCTGGTCGCCACGGACCGGCTGTTCCTCAACTCCCGCCAGCGGCTGCTCGCCCAGGCCGTGCACCGCGCGACCGCGGTCGCCGCGCTGGCCTTTCTGCTGCTGCACATCACCGTCAAGCTCGCTCTGGACCACACCACGCTGCTGGCCGCGCTGATCCCGTTCGGACTGGGCTTCACCGGTACGCAGGGCCTCATCGGCTTCGGCTCACTCGCCGCCCTGCTCATGGTGGCGACAGGGCTGACGGGAGCTCTGCGGAGCGCCTTCGCATCGCCGGTCCAGGTGGCCGCCCGCTGGCGCGCGGTCCACATGCTGGCCTATCCCGCCTGGTGCTCGGCGCTGGTCCACGGGCTGTACGCGGGCCGTCCCGCCGCCACCTGGGTGACGATGATGTACTGCCTGGCCCTGGCGGCGGTCATGGGCGCCATCGCACTGCGTGCCGCGCCCCTCCCGGTCAAGCGCCAGGTCGCCGCCCGGATCCTGGCGGTGCTGCAGCCGGACGACAGGGGTCCCCGTGAGTCGCGGGCGCGCCGGGACACGGCGGACGCCCCGCTGCCCGGCACCGATCTGCCCGGCAGCTCGCTGAGCGACACGGCACCGGGTGGTCCGACACGAGGCACGACCCTGGATGGCAGGCCCCTGGGCGACTCCACACTCGGCGGCACGACCACTCTGTCTCGCCCCGAGAGCGCTTTTCGGTCCCCCTCGAACACGCCTCTGCGCGGCATGACACCCCCCTCCCCGCCGCTCTACGAAGCCCCGCCGCGGCCGCGCTCGCACAGCGCGGGCGCCGGAATCTCGGCCGCCTACCGGGCGGTCTCATCGAGCCCCCGCGCGCGGGACGGCCTGCGGCACGACGCGACCGAGCGCTTCGACCTGCCCCTGGACCGCCGTCCGACCGAGACCCTCCCACGCCTCGACGACACCGGAACGACCTCGACGACGAACCGCTGGCCGGCTCCGTCCCCGCCGCCGCCCGGCGAGGCTCCCCCGTCCGCCTTCGGCTCGTCGGACACGTACAGACCGTCCGCCCCCTACCGTCCGTCCGACCCCTACCGCCCGTCCGGCACCTCGTACGGCACGGACCTCTCCCACGGGAGGACCGACGACTCGTACGACCCGTACGAATGGCCCTCCACCGGCGCCTACGACCCCACGTACGACACCCCCCACAACGGCACCCCGTACACGGCTGCTGCCGATCCCGCGTACGACAGCCGCCCCGCCACCGAGCCCCTCCCCGGCACCTTTCAGGCGCCCAGCTCCGGCGAGCCCTGGAACGCCCCCACCGGAGGCATGAAGTGAACGCCGCTCTGCCCGACGTCCCCGAGGTCCGTGTCGTCGGGCTCCCCCAGCTCACCTCCGGCTTCGATCTCGTCGAACGCCTGGACCTCGCCATGCACTTGAAGGTGCACGGCCCGCTCGAGCCGGTGGGCGGTGAGCAGCTCGCCTCGCTCGCGGAGCAGATCTCCCTGAAGGGCCGCGGCGGAGCGGGCTTCCCCTTCGCCAAGAAGCTGCGGGCGGTCGCCGAGTCGGCGATCCGCCGAGGCGTACGTCCCGTGGTGGTCGTGAACGGCAGCGAGGACGAGCCAGCCTGCCGCAAGGACACGGTGCTGATCAACCGTGCCCCGCACCTGATCCTGGACGGCGCCCTGCTGGTCGCCGAGGCACTGGGCGCCCGCACGCTGGTCGTCGGTGTGACCCGCGCCTCCACCGAGGCGTCGATGCAGGCCGCCCTCACCGAGCGCGGCCTCACCAACCGGCGCGGAGCGCCCCTACGCGCGCGCGTGCAGCGTAATCCGGTGCGCATGGTGACCGGCGAGTCCTCGGCGCTGATCCGCTCGGCGGACGGCGGCCCGCCGCTGCCGCCCGGGCGCAAAGTGCGCGCCTCCGACAGCGGCGTCGGCGGCGCGCCCACACTGCTGTCGAACGCCGAGACGTTCGCCCAGCTGGCGGTCGCCGCGCGGATCGGCGCCGACCGCTACCGCAACACCGGCCTCTACGACGAGCCGGGCACGGTGATGCTGACCATCTCCGGCGCGGTCGCCCGCCCCATGGTCGTGGAGGTCCCCACCGGGGTGCCCCTGCGGTACGTACTGCAACTGGCCGGCGCGCCTCCGCTGCCGCAGGGCGTGCTCACCGGCGGCTACCACGGCAAGTGGCTGGACGGGGCCGCCGTGCACGATGCGGTCGTCTCGCGTGCGTCGCTGGACGCTCTCGGGGGTGCCCTCGGCGCGGGCGCCATCCTGCCGATCGGCCCGGAAACCTGCCCGCTAGGCGAGTCGCTTCGGGTGGCGAACTGGCTAGCCGCGGAGAGCGCCGGACAGTGCGGCCCCTGCTACCTCGGCCTCCCCGCGGCGGCCCGGGGGCTCGCGGACATCCTGAACGGCGGCGGCCCGGCCGCTCTGGAGGCCCTGCGCCAGGTCACCAAGGCCGTGAAGCGGCGCGGTGCGTGCAAGCATCCCGACGGCTCGGCCGCCTTCCTGGACTCCACCATCTCGGCCTTCACGGACGATCTCGCGGCACATGTCCTGGGCAGCGGCTGCGGCAGACCTGTCGCGGGTGTCCTGCCGCTCCAGCAGGAGGGCGCCGCTGGCGGAGGCGCCGGAGGCGGAGCCGGCGACGCGCCGACCGGGCAGCGGCTCGCCGTCGACTGGACGCTGTGCCAGGGCCACGGCCTGTGCGCGGACATCGTCCCGGAACTGATCCAGCTGGGTCCTGACGGCTTTCCGTCCCTCGCGGAGGCGTCGGTGCCGCAGTACTCGGCGGCACGCGCCATGCGGGCCGTGCGCCGCTGCCCCGCGCTCGCGCTGCGGATCGAACAGGAGCAGCCGCCTGCTCCGAAGCGCTCCAACCTGCCGGTCCTGCCCCCGGGCGGGGGCCGCCGGGCGCTCGGCAGCGGACGGGGTTGACGCCGGTCAAAGGCCCACAACGAAGGCGCGTCACCCGATTCGGTGGCGCGCCTTTCATGTCCTGCGGCCCTTGCGCCACTTGGTCCCCGCTTCCGGCAACCCCGACTGCCCAAAGGGGTGCGGGTGGCAAAGCCCCCGCAACGCGCGGCGCAGCCGCGCAAAAACGACGAGGGCGACCCTATCCGCGATTTCCGCGGACGCAGGTCGCCCTCGCACTCGTGGAGCTAAGGAGAATTGAACTCCTGACCTCCTGCATGCCATGCAGGCGCTCTACCAACTGAGCTATAGCCCCTTGTAATGTTCCGCCCGGTTTCCCCGGCGGCTCCGCCAACATTACACGGTCATCCCGGTGCATCACCAAATCGTTTCCTGGATGTACCGATAAGGCCGGTACTGTCGGCCTTCGTGACCGTGATCGCGTTCCCCCGCACCCGCCTGCGTGTGCCCGTGGCCGTCGGGGCCTGCCTGGTCTCCTTCACGGCCTTCTGCGTCGCGCAGCGCGTCGCCGACGTCTCGATGATCGATCTGATGGTCTACCGGGCCGAGGGCGAGGCGGTACGCGCCGGCGAGGACCTCTACGCGCTGCGCGCCACCGACGCCCGTCTGCCCACCACGTACCCGCCGTTCGCAGCTCTGTTGTTCACGACGTTGACGCTTCTGGACACGGCGAGCATGCGCCTGCTGGCAACTGCCGGGAACCTCGGGCTTCTGGTCACGTTCGTCTGGCTCACTCTGCGGCTCGTCGGGCACACGCGCGTGGCCGTCGCCTGGTGGATCGCCGCGCTCGCGGTCTGGTGCGAGCCGGTGTGGACGACGCTGCGGTACGGGCAGGTCAACCTGCTGCTGGCCGTACTGGTGCTGTGGGATCTGTCGCGGAGGGACCATCGTCGCTGGGCCGGTGCGGGCATCGGCATCGCGGCTGCGATCAAACTCACACCCGCGCTCTTCATCGTCTTTCTGCTGCTGACGGGCAGCGTGGCAGCGGTACGGCATGGCGCGGCGTGGCCATGGTTGCGGCACGCGTGCGTGGCGGCCGCCTCGTTCGCCGGCGCGACACTGCTCGCGGCGGCCGTCCTGCCGTACGACTCACGCCGTTTCTGGACACGGATGGTCTTCGAGACGGGCCGTGTCGGGCGCACCGAGGACACCGCCAATCAGTCGCTGCGCGGCGTGCTGGCCCGGCTTCTACACACCGCGGATCCCGGCGGCTGGTGGCCTGCGGTCGCCGTGGTCGCCGCGGCGGCGGGTCTGGCGGTCGCCGTGGCCGCGGCGCTGCGCTGCGAACGTGCCTGGGCCGCGTCCGCCTGCGCGGCCACGGGTCTGCTGATCAGCCCCATCTCGTGGTCGCACCATTGGGTGTGGTGCGTGCCCATGGTGGTGCTGCTCGGCAGCGAGGCGGCAGGCCGGGGTCACGGCGGCCGGGCATGCCGGGCCGCGGCCGCCGTCCTGGGTCTGGTCTTCTGTTCGTACGCCCTGTGGTGGGTGCCGCACGGCAGCGGGAGGCCCGAACTGCACCAGAGCGGCGGACAGTTGGCGCTGTCCGCGCTCTACGTGGCAGCCGCCTGTGCCTTTCTGGCGCTCACCGCGCTGAAGGTCACGCGGTGGCGAACGAGTAGAACCGCTTGAGTGTGCAGTGTTCGTCGAGGAGCCGCCCGTAGATGGGCTCGCCCTCGAGCTCGCGGTAGGTCTCGATCGGGTCGCCTTTTATGATCAGCGCCCGCGCGCATTCCTCACACCAGTACTGGTAGTCCGGGTTGACCGGCTCCATGTCGCGGACGATCGGCGTACCGCTGCCGCACCAGTCGCACTTCCGCCTGTGTGCACCCATCGATCAGCTCCAGCTGTGGCCGCAGGCCGTGCACACGAAGGAGACTCCGCCGTTGTCGCCGAGAACCTGGGCGACGTGGGCGGAGCCACAGGACGGGCAGTTGAGGCGGGTTGCGCAGGCCGCGAGGGGAGCGCCGTCACCGCCGGAGGGGGCGCCTTCGTTCGCGGGAGAGGTGGTTTCCGCCCTGAGGAGTGTGGCTCTGTTGGTCAGGTCAGCCACATCGAGGAGGCCGTCCTCCTCGAGGATGCTCGCAGGCATCGCGCTCTCCCTTCAGTCGGGCCACGCTCGGCGAAGGTCGCAGCTCCCTTCCGGCCGTCCGATTCTGCCACGGCTGGAGCAATACGGTCAGCGACGCCTCAGTACCAGTCCGGACACGGCACCCACCGCGGCCGTCGCGGCCAGCGCGTACGTGCACGCCAGAAGCGCCTCCGCAGACGTATACGCGCTGAGGGCGCCGCGTGACTCAAGCCGGTTCAGGAACAGTGTGCCGAACGCCGCGACGCCGATCAGCTGACCGAGCTGTGTGACCGTCGCGAGCAGGCCGCTGGCGTCCGCCGCGTCCTCGGGACGGACCCTGGCCAGCGCTCCCGTGAGCGTCGGGCTGAAGCCGAGCGCCAGCCCGACGCCCATGCAGGCGTACGCGACGTACAGCAGTGCGCCGCCCTCGTCACCGCCCTTCAGGACCAGGCCCACGACTGCCACGGACAGCGCGGTGAGCACGAACCCGGCCGGGGCCAGCCGACGCTGCCAGGACACGGGCCAGCTGCGCCAGGTCAGACCGACCACGCCGAAGACGACCGCGGTCGGCGCGAAGGTGAGGCCCGCCCGCAGCGCGCTGTAGCCGAGGCCGCCCTGGACGTGCAGCGTGAGCGCGAACAGGAAACCGCCGTTGACAGCCATGACCGCGATGATGCGGAAGACGGCGAGGCCCATGCCGGGGCGGCGCAGCACGCGGGGCGCGATCAGCGGGGCGCCGCCGCGCCGGGCGAGCCGCGACTCGTACGCGCAGAACAGTCCGAACAGGACGGCAGCCGCGGCCAGCGACAGCCAGGACCACAGCGGCCAGTCCTCCTCCTGCCCGAGCACCAGCGGCACCGTGAACAGCGACACGGCGGCGCCGAGCAGCACCAGGCCGGGCAGGTCGAGACCGCGTGCCCGCTCCCGCACCTCCGCGTCGTCCCGCGGCAGTACGCGCCTGCCGATGGCCAGCAGTACGACGCCCACGGGCACGTTGACGAGGAACACCGGCCGCCATCCGGTGCCGAACAGGTCGGCGCTGACCAGGATTCCGCCGAGCACCTGCCCGGCCGCGGCGCCGGTCGCGATGACCGCCGCGTACACGCCGAGCGCCTTCGCCCGGGCCTCGCCGGTGAAGGTGCGCTGGATCAGGCTGAGCACCTGCGGGATCATCACGGCCGAACCGGCGCCCTGCACCAGCCTGAACACGATGAGTTCGGTGGAGCCCTGCGCCAGACCGCAGGCGAGCGACGCGGCCGTGAAGAGGGCGAGTCCGGCGAGATGGACCCGGCCGTGGCCGAGCCGGTCACCGAGGCGCGCACCGGTGATCAGCAGCACGGAGTACGTGATGGCGTATCCGGCGATGACCAGCTGTAAGTCGGCACCCGACGCATGGAGTTCGGTGCCGATCGTGGGGGCTGCGACGTTCACGATGAACACGTCGAGCAGCGCCATGAACTGGGCCGCGAGCACGACCGCGAGCAGCGGCCGGGGCCGATTGTCAGTGCCGGGGGCTTTACTGACTGCAGGACTTGGAACGGGTGCTGGACCCGGGCCCGTCTGAGGTGTCGTCGTCATGCCGTCGAGCGTGGCCACGCTTCGGTACGGGTGCCGAGTGCCCGCTGATGCTGGTACCCACAGCACCTGGCAGGGGACAAGTCGGGCGTCGACGATGGGGGACGTGACGATGGGGACGACACAGCGCCGCCGGCCTGAGCTGGCCGCCTTTCTGCGCAGCAGGCGCGCCCGGGTGACACCGGCCGACGTGGGCATGCCGCCCGGCCTGCGGCGCCGCACGCCGGGGCTGCGCCGGGAGGAGGTCGCCCAGCTCTCGGGCGTGGGCGTCACCTGGTACACCTGGCTCGAACAGGGCAGGCCGATCAACGCCTCCGCGCAGGTCCTGGACGCCGTGGCGCGCACGCTGCGGCTCGACCCGCCGGAGCGGGAGCATCTGTACCGCCTGGCGGAGGTGCCCTTCGAGCCCGCCCCGGAGCAGTTGGCGCAGCAGGTCGGGCCTGGGGTGCAGGGCATCATCGACGCGCTCGACCCGCATCCGGCGGTGGTCTACAACTCGCGGTACGACATCCTCGCCACCAACCCCGCCTACCGCGACCTGTTCGTGGTGCCGGAGACGCTCAGGATCCGTGTGCCGAACGTGCTGTGGACGTTGTTCACGGTCTCCGACGAGGCCTGCCCGGTGGTGCACCGGGAGCGCGAGCTGCCGGTGATGGTGGCGACCCTGCGGTCCTCGTACGGCAGACATGTCGGCGAGCCGGCCTGGGAGCAGTTCATACGGGCGCTGTCGGCCGCCAGCCCGTACTTCGCGGAACTGTGGGCGAGCGGTGAGGTCATACCGCCGGGGCCGCGGGTGAAGACGTTCCGCCACGAGGCGGTGGGCGAGCTGAAGACGACCTCGCAGTCGCTGTCGATCGACGGGATGCCGGAGTGCCGCATCGTGGCCTACTCGCCGGAGGACGAGGAGTCGCGCGAGAAGGTCGCACTGCTGAGGGAGCGGAGGCAGCGGTTGTGGCCGCCATCGGACGAGGCGGCCGCGGAGATCATGCGCATGTGGAGCACAGAAAATCCCGCCCCCTGAGGGGACGGGATTCCTGATCACCGATCTTTGACAACTCAACAGAGTGTCGATCCGTGGAGCTAAGGAGAATTGAACTCCTGACCTCCTGCATGCCATGCAGGCGCTCTACCAACTGAGCTATAGCCCCTTGTGTTCTCTCCCGCTCGGCGGGGCGAACAAGAAGAACTTTAGCTTGCGACCTGCCGGAAAGTGAAATCCGGTCCCGGTCAGGCACCGGGACCGGACGCGGGACCGGCAGACGGGATCCGAGCGGCCGACGGAGCCGGCCGTCGAGATCAGCGACAGGAACGTCGAGGTCGACGACGGGGATCAGTCGTCGTCGCCTAGGACCGGTTCCGGCAGCGTGCCGGCGTTGTGCTCGAGCAGCCGCCAGCCGCGCGCGCCCTCGCCCAGCACGGACCAGCAGCAGTTGGAGAGGCCGCCGAGCCCCTCCCAGTGGTGGGCCTCGAGGCCCAGCAGCCGCCCGATGGTCGTACGGATCGTGCCGCCGTGGCTGACCACCACCAGCGTGCCGTCCTGCGGCAGCTTGTCGGCGTGCCGCAGCACGACCGGGGCGGCGCGGTCGGCGACCTCGGTCTCCAGTTCGCCGCCGCCGCGGCGCACCGGCTCACCTCGCTTCCATGCGGCGTACTGCTCGCCGTACCGCGCGATGATCTCGTCGTGGGTCAGGCCCTGCCAGGCGCCGGCGTAGGTCTCCCGCAGGCCCTCGTCCTGTGTCACCTCGAGTCCGGTGATCGCGGCCAGCTCGCGGGCCGTGTCGATCGCCCTGCTGAGGTCGGAGGCGACGATGGCGTGCGGCTTCAGGGAGGCCAGCAGCCGTGCGGCGCGGCGGGCCTGGCCGAGCCCCGTCTCGGTCAGGGCGACGTCCGTGGTGCCCTGGAAGCGGCGCTCGAGGTTCCAGGAGGTCTGGCCGTGCCGCCAGAGGATGACCCGGCGGCCACGGCCCGCCTGCTGCGACGGCTCGGGCTCGGCGCCCCGTGCGGCGCCCTGTCCTGCCCCGTCACCGTCCGTCCGCGCCCATGCGTCCGCATCCGCGGCGCCCGGCACGTCGGCTCCCTCGGAAGCGGGCGCGCCGGCGCCCTCGGAGGCGCTGCTCAACGCAGCTCACCGCCCAGCTGCCGCAGCTCGGCGGCCTCCTCCGCGGCCAGCTGCTTGGCGTGCGCCTGGGCCTTGCCGCGGGTGGCCTGCGCGTCGGCGGGCAAAGCGATCTCGGGGCAGTCCTTCCAGAGCCGCTCGAGGGCGTAGAAGACGCGCTCCTCGCTGTGCTGGACGTGCACCACGATGTCGACGTAGTCGAGCAGGATCCAGCGTGCGTCACGGTCGCCCTCGCGGCGCACCGGCTTGGCGCCGAGCTCCTTGTTCAGCCGCTCCTCGATCTCGTCGACGATCGACTTGACCTGGCGGTCGTTGGGCGCGGAGGCCAGCAGGAAGGCATCCGTGATCGACAGCACGTCGCTGACGTCGTATGCGATGACGTCGTGCGCGAGCTTGTCGGCGGCCGCCTGGGCGGCGGTGGTGATGAGCTCCAGGGAGCGGTCCGTAGCGGTCACTACAAGGCTTTCCGTCGGCGGTCGGGGGTTCGGTGCTGGGGCTGCCGTACCGCGCGGGGGCTCACGGCCGGTCGCCAGACCGGCCGCCCCCTCGCACAGGGCAGCACCTCAAGGGTCTCACGGACCGCCGACACCACCCCAAACGATTACCTGATCACCCGCCGGAGCCACCGGTCCCGCAGGCGGGCCCGCCCGCGCAGGCGAGCCTTCACGGGTCAGCCCGCCCCCAGGTGAGCCTTCCCGCGGGTCAGCCCGCTCGTGAGCCCCTGCCGCAGGTCAGCCCTCCCCCCGCTCGTCAGCCCGTCCCGCTCGTCGTGCTGGTCCCGCTCGAGGAGCCGGTGCCGGTCGACGACTGGACCTTGTAGTTCTGGCCCAGCACCACCGACACATCGGCGTTCGACGCGGTCTTGCCCTTCTTCACGGCGCTCGTCGGCAGGCCCAGCGTCTTGGCGACCTCGACGGCGTCGTCCTTGTCGGCTGCGTCCGCATAGACGACCTGCGACAGGGCCTGGGCGACGGAGCCCGTACCACTGTCGACGAAGGTGTAGCCGCCGTTGAGCAGGACGACCCGGGCCTGGTCCTTGGCGCCCTTGTTGCCGGTGGCGTTCTTGACACCGACCCGGACGGCCGCGCCCTTCTCGGGGCTCTTCACGGTGCCGCCGAGCACGTTCTTGACCACTCTGTCGGTGGCCTGCTCGCTCACCGTGCCGTCCTGCTGCACGGGCAGCATCTCGGTTTTGTAGTCGCCGCCCTTGGCGAGGTCGGAGAGCTTGGCGAGGAAGGCGCCGAGGTCCTTGTCGTTCAGCGACGGGTCGAGGATCTGGGCGAGTGACTGCACGGTGGTCGTGGCCGCCTGGGGATCGGACGACATCTTGCGCAGCACGCCCAGCATGACCTGTCCGAACCGCTCCAGCTGCGCGTTCTCGGACTCGCCGGAGGCCCGGTAGGTGGCGTAGGCGACGGCCATCGGGCCGCTCAGCGTCTGGTCCTGGCCCTTCTTCACGAGGGGCGAGGCGCCCTTCTTGGCCTTGGGGTCCGGGTCGGGGACATCGGTGTTGGTGTCGACGTCGATGTTGCCGACAAGCTCGACGAGGTTGTTGAGGTAGGGGGTGTCCAGCCGCCAGGTGCCCTGGATCTCCGTGCCGAGCAGATTGTCGAGGGACTCGCGCGTGCCGTCCGAGCCGTCGCCGTCGACCGACTTCGCCAGCGTGGTGGTGGTGCCGTCGTCGTCGGTCAGGGCGAGGGAGTTGGGCAGCAGGACGGTGGTGCCCCGCTTGGTCGTGGTGTTGTCGACGAGCAGCGCCGTGGAGGTGCCGCCCTTCTTGGTGTTGTGCAGATGGACGACGATCACGTCGCGGTTCTGGGGGCCCGCCGCGGCCGTGCCGCCGCCCTTGGTGTCGGCGGACATGCCGGGCAGCTTGCCCGCGAACCACAGGTAGCCCACGCCTCCGACCGCGACCAGCGCGAGGACCACGACCAGGGCGACCATGCGGTTGCGTCCGCGGCGCCGGGCCTCCTCGCGTCGCTCGGTGCGGCTCTCGGTGAACTTCAGCCAGTCGATGACGTCTTCGGAGTCCTCGTCCGGCTCTTCCACGAAGGAGAACTGCCCGGTGTGGTAGTCGCGGTCCTCACGCGGCCCGGACTCCGGCGTCGGCCGACCCTGCTGCGGGATGTAGGCGGTCTGCTCGGCGGTGCGCGCGCCCCGCGGCTCCACGCGCGGCTGCGGGCCGGTGCCGGCGGCCTGCCCGTAGGGGTCGTACGCGGCAGGAGAGGGGCCCGCGGTCCCGGGGCCGGCGGCGCCGTAGGGGTCATAGGAGCCGTACGGGGAAACGGGCGGCCGCTGGCCGGTCGAGCCCGGGTCGTACGGAGGGACGGGCGGCTGCCGGCCCGTCGAGCCCGGGTCATACGGAGGGACGGGCTGCTGCCGGCCCGTCGATCCCGGGTCGTACGGAGGGACGGGTGGCTGCTGTCCCGTGGCGTAGGGGTCGTAGCCATAGCCTTGCTGCTGCCCTGAACCGTACGAGCCGTAGCCCTGCGGGGGGACCTGCGGTGGCTGGCCGGGCACCTGCCGGTAGACCGGCTGCCCGAACTCGTCGTATCCCACGAGCTCGTACTGGTCGCCCTGGCCCCCGCCCGCCGCGTACCCGTCGTATCGGTCGTTCACCGGTGCCCCTCTCGGCTCACTCGCCGCGGTACAGCTTGCGCTTGTCGATGTAGCGCACGACGCCGTCCGGCACCAAGTACCAGACCGGGTCGCCCTTGGCGACTCTCGCACGGCAGTCTGTGGACGAGATGGCCAGCGCCGGCACCTCCACCAGGGAGACCCCGCCGTCCGGCAGGCCCGGGTCGGCCAGCGGGTGGCCGGGGCGTGTGACGCCGATGAAGTGCGCGAGGGAGAAGAGTTCGTCCGTGTCCCGCCAGGTCAGGATCTGGCCGAGCGCGTCGGCGCCGGTGATGAAGAACAGATCCGTGTCGGGGTTGAGCGCGCGCAGATCGCGCAGGGTGTCGGCCGTGTATGTCGGCCCGCCGCGGTCGATGTCGATGCGGCTCACGGAGAACTGCGGGTTCTCGGCGGTCGCGATGACCGTCATGAGATAGCGGTCCTCGGCCGGGGAGACCCTGCGGTCGGTCTTCTGCCACGGCTGCCCGGTCGGTACGAACACCACCTCGTCGAGGTGGAACTGGGCGGCGACCTCGCTGGCGGCCACCAGATGGCCGTGGTGAATCGGGTCAAACGTTCCGCCCATGACGCCGAGGCGACGCTTGGCCGTACTCACCGGGCCGGTACCGGTAGGCATGTCCTGCTCTCCCATGCGTGCAGACCCTACCGGCCCGGCCGGCCGGCTCCGGCCGCGAGGGCCACGGCCCGGGGCCCGGGGATCAGCGGTCCCGGTTGAAGCGCGTGGTGATCCACAGCAGCAGGAGCAGGACGAAGAGCGCACCGCCACCGGTGAGGAGCGGGCTGAGGCTTTCGTGGTTGCCGCCGTGCTCGCCCTCGGCAGCGAGGGGGGCCAGCTGGGCTGCGGTGCTGTAGAGACTCATCGTCAGCAGGACCTATCCGGAGGTGGGATCGGGAAATGACTTCGCGCCCATCGTAAGCGCCGGTCTCGTCCGCGATCACGCCGACTCAGGTGTTGCCGACGGGACGGGCCGCGCCCCGCCTGTCCCATGGGCATCTGCGACATGGAACGAAGGGCGTCTGCGCCCGGCGCGGGATCAGTTGCCGCCGCCACCAGTGCCGCTGCCGCTGCCGCCGTCGGCCCCGGTGCCGCCGCTGCCGCCGTCGCCGCCCCCGCCGTCCCTGCGGTACCCCCGCAGCAGGAACCAGGCGAGCAGGACGGAGCCCACGATCGCGACGACCAGCACGGTGCGCAGCAGATTGCCCGCTCCCTGCTGTTCCTGCTGTGCGGCCGCGTTCGCAGCCTCGGTGAGCCAGGCGGCTGCGCTGACGTGCTCCATGGCGGACTCCTTAGGTCTGCTGCCCCAGGTCTGCTGCCCCGCCACGGTAACTCCGCCTAATGTGGACACCATCTCGGGGGCCGCCGGAGCAGCCGTACGCCGCGGCGGACAGACGGGCGACGGACACAGAGGACATGGGGGACGGCATGACCGACGACAGCCACGACAACGTGCCCGGCAGGCAGCGCAGGCGCTTTCCGGAGATATCGTCCCGGGCGTACGAGCATCCCGCGGACCGTTCGGCGCTGGTGGCCCTGCGCAGGCTCAGCGGGTTCGACACCGTCTTCAAGGCCCTCAGCGGACTGCTGCCCGAGCGGAGCCTCAGGCTGCTGTTCCTGTCCGACTCGGTGCGGGTGTCCGACGCACAGTTCGCGCACCTCAACGACATGTTGCGGGACGCCTGTTACATCCTGGACCTGGAGAAGGTCCCGCCGATGTACGTCAACCAGGACCCGCAGCCGAACGCGATGTGCATCGGCCTGGACGAGCCGATCATCGTGGTCACGACCGGTCTCGTCGAGCTGCTCGACGAGGAGGAGATGCGCGCGGTCATCGGCCACGAGGTGGGCCACGCGCTCTCCGGCCACTCGGTGTACCGCACGATCCTGCTGTTCCTGACGAGCCTGGCGGTCCGGGTCGCCTGGATCCCGCTCGGGAACCTCGCGATCATGGCGATCGTGACGGCGCTGCGCGAGTGGTTCCGCAAGTCGGAGCTGTCCGCCGACCGCGCAGGGCTCCTGGTGGGCCAGGATCTGCAGGCCTCGATGCGCGGCCTGATGAAGATCGCGGGCGGCAACCATCTGCACGAGATGAACGTGGACGCGTTCCTGGCCCAGGCCGAGGAGTACGAGGCGGGTGGCGACCTGCGCGACTCCGTGCTGAAGATCCTGAACGTCCTGCCGCGCACGCACCCGTTCACGGCGGTGCGCGCGGCCGAGCTGAAGAAGTGGTCCGAGTCCCGCGACCACCAGCGGATCATGGACGGTCACTACCCGCGGCGCAGCGAGGACAAGGACACCTCGGTCTCGGATTCCTTCCGCGAGTCGGCGGCGGGTTACGCCGACGAGGTACGCCAGTCCAAGGACCCGCTGATGAAGCTGGTCACGGACATCGCGGGCGGCGCGGGCGACCTCGGTGCCCGGGTCCGCAACACGTTCGGCGGCTTCGGTAACACGGCGAAGGCCGACCCTGAGGGAGACCGGGAACGGGGAAACCAGGACAGGGACGACTAGGAGAGGTTCGGCTGCGCGCCCGGCGCCAGCGTCCCGCACAGCGAGGCCGCACTGTCGGTCGCGAACGGATCGGTACCGGCCGCGGGGCCGCCCGCCTTCGCCGTCTGGCCGGCGAGCAGCGGCTGCAGCCGGTTCGCCGAGTCCACGGAGCAGGACAGCGGTCCGGCCTGCAGATACGAGACGACCACCTCGGCCTGGTGCATCCGCAGGTCGTCGCGGTCGAAGCGGAACTGCAGCTCACGGCGGACGGTGAACAGCGAGGCCTTCTCGTCGCCGTCGGCGCCGGCCGGCCGCAGGGCGTAGACGAAGGTGTGGTCGGAGGTCACCTCGAGCGTGCCCGAATCCGTCTCGACGGCGCTCATGGTGCCCTGCACACGGATCCCCGGGGCGGCGAGCTGCGCCTTGGCCGGGTCGAAGCGCACCAGCCAGCCGGTGGCCGCATGCCGCCCGTCGGCTGCCGGGTGGTCGAAGCTCTGGTCGAACTGGTCGAGCTGCTGCGGGTCGAGCAGTATCCGCACGGACCGTACGGGCCCGCCGGTGAGCACCTCCGGGTCCAGGGACGACTCGACCAGGTAGTCCTTCGCCGTGGTCAGCGCGGTCACGACCTGGCTGTCGGAGAAGTGCGCGGTGCGCCGGGACGCGGGCAGTGTGATGCCGTCGGCGCCGACCCGGAAGTCCGCGGCCTTGCTGTGCGCGAACAGCTTCGCGGTGTCGGCGGCGCCGGGTACGGGATCGTGCGGGGCGAGCGGGATGACCGTCATGCGCAGCGGCTCGGTGTGCTGGGCGGTCGCCGGCGCCTGGTAGGGGTGCCGTACGCCCATGTAGACGGCGGTGCCGAAGGCGAGGGCGATCAGCAGGACGAGGATCAGGGCCTGCCGGGACAGACCGCGGCGCAGCGCCGGGCGCCGCCGCACGGCCGGGGCGTGATCGGTCATCCGCTCCCGCGCCGAGGATTCCTGGAGGCGGGCAGCACGAACGAACGACTCGTCGAACACGACGGATCGGTACTCGTCTTCACCACCGCCGGGAGCTCCCTCGGGTACCCCCTCAGGTGGGTCTCCAGGCCCGCCCATACATTCAGAGTAGGTCTCCGAGCTCCCAGGTAAACGCCCTGCTGCGCGCCAAGTTCTGACAGGTTCTCACCATGAATTCCGACGGGTCCGCACAAGCGTCGGCGCCCGGGCCCGCGGGAGGGCCTCAGGGCGTGCGCGGGACGGCCGAGACAGCCGGCTGGGAGTAGTCGGCGGACGCGGAGGGGCTGGTCGGAACGGGATCGTCCGCTCCCTGCTCCAGTCCGGTCGACGCGGGCGGCGGAGGAACGTCCTGGCTGCCGCCCGAGGAGGCACCGCGGTAGACCGCGGTGAAGGCCAGGGCGACCATGCCGATGCCCATCACCAGGGCGAGCATCCAGGCGACGGGGCGGTGCCAGCGGGCGTGGCCCGTATAGGTTCCCGTCCGCCCGTATCGGTCCTCGACGAAGTCCGGGTCGTACAGGTCGTCGTCGAAGTCCCGGTCATGGCCGAAGCCGGGGTCGTCGTCCGTGCCGAAGCCGTCGTCGTAGAGGTCGTCGTCGGCGCCCGGGCCTCTGGCACCCGCCCGGCGCGCCTCGGCCTCCGATGCCTCGGCACGCGCCTGCGCGGCGGCCACGAGCCGCTCCACCGCGGTGGGCTCATGGAAGGCTGCCGAGCGGATGAAGTCCTCGTCGAAGACCACGGTGGCGAACTCTTCGTCCGCGCCCCCGCGGTCGTGGTCGTCGTCGGGCTCCCAGCCGTCGGGAAACGGCGTGCCCCCCACGTCCTCCGGCACGGAACCAGAGTAGACCTGGGGGGTCATTTTGGGCAGACGGTATGAGAATTCATGCGCAGGGCACGTGCCCGGGCCGGATACCGCTCAGCGGGTGTGCCCGTCGCCGGTGACGATGTACTTCGTGCTGGTCAGCTCGGGCAGGCCCATGGGGCCGCGGGCGTGCAGCTTCTGTGTGGAGATGCCGATCTCGGCGCCGAATCCGAACTGGCCGCCGTCGGTGAACCGCGTCGAGGCGTTGACGGCGACCGTCGTGGAGTCCACCAACTGGGTGAACCGGCGGGCTGCCTGCTGCGAGGTGGTGACGATCGCCTCCGTGTGCCCGGAGGACCACAGCCGGATGTGCTCCACGGCCTTGTCGAGCGAGTCGACGACGGCGGCCGCGATGTCGTACGAGAGGTACTCGGTCTCCCAGTCGTCGGCGGTGGCCTCGACGACGGTGGCCTTCGACCGCTCTGCGTAGGCCAGGATCCGCGGATCGGCGTGGACGGTCACGCCCGCCTCGGCCAGGGCGTCCAGGGCGCGCGGGACGAAGACGTCAGCGATGTCCTGGTGGACCAGGAGCGTCTCGGCGGCGTTGCACACGCTCACCCGCTGCGCCTTGGAGTTGATCAGGATGTCGACGGCCATGTCGATGTCGGTCTGCGCGTCCACGTAAACGTGGCAGTTTCCGGTGCCGGTCTCGATCACCGGGACCGTGGACTCCTCCACGACCGTCTTGATCAGCGAGGCGCCGCCGCGCGGGATGAGCACGTCGACGAGGCCGCGGGCGCGCATCAGCTCGTGCACGGACTCGCGGCTCTCGCCCGGGACGAGCTGGATGGCGTCGGCGGGCAGCCCGGCGCCGTGCACGGCGTCGCGCAGTACACGCACCAAGGCTGTGTTCGACTCGTACGCCGAGGACGAGCCGCGCAGCAGCACCGCGTTGCCGGACTTCAGGCACAGGGCGGCGGCATCGACGGTGACATTGGGCCGGGCCTCGTAGATGATCCCGACCACGCCGAGCGGGACGCGGACCTGGCGCAGGTCGATGCCGTTGGGGAGGGTCGAGCCGCGGACGACCTCGCCGACCGGGTCGGGCAGGGAGACGACGTCGCGCACGTCGGAGGCGATGGCCCGCACGCGCTCGGGGGTGAGCGTCAGCCGGTCGATGATCGCCTCGCTGGTGCCGGCCTCGCGGGCCTTGGCGATGTCCTCGGCGTTGGCCTCGACGATCTCGGCCGTACGCACTTCCAGCGCGTCCGCGATGGCCAGCAGCGCGTCGTCCTTCGTGGCGCGCGGCAGCGGGGCGAGCTGCTCGGCGGCGGCCCTGGCCTGGTAGGCGGCCCGGGTGACGGGGGACAGGTTGTCGTACGGCAGGAGCGAGGTCATGGGGGAAGGGTAGTGCGACGACGTGGGCCATCCCAGCCGATGTCCCACAAACCGAGACAGGCCACCGTCCGGTGGCCGCTTGCGCCCCGATCCGCCCACCCGGCCACGGCCGCGCTAGAACGGATGCACTCCCACCGGGCTCGCCGGCAGCGGTCCGTGGCCCTCCGCGATGCGCTGGTGGTACGTGTCGCGGTCGATGACCTCTAGGCCGACGATCTCCCAGGGCGGCAGCTTGGCGCTCTGCCGGTGCTCGCCCCACAGGCGCAGCGCGACGGCGGCCGCATCGTGCAGGTCGCGGGCCTCCTCCCAGTACCGGATCTCCGCGTGATCGTTCGCGTACCGGCTGGTGAGCAGGAAGGGGTGGTCGTGGGCGAGCTGTTCGAGGGCGCGGCGGACGTCCTTCAGCGGGGCCTCGGCCCCCGAGACGCTCAGCGTGACGTGCCAGAGCCGGGGGGCCGGTGGCCCGTCGGCCTGCCCGCCCTCGTAGGTCTCCCCCGCCGCGACACTGGTCAGCGCCCGTCCCTCGCCCGCCGGACCGAAGGCACGGGAGGAGCTCCCACCGCGGGCCGCCGCTCCTGGGCGCACGCGTCTCACGACGGCCTCCTTCACGCAGTGGTCGTGTGAACCTTCCTGCACAGAAGTTGAGCAGCCCGAGGGCCGTCGTGTGGTGCTTTTACGGAACGTCCACCGCCGGAGGCGGGGCTTTCAGCCGTTTACGGGTGCAATACGACCAGATCGTCCCGGTGTACGACCTCGCGTTCGTACGCCGGTCCGAGTTCCCTGGCCAGCTCGCGGGTGGAGCGGCCGATCAGCTGGGGGATCTCCTTGGCGTCGAAGTTCACGAGGCCCCGGGCGACCGCGCGGCCCGCGGTGTCCCGCAGCTCGACGGGGTCGCCCGCCGCGAACTCGCCCTCGACCGCCGCGATGCCCGCGGGCAGCAGCGACTTGCGCCGCTCGACCACCGCGCGCACCGCCCCGTCGTCGAGGGTGATCGCGCCCTGCGGGGCCGAGGCGTGCTGCAGCCACAGCAGCCGGTCCGCGGAGCGGCGTCCCGTGGGGTGGAAGTACGTGCCGGTGTCGCGGCCGGCCAGGGCGTCGCCGGCGTCGAACGCGCTGGTCAGCACGACCGGGATGCCGGCCGCTGTGGCGATGCCGGCGGCCTCGACCTTGGTGACCATGCCGCCGGTGCCGACGCCCGCCTTGCCGGCGCTCCCGATCTCGACGCCCTCAAGATCCTCTGGCCCCCGGATCTCCGCGATCCGCGAGGTGCCGGGCTTGCTGGGATCGCCGTCGTACACGCCGTCGACGTCGGAGAGCAGCACCAGCAGATCGGCGCGGACCAGATGGGCCACGAGGGCGGCGAGCCGGTCGTTGTCGCCGAAGCGGATCTCGTCGGTGGCGACGGTGTCGTTCTCGTTGACGACGGGCAGCGCGCCCATCGCGAGGAGCTTGTCGAGGGTGCGCGCCGCGTTGCGGTGGTGGGAGCGGCGGCTGGTGTCGTGGGTGGTCAGCAGCACCTGACCGACGCGTACGCCGTAGCGCGCGAAGGACGCCGTGTAGCGGGCGACCAGCAGGCCCTGGCCGACGCTGGCGGCGGCCTGCTGACGGGCGAGGTCCTTGGGACGACGGCGCAGCCCGAGCGGGGCGAGCCCGGCGGCGATGGCGCCGGAGGAGACGAGGACGATCTCCTTCTCTCCGCCGCTTCTGCTCTTGGCCAGGACGTCGACGAGGGCGTCCACGCGGTCCGCGTCGAGCCCACCCGCCGCGGTGGTCAGGGACGAGGAACCGACCTTGACCACGACCCTGCGGGCGTCCGCCACTTCCTGCCTTGCCGCTGACACGCGCTACCCCACTGTTCCGACCTGCTCAGGTCCTCTACTCTCCTTGCAATTTACGTGAGAGGGGTTCTGGGACGCCCTCGCATTCCGAGGGGCGGACGGCGGCGGGAGAGACGGGGGACGGTCGCCGAGGGACCCGGTGACGATCACCGAGGACATATGAGCGCTGCTGAACAGCACGTGAAGGTCCACTGAGAGGAGAGTGAAAGCAGTCACCAACTAGTGACGTTTTCATCTGCTTTGCGGTGATTGTTCTCACTCAAGATTGCTTGCCAGGGTGCGAAAGTCATACGGTCAGTGGTCAGCCTTTCGTCATGTCCGTCGACATGACCGCCACGCGTCCCAGCATCCGACCCCCCGCCAGGAGCCTTGCCCGTGCCCTCCGCCGGACTCGCCCCCCGCCGCATCGTGCAGCTCTCCGCGCCGTCCGCGATGTTCGCGCTCTTCGCAGCGCAGCTCGTCGGCGCGCTGCTGCCGAACCTCCCGGTGTTCATCGCCGCCTCAGCCGCGGGTCTCGCATTCGACACGTATCTGCAGCACAAGCAGCCGGGGATGCTCTCGCTCCTTGCCAAGGTCCGCTTCGACGTCACCGTGCGCCAGCTCCTGCGCGACATGCTGATCGTGGTGGGCCTGCTGCACATCGACGGCGTCGACCCGCTCAGCGGGCAGGCTCCGCTCACCGTCGCGCTGCTCTGCGTCTACCTGCTGCACTTCGCCTGCCAGGGTGTCGCCGTGCTGGTGCGCCGCACGCGCACGCTGCCGATCGTCACCCGCAACATCGACGCCTCGGCGCTCCGGCTGACCACCTCGCCGCCGCGCATCCTGGCCCGCCGCGCGAGCCATCGCCTGCTTCTCTTCTCCGTCCCGGCGACCGCGGGCCTGTTGATCACCGCGGCCACCAAGGCCGCGTACTGGGGCGGCATCGGCCTTGGCGTCTCGCTCGCGCTGATGCTCCTCGGCACCCTCCACCTTGGGACCTGGCTGCTGCCGAAGAAGCGGGCGAAGAGCGAGCAGAAGGTCATGGAGTGGCTGGACAAGTGGCTGGCCGACTACCAGCCGACGGTCGCCATGTACTTCTCGGGCGGCACGACCTCGGCGTACCAGGCGAACATGTGGCTCTCCACCCTCTCCCGGCTCGAGAAGCCGCTGATCGTGCTGCGCGAGCGGTTCATGGTGCAGAAGATCGACGCCACCGACGTGCCGGTCATCTGCTTCCCGAAGGTCGCCACGATGTTCTCCCTGGAGAACTCGACGCTGAAGATGATGCTGCACCCGGCCAACTCCGGTAAGACCTCGCAGGTGCTGCGCATCCCCACGATCAAGCACGCGTTCATCAACCACGGCGAGAGCGACAAGCTGTCCTCCTGCAACCCGTACGCGAAGGCGTACGACGAGGTGTGGGTCGCGGGCCCGGCGGCGCGCGAGCGGTACGCGCTCGCCGAGGTCGGCGTCGAGGACAAGGACATCGTGGAGGTCGGCCGCCCCCAGCTCGCGCCGATCCGCCCGTACGCGGGCCCGCCCACCGGCACGTACACGACCGTGCTGTACGCCCCCACCTGGGAGGGCTGGGACGGCAACCCGGGCAACACCTCGGTGGTCCTCGCAGGCGAGAGCATCGTCCGGCAGCTCCTCGCCGACGACGGTGTGTGCCTGCTCTACAAGCCGCACCCGATGACCGGCTCCGTCGACCCGCGGGCGGGCGCCGCCAACGAGCGGATCATGGCGATGATCCGTGAGGCGAACACCAAGCGGTCCGGTGCCCGCCCCGGCCCGGAGGCAGCGGCCGAGCTGGCCCGCCGCACCGCCGAGCTGGACAAGCTCACCTCCACCGCCTTCCGCGCCAGCGCGGACGAGATGGAGCGCATGCTGCTCCAGGGCGCCCCGCAGGGCGACCGCGACGCCGCCATCGCCAAGGCCACGGCGGCCTGGGAGACCGCGTACTGGTCGTCGTTCCCCGAGTGGGAGCACCAGATCATCACCGACGCCCGGCCGGCCATCTTCGCCTGCTTCAACCAGGCGGACCTGCTGATCAGCGACGTCTCCAGCGTGGTCTCCGACTGGCTGTCCAGCGAGAAGCCTTACGCCGTCGCCAACACCTCCGGCATGACCGAGGCCGCGTTCCGGGCGGGCTTCCCGACCGTGCGGGCCGCGACGATCCTCACGCCCGAGGCCGACGGCGTCCCGTCGCTCCTGGAGTCCGTGCGCGCCCCGGAGAAGGACCGCTTCACGGAGGCCCGCACGGAGCTCAAGGAACATCTGCTGGGCCCCTCCGACCCGCCGTCCCTGGTCCGCTTCGACGAGGCTGCGCGTGCCCTGTGCGCCAAGGCCGACGATCGGCGCGCCCGGATGGCCTCGCGTCTCGCCGCGGAGATCCCCTCCCCCCGCGGCGCCGCCGACGCCGAGGACTTCGCGCCGGATGCGAACGGCGCGGAGGACTCGGTCAACGACACCGAGGATTCCGTCAACGCCTAGGCGAGCACAGCCAGTTGGGCCCCGGGAGCACTCTCCCGGGGCCCTTCGCATAGGGTCACGCCTGATCGTTTCGCCCCCACGCAGGAGGAGACCCATGACACACGAGCCGCGAACTTCCCTGAGCAGGCGAGGACTGCTGCGCGCGGGCACCGGGCTCGGCGTGGCCGCGCTCGGCCTCGGATTCGGCGCGGGCGCCGCATCCGCCGCAGTCCCGACGTCGCAGCGCTTCGACCTGACGGAGCCGTCGTACGACCTGTTCCGCGGCAAGTCGCTGCACGACGTGACCGTGCAGCAGGGTTTCGCGTACGACAACGTCAACCGCCGGCTGTTCGTGGCGCAGCGGCGCGACGGCTCCGCCGAGACCGCCGGTGATCTGTGCATCACCCAGCTCGACTTCGACGGCAACTACATCGGCTACATGCATCTGACAGGCTTCGGCCACGGCGTCGCCTTCGGCGCGCAGGGCGTCGGCACGTCGACGTACCTGTGGACCGAGGCGGAGGCGAACTCGAACGGGTACGGCAAGAAGCTCGCCCGCTTCAAGTTCACCAGCGGCACGACGCTGTCCAACACGTCGTCCGCGCTGACGAAGTACACGCCGGTGTCCACGGCGACCGAGCACACCTGCTCCATCGACCCGGTCAACAACCGGCTGATCGTCCGCTACAACCTGAGCGACGGCAAGCACATCGCGGTCTACGACCTCGCGGACGCGACGAACGGCGACTTCAGCTCCCCGCTGGCGGACTTCAAGCAGCCGAGCCTGCCGACGCTGTCGTCGACGTTCCAGGGGTACGCGGCGTACGGCCAGTACCTGTACGTGCTGACCGGGACCTCGTACGACGCGAGCGGTGGCGTGGTGAACTCCGAGGTCACCAGCATCGACATGAACACCGGCACGATCAAGCAGGGGCCGGTCCTCACGCAGGCCGGCTCGACCCTCGACTTCCGCGAGCCGGAGGGCCTGGCGATCTACCAGACGGTCGCCGGCGAGGTCCGCCTCTTCCTGGGCTTCGCCTCAGGAGCGGCAGGCGACCGCCGCTCGAACCTGTTCTACAAGAACGCGCTGGTCTGACACGAGAGCGCCCTGGCCACCGGCCAGGGCGCTCTTGAAGGCTCGGAACGGCCTGAGGCCGCCTAGAACGGCTCGAAGTCGTCGTACTCCCGCTCCGCCTCGTCCCGCTCCGCCTGACGGTCCTTGCGCCGCTGCGCGGCGGGGCGGGGCGCCTCGAAGCGGTGGTCCTCGCCCCGGCGGCCGAGCATCTCGGCGCCGGACATCATCGTCGGCTCCCAGTCGAAGACGACCGCGTTGTCCTCGGGACCGATGGCCACACCATCGCCCGAGCGGGCGCCCGCCTTCATCAGCTCCTCCTCGACACCGAGGCGGTTGAGACGGTCGGCGAGGTAGCCGACGGCCTCGTCGTTGTTGAAGTCGGTCTGGCGCACCCAGCGTTCGGGCTTCTCGCCGCGGACGCGGTAGAGACCGTCCTCCTCCTGCACGACCGTGAAGCCCGTGTCGTCCACGGCCTTCGGGCGGATGACGATACGGGTCGCCTCCTCCTTGGGCTTCGCGGCACGCGCCTGCGCGACCAGCTCGGCGAGCGCGTACGACAGCTCCTTGAGGCCGATGTGGGCCACCGCGGACACCTCGAAGACGCGGTAGCCGCGCTCCTCAAGATCCGGGCGAACCATCCCGGCCAGGTCCTTGCCGTCCGGTACGTCGATCTTGTTGAGGACGACGATCCGCGGGCGGCCGTCGAGGCCGCCGTACTGCCTCAGCTCCTCCTCGATGACGTCGAGGTCGGAGACGGGATCGCGGTCCGACTCGAGCGTGGCGGTGTCCAGGACGTGCACGAGGACGCTGCAGCGCTCCACGTGCCGCAGGAACTCCAGGCCCAGGCCCCTGCCCTCGCTGGCGCCCGGGATCAGGCCGGGCACGTCGGCAATGGTGTAGACGGTCTCGCCCGCCGTCACCACACCCAGGTTCGGGACGAGCGTCGTGAAGGGATAGTCGGCGATCTTCGGCTTGGCGGCCGAGAGGACGGAGATCAGGGACGACTTGCCCGCGCTCGGGTAGCCGACAAGCGCCACGTCCGCGACGGTCTTCAGCTCCAGGACGATGTCCTGCAGATCTCCCGGCTCGCCGAGCAGCGCGAAGCCCGGCGCCTTGCGGCGGGCCGAGGCCAGCGCCGCGTTGCCGAGCCCGCCGCGGCCGCCCTGGGCCGCCACGAAGGACGTGCCGTGGCCGACCAGGTCCGCGAGGACGTTGCCCTGCCTGTCGAGGACGACCGTGCCGTCCGGCACGGGCAGGATCAGGTCCTGGCCGTCCTTGCCGGACCGGTTGCCGCCCTCGCCGGGCTTGCCGTTGGTGGCCTTGCGGTGCGGGCTGTGGTGGTAGTCGAGGAGCGTCGTCACGGACTGGTCGACGACGAGGATCACGTCACCGCCGCGCCCGCCGTTGCCCCCGTCGGGGCCGCCGAGGGGCTTGAACTTCTCGCGGTGGACGGAGGCACAGCCGTGACCTCCGTTACCCGCGGCGACATGCAGCTCGACGCGGTCCACGAAGGTGGTCATGGGATGTGCCTCCAGTTACGACTGCGGATACGCACAGTCACGTACGTACGGGAAATGTCTTACGTCTCAACACGCGAAAGGCGGACCCGCTTCCCGTACGGAGTACGTACGGGAAGTGAGGTCCGCCTCGCGAAAGAACCGTTCTACGGGTGCCTGAGGTCAGGCGACCGGAACGATGTTCACGACCTTGCGGCCACGGTGGGTACCGAACTCCACCGCACCGGCCTGCAGCGCGAACAGCGTGTCGTCGCCGCCGCGGCCGACGCCCGCGCCCGGGTGGAAGTGGGTGCCGCGCTGGCGGACCAGGATCTCACCGGCGTTGACGACCTGACCGCCGAAGCGCTTCACGCCGAGCCGCTGAGCATTCGAGTCGCGACCGTTCCGAGTGGACGATGCGCCCTTCTTGTGTGCCATCTCTCCTCAGTCCCTTACTTCGCAGCCGTGGGGATCTCAGTGACCTTGATCGCCGTGTACTGCTGGCGGTGGCCCTGACGACGGCGGTAGCCGGTCTTGTTCTTGTAGCGCAGGATGTCGATCTTCGCGCCCTTGGTGTGGTCCACGACCTCGGCCTGAACCTTGATACCGGCCAGCACCCACGGGTCGCTGGTCACGGTGTCGCCGTCGACGAGCAGCAGGGTAGAGAGCTCTACCGTGTCGCCAGCCTTGGCAGTGGAAATCTTGTCAACCTCAACGATGTCGCCGACAGCAACCTTGTGCTGCCGACCACCGCTGCGCACGATGGCGTACACGCGGATCTCTCTCTCTGGCTCGAAACGGGACCCCCGCAGTCCAGCCGCCCGCACGGACAGCCTCTCCCTGGAACCTGGAATCCGCGGTAGAACCTTGGAATCCCCGGAATCCGGGAGGAAAGGGTTTACAGGGGTGGGGCGCATCAGTGGACACGCCGACGGTCAAGGTTACGGGGCCCGAAGTGAGGGGTCAAACCGGCCCTCCCCGAGCCCGTCCCCGCCTCACCTCGAGCCCCGTCACCAGCTCCAGGCCGTGCCGACGTCTCCGCCTCAGGTCGTCGGCTTCTCGCCGTCCTGCGGCAGCGGCTTGACGCCCTTGCACAGGTCGGTCGTGTCGGCGGTGCCCGGCCAGGCGACCGACCGCACACGGTCGAAGTGGACGCGGTACGCGTCGTGCACCGAGTCGTCGTCGACCTTGACGATCGTCTCGTCGTTCTCACGCAGCGCGGGCCCGGTGTAGTTGCCCGACCCGACGAAGCTGACCTTGTTCACCTTGCCGTCGTACATGCCTTCAACGAGCACGTACTTCGAGTGGATGATGAACGGCGTCGTGAGCTTCTTGGTCGGGTCCGTGGGGTCCCGATCGTCGTTGTAGCAGCTCACAGAGGGGCCGCCGGTCGTGTGGAGGGCCTCCCAGGTGCCCTTGGAGCCCGAGCTCTTCACGCTGTCGGACTCGGCGTAGACGACGCTGACCGAGCAGCCGGCCTTCTTCAGCGAGACGAGCTTGTCCGCGATGGCCTGCCGCGTGAGCTTGAAGATCGCGACACGGACTTTGGTGCTCTGCGTCACTCCGGCGGAGTTCTTGTACGTGCACTGCACGTTGTTCAGCACCGAGTAGACCGTGTCGGAGTCCCTGGTGGAGCCGGCCCGCGGGAAGAAGTACGCCTTGTACAGGCCGTTGCTGACCGAGCGGTAGTCCCAGGCCGCCCAGTTCTTGCCGACCATCTCCACGAAGTAGTCCGAGTACGCGTCGTACATCGTGGGGTTGTTCGGCAGCAGCAGCGCGTCGTTGAAGAACCTGGTGTGCGCCGACGGCGTGGAGTTCGACGTCGTCTGCACGACGACGTTCGTCGCGCCCTGGACCGCCGAGAACAGCCAGAACTTGTTGTGCATGATCGACACCCCGTCCTTGGGGTTGCCCATGCAGGACTTGTCGACGGGGCAGGTCGTGACGTAGGACGACAGCTTGGTGTTGGTGCCGAGCGCGGCCGCGAGCGTGTTGTACGAGGTGTTCGTGGGCCGGTCGCTGATGCTGGACTCGTCGAGCAGGATCTGCACGTTCACGCCGCGGTTCTTGGCGTTGACGAGGGTGTTGACGACCGACGCCTCCCACACGTGGTAGACGGCGACCTTGATCGTCGAGCCGGGCAGGGCGGCGTTGGTGAGCTCGATCAACCGGGTGCGGATCGCGTACTGCTGGTCGGTGGTGCCCAGCGGGTCGTTGAAGATCGGGCCCTCCGTCCAGGTCGGCGTGTCCGCCGCGCTGGCCGTCCCCGCTGTGCCGACTGCCTGGATCCCCGCCGCCGACAGCACGGTGGCCAGGGCCACCGCCTGGCGTCCGCCCTTCACCGGCTTCACCGCGCGGTGTCGTCCGGTGCCCTTGAGGCGCACGTGCGCCATCAACCATCCCCTCCCCTGGCGCAGGCGCGGTTCTCCCCAACTCGCGCGTGCGCGTTGTTCATTGCGACAGATGAGTTTTACACGTAATTGACTGAGCACCAAGAGGCGGGGTGGCCTGACGGGAGACTTGTACCCCTTTGAGGGATCCGCGCTCTGACGTGCGGGGATGCAGTTCGCGGGGCGTACGAGATCTCGAACTCGCATGCCGTTGTGGGCAGGCACTCCGACCGACCGTTGTGGGCAGGCGTTCCGCAGGGCGTTGGGGGTCCCCCCTGCTCGAGCGAAGCCGAGAGCTTGGGGGGAGGGTGCGCACAACCCACGACGCGGGGTGCCCTTCAGGCAGACAGTGCCCGGGTGGGCAGCCCGACGCCCCCTGCGCAGCGACAACGCTGCGCAGGGGGCGTCAGACCAACGCTCAGGCCTCGTCGGCCGAGGCCGTGACGGTGGACGGCGTCTGCTGCTCCGCCGCCGCGGTCTTCTTGACCGCGGACTTGGCGGTCGCCGCCTTCTTCACCGTGGCCTTCTTGGCGGCCGTCTTCTTGGCCGCCGTCTTCTTCGTGGCGGCCTTCTTCGCGGTCGCCTTCTTGGCCGTCTTGCGCGCCGTCTTCTTGGCGGCGGCCGGAGCGGCCTCCTCGGCGGCAACATCGCCCGGGGCCGCCTCGGGCTGCTCGCCCGCCGACCCCGGCTCCGCGGCCGACGGCACGACCACGACGGCCGCCTCCTCGGGCGCGGTCGGCGCGGTCTCCTTGCGGACCGCACGGCGCCGCGGACGGGCCGGGGCTGCCGGAGCCACGGCCTCGGCCACCGGCTCGGACACGTGCTCGGCCTGCGGCTCGACGGCCTCCGGGGCCTTGGCCTCTGCCGCCTCCGGGACAGTCACCTCGCTGATGTCCGCGCCCTTCGGCGAACCGGCCGGAGCCGTCGCCTTACGGGTTGCCCGGCGACGCGTACGGCCCTTGGGCGCGGCCTCCTCCTGAACGGCCGCCGGAGCCACCGCCTCGGACGGGGCGACGGCCTGCTCCTCCGCAACGGAAGCAGCCGGAGCCTGCGGAGCCTCGGCCTCCGCCGCAGGCGCCTCCGGAGCCCGCGTCTCCACCCTGGTGGGCGAGCCGGCCGGAGCCGACGCCCGCCGGGTCGCGCGGCGGCGCGAGCGACCCCGGGTGGCGGCGGCCTCCGCCTCGGCGGCGCTGCTGTACAGCTCCTCGTCCGGCGCGAAGCCAGGCGAGGGCAGTGCCACCGGTGCCGCGGCCTCGGCGGCCACCTCGGCCTCGGTCTCCGCCTCGGCCTCCGGCTCCGTCACGACGGCGGCCTCCACCACGGCGGTCTCCGCCGCGGCCTCGGACACCTGCTCGGCGCCGCCGCGGCCGCGCTTCTTGCGCTTGCCGCCGTTACCGGCGACGGACGGCTGCTCCATGTGCACGATGACGCCGCGCCCGTTGCAGTGGACGCAGGTCTCGGAGAACGACTCCAGCAGGCCCTGGCCGACCCGCTTGCGGGTCATCTGGACGAGGCCCAGCGAGGTCACCTCGGCGACCTGGTGCTTCGTACGGTCCCGGCCCAGGCACTCGAGCAGACGCCGCAGCACGAGGTCCCGGTTGGACTCCAGCACCATGTCGATGAAGTCGATGACGACGATGCCGCCCAGGTCGCGCAGGCGCAGCTGGCGCACGATCTCCTCGGCCGCTTCGAGGTTGTTCCTCGTCACGGTCTCCTCGAGGTTGCCGCCCTGGCCGGTGAACTTGCCGGTGTTGACGTCGATCACGACCATCGCTTCGGTCTTGTCGATCACCAGCGAGCCACCGCTGGGCAGCCAGACCTTGCGGTCCAGCGCCTTCATCAGCTGCTCGTCGATCCGGTACGTCGCGAAGGCGTCGACCTCGGAGGTCCACCTCTGCAGCCGGTCGGCCAGGTCGGGCGCGACGTGCGAGACGTAGCCGTGGATCGTCTCCCACGCCTCGTCACCGCTGACGATGACCTTGGAGAAGTCCTCGTTGAAGATGTCGCGGACGACGCGGACGGTCATGTCCGGCTCGCCGTACAGCAGCGTCGGGGCGTTGCCGTTCTTCGACTTCTTCTGGATGTCCTCCCACTGCGCCTGCAGCCGCTCCACGTCGCGGCGCAGCTCGTCCTCGCTCGCGCCCTCGGCGGCGGTGCGCACGATGACGCCCGCGTCCTCGGGGACGATCTTCTTGAGGATGGTCTTCAGGCGCGCGCGCTCGGTGTCGGGCAGCTTGCGGCTGATGCCGGTCATCGACCCCTCGGGGACGTAGACCAGGTAGCGGCCGGGCAGCGAGACCTGGCTGGTGAGCCGGGCGCCCTTGTGACCGATCGGGTCCTTGGTGACCTGCACGAGGACCGACTGGCCGGACTTCAGGGCCGACTCGATGCGCCGTGGGCCGTTGGCCATGCCCAGCGCCTCGAAGTTGACCTCACCGGCGTACAGGACGGCGTTACGGCCCTTGCCGATGTCGATGAAGGCGGCCTCCATCGACGGCAGCACGTTCTGCACCTTGCCCAGGTACACGTTGCCGACGTACGACGTCGACTGCTCCTTGTTGACGTAGTGCTCGACGAGCACGTTGTCCTCGAGGACGCCGATCTGGGTGCGGTCGCCGTTCTGCCGGACGACCATCACGCGCTCGACGGCCTCGCGGCGCGCCAGGAACTCGGCCTCGGTGATGATCGGGACGCGGCGGCGGCCCTGCTCGCGGCCCTCGCGGCGGCGCTGCTTCTTGGCCTCCAGACGGGTCGAGCCCTTGATGGACTGCACCTCGTCCGAGACGGGCTTCTCCTTGCGCGGCTCGCGGACCTTGACGACCGTACGCTCGGGGTCGCCCTCGCCCGGCTCCGTGTCGACCGGCGCATCACCGGCACGGCGGCGACGACGGCGGCGACGGCGGGTACCGGCGGAACCGGAGACCTCGGTCTCCTCGTCGTGCTCCTCGGCGTCCTCCTCGACCTGCTCGGCCGTGTCCTCGGCGTCCTGCTCGGCCTGCTCCGCGGCGACCTCGTCGGTGTCGAGGGCCTCGCCCGACTCGGACTCGGCGGACTCGCCACGGCGGCGACGACGGCCACCGCGGCGGCGACGACGGCGCGAGCCGGTCTCCTCGGCCTCATCGGCCTCGGTGATGTCCTCGGCCTCGATGTCCTCGGCCGTCTCCGGCTCCTCTGCCGCGGCGGGCTCGACGGCCTCGGCGGCAGCGGGTGCCTCGTCGGCGCCCCGACGGCGGCGGCGACGACGCGGGCCGGTGTCCCCCTCGTGCTCCTCCGCGACGCCTGCCTCGGCGGTCTCGGCGGATTCCTCAGCGGCCTCGGCGGCGGCTGCCGCCGCGGCGCGCTCCGGGGTCTGGAACATCGGCTCGGCGAACACGGGCGGCTGGAAGACGGCGACGGCGGGGCGTGCGGGCCGCCGCGAGGCAGCTGCGCCCTCCGCCTCGTCCCCGGCGGCCTCGGCCTTGCCCGCGCTGTGCTGAGCGGGCGCGGAGAAGCCAACGGCAGCCTTGCGGGTGACCCGGCGCCGCGTACGCCGGGAAACGGCGCCCTCGTCCTCGGCCGACGCCTCCGCGGCGGCAGCCGGCGCGGTCGCGGCCGGAATCTGCACAGGCTCGGCGGTGGGCGCCTGGGGCGCGGCGACGGCGGCCTGAGCGGAGGCAGCGGCCGGGATCCGGACGGACTCAGGCGCTGCCGCCTGCTGGGCAGCCGAGGCCGCGGTCTCCTGCACTGCGGTCTCCTCGGCCTTGGCTTCCTCAGCGGGTGCGGTGGCGCGACGCGTGGCGCGACGGCGCGTACGCCGGGGTGCGGCACCCTCGTCGGGCGCCTGCGCGGCGGCCGCGATCTGCTGCTCGGCCTCCGGCCGGTCGCTCTCCTGCTGGTCGGCGGCGACAGCCACGGCGCCCACGACTGCCTCCGTCACCTCGGCCGGCTCCCCGGCCTCGGGGGCCTTCGGCGCGCCCGCAGGCGCACTGGCCCGACGTCCACGCCGACGCGGCGCCACAACCTGAGCAGGTTCGGACGCGGCGGCCTCGGCCAGCTCCTCCACCGGCTGCGGCTGACCGGCAGCGGCAGCGGCGGTCTCGCCGCCCACGACCGCCTGCGCGACCTCAGCCGGCTCCGTGGGCTCGGGGGCCTTCGGTGCTCCCGCAGGCGCAGTGGCCCGGCGCCCGCGACGACGCGGCGCCACAACCTGAGCAGGTTCGGACGCGGCAGCCTCGGCAGGCTCCTGCGCCTGCTCGACGGCGGGCTCAGGCGTCTCCGTCACGGTCTCGACGGCCTCGGCGCCCGCGGTCTCGACCGCCTTGGGCGCCCCTGCGGGCGCGGTGGCACGGCGCGTCGCACGACGGCGCGTACGCCCGGCGGCGGCAGGCTCGGACTCCTCGGCGGCGGCCTCGGATGCCGGGGCCTCCTCCGGCTCGGTCACGGCCTCCGCGGCCACGACCTCGGTGGCCTCGATCGCATCGGCGACCTCGGCGGCCACCACGGCCTGCTCAGTCTCGACGGCCTCATCGGTGTCGTTCACGGCTGACGAAGCGGACGCCTCGGCAGGTATGGCCGACGCAGCGGCCTCGGCGGCCGCCACGGGCGGTCCTGCCGGACGCGACGCGGCACGGCGCCGCCGGCGCGGCGGCAGCGTGTCGCTCGGGGTGTTGTTGTTCTCGGAGCCCTTGTTGGGTTCGATCGGCTCGAGCATGCGGGCGGTTCTCCCGTCAGGCTCCCGGGCGCCGCACCTGGTCCGGTGACGTCCGCGGCTCGCGCGTCCTGCGCGCTGCCGCCCTCCGGGGCGCGAGCGCCGCTCGGGAGCTCTCTGTGTCCTGTCTCGCCGGTTCCGTATGCCATGTTGCGTACGGCCTGGCGAAAGTCTTCTGGTCGGTGCGCTGCCCGACCCAGGTGGCTCCCGAGTACGAGGGCGGCGCTACGACGTCCGTCCTTACGCGGGACCTTCCGGCGTCGCCGCCGTCGCGGTGGCAGGTCCGGTGGCCCCTTGTGTGACAGATGGGGCTGCCGTGACTGCCTCGCGGTCAGGCGCGAGCGGGTCGGTCACCGTGCCGGTCTCCTCATCGAAAAGCCCCTGCGCCAGCCTGGTCACCGCTGCGGGGACCGGCGGCGCCAGGTCGGCCACAGCTCGGAGACCGGACAGGACGTCGTCGGGTCGTACGGCAGGCGTCACGTGCCGAACAACCAGCCGCAGTATCGCACAGGGCTGGTCGGTCGGCCTATCAGCCCGTGCGTCGCGGGCGGCGAGGCCGTCGTGCGCCTCGATGCTCACGACCGCCGGACGTGCGTCGAAGGTGCGCATGCCGTTCTTCGTTCTGCGCTGGACCTCGACGGAGTCCGCCGCCTGGAATGCGGCGACGGCACGCTCCGCGTCGGCGAGTGCCACGCCGTCGAGGCGCAGCTCCCATACGGAGGCGGTGAGCCGGTCGGCGAGGCCCGAGGTGCGGGCCTCCACCGCCTCGGTGATGTCGAGCCCGGTGGGCAGCGACTCGTCGAGGAGCTCACGCAGTTTGTCGGGGTCGCACGCTTCGGTGAGCGCGATCTCCAGGTACTCGGCCTCGCTGCCCGTGCCGGTGGGTGCGGCATTGGCGTACGACACCTTCGGGTGCGGCGTGAATCCGGCCGAGTACGCCATGGGCACCTCGGCGCGGCGCAGCGCACGCTCGAAGGCGCGCTGGAAGTCACGGTGGCTGGTGAACCGGAGGCGGCCGCGCTTGGTGTAGCACAGTCGGATGCGCTGCACCGCTGGTGCGGGCGGCGGGCCTTCGGGCTGTCGCTTGCCCAGTGTCGTTCATTCCTTCGTGAGAGCCGTCGTACCTCTATCAAGGGTACGTGCCTCGCGGGCCACAGGTTCCCGCCGGGTTCGGCCGAGCGCATCCGGGAGCGCATCTGGCTCGGGCTCCCGCGGCGTTCCGAAGACCATCCGCCGGAAGTCCGCGCGGGCCTGCCGGGCCGACTCGCGTGCGGAGGCCAGGGCCTGCCGGACCGCGCGGCCCACGGTCTTCGCGGCCTCGGCGGCGGGCCGCCACACCGCGTCGCGCACCACGTGCCCGACCGGTGTGAGCACGCTCCGGTACACCCAGCGCACCGGCTCCACGAAGATCATCCGCAAGAGCCGCCCGAGGAAGCGCCCCACGGCGAGCGACACGTGCCCGGCGACGCGCCACGCGTGCACCAGCGCGTCGCCGACCTCCCGCGCGACGACGGCGAGCACCCGCCCGAGGGGCGCTAGCACCCATCGCCAGACGGCGAGAGCGGGCAGTACGAGAAGGACACGCAGGGTCCAGTACACGGCGGCGCCGATGCCGGTGGCGACGATCCGGGCGGTCCAGGCGACCCCGCGTCCCACCGGCGCGAGCACCCACCGGTACAGCCACACGGCCGGTACGACGATCAAGTACCGCACCAGCCACGCCACGGCCGTGTACACGCCGATTCCGACGGCCGCGAGCACGGCCCCGATGCCCCTGAACAGCCAGGTGATCCCGTGCCCCACGGGCGTGAGCAGCCGCGCGTACACCCAGGCCAGACCGGCGCCGATCCAGCCCAGCAGCCGGGCGAGACCGGCGCCGACGCCCCGCACCACCCAGGCGATGCCATGCCCGACCGGCGTCAGCACCCGCTGGTAGCACCACACGGCGGGCACCACGAGCAGCACGTTCCCGAGCCAGGCGACCCCCTTGCCCACGGGCACGACGACGTGGCGCCACAGCGCCACCCACGGCCATACGAACAGGGCCCGCCCCAGCCACAGCAGCGCCCTGCCCACCGGCCGCAGCACCGTGTCGTTCAGGAACCGCCCCGCGACGACGAGCGCGTCCCACACCATCCGCACCGGCACGACAAGCACGAGCACCACGATCCGCACCGGAAGGCGGACCGCCACAACAAGGCATCCTTCGGGTGGCGTCTGCGGGGGCCGTTCGGCCGGCGGCTTCTCGAGGTCCATGTCCGAGAGGACGCCTCAGAGCCCCGTCCGGATCCAGAACCGCAGCTTTCCGCCGCGCTCGTCCTCGAACTCCCCGCCGTTGGCCTCGATCACCTTCCGCGAGGCGGTGTTGGTGGTGTCGCAGGTGACCAGGACCGGATCGATACCCAGCCCGTGGCACACGGGCAGCGCCTGGCGCAGCATCGCGGTGGCGTGCCCGCGCCGCCGGGCAGCGGGACGGACGTCGTACCCGATGTGGCCCCCTCGCTCCAGCAGGAACGGCGTGAGCCGGTGGCGGATGGCGAGGCGACCGAGGTACGTGTCGCCCTCCGCGTACCAGAGGGTGGTCGCCGGAACCCAGTCGTCCCTGCGCGGCCGTTCCCGCTCAGCGAGCAGCCACGCCACGTACACCGCGAAGACCGCCGGATCCTGCCAGCTGTCCCCGTACTCCTCGATCTCCTGCGCGAGCAGGCTGTTCGGGTCCATGCCCGCGTCGGTGAACTCCTTCACGGCGGCGAGGAAGGAGGCGTGAAAGCGGACGTCGGGAAGCGTCAGCTGCGGCATCGCCTCATTCTGCCGACACACGCCAGGGCCCGGCCACGGATTTCCGCGACCGGGCCCTGGCGGACACCTGCTACTTGACCACGGTCAGCGGCAGCAGCTTCTTGCCCGTGGGGCCGATTTGGATGGACGTATCCATCTGAGGACACACGCCGCAGTCGAAGCACGGCGTCCAGCGGCAGTCCTCGACCTCGGTCTCGTCGAGCGAATCCTGCCAGTCCTCCCAGAGCCAGTCCTTGTCGAGACCGGAGTCCAGGTGGTCCCAGGGCAGGACCTCCTCGTACGTACGCTCGCGGGTGGTGTACCAGTCGACGTCCACGCCGTAGGCGGGCAGCGTCTTCTCGGCGCAGGCCATCCACCGGTCGTACGAGAAGAACTCACGCCAGCCGTCGAAGCGGCCGCCGTCCTCGTAGACGGCGCGGATGACGGCGCCCACGCGGCGGTCGCCGCGCGAGAGCAGGCCTTCGACGATGCCGGGCTTGCCGTCGTGGTAGCGGAAGCCGATGGAGCGGCCGTACTTCTTGTCGCCGCGGATCTTGTCGCGGAGCTTCTCCAGGCGTGCGTCCGTCTCCTCGGCGGAGAGCTGCGGCGCCCATTGGAACGGCGTGTGCGGCTTGGGCACGAAGCCGCCGATCGAGACCGTGCAGCGGATGTCGTTGGACCTGGAGACCTCTCGGCCCTTGGCGATGACGTTGGCCGCCATGTCGGCGATCTGCAGCACGTCGTCGTCCGTCTCGGTGGGCAGGCCGCACATGAAGTACAGCTTCACCTGGCGCCAGCCGTTGCCGTACGCCGTGGCGACGGTCCGGATGAGGTCGTCCTCCGAGACCATCTTGTTGATGACCTTGCGGATGCGTTCGGAGCCGCCTTCGGGGGCGAACGTCAGACCGGAGCGGCGGCCGTTTCGGGTCAGTTCGTTGGCCAGGTCGATGTTGAAGGCGTCGACGCGGGTGGAGGGGAGGGAGAGGCCGATCTTGTCGTCCGTGTACCGGTCGGCGAGGCCCTTGGCGATGTCGCCGATCTCCGAGTGGTCCGCGGAGGACAGCGACAGCAGGCCGACCTCCTCGAAACCGGTCGCCTTCAGGCCCTTGTCGACCATCTCGCCGATGCCGGTGATGCTTCGCTCCCGCACGGGGCGCGTGATCATGCCGGCCTGGCAGAAGCGGCAGCCGCGCGTGCAGCCGCGGAAGATCTCCACGGACATGCGCTCGTGGACGGTCTCGGCGAGCGGGACAAGCGGCTGCTTCGGGTACGGCCACTCGTCGAGGTCCATGACGGTGTGCTTGGACACGCGCCACGGGACGCCCGACTTGTTCGGTACGACGCGGCCGATACGGCCGTCCGGCAGGTACTCCACGTCGTAGAAGCCCGGGACGTACACCCCGCCGGTCTTCGCGAGGCGGAACAGCACCTCCTCACGGCCTCCCGGGCGGCCCTCCGCCTTCCACGCGCGGATGATCTCAGTCATCTCGAGGACGGCCTGCTCGCCGTCGCCGATCACCGCAGCGTCGATGAAGTCCGCGATCGGCTCGGGGTTGAAGGCGGCGTGACCGCCGGCGAGCACGATCGGGTCGTCGAGGGTCCGGTCCTTGGCCTCGAGCGGGATGCCCGCGAGGTCCAGGGCCGCGAACATGTTGGTGTACCCGAGCTCGGTGGAGAAGCTCAGGCCGAACACGTCGAAGGCCTTGACCGGCCGGTGGCTGTCGACGGTGAACTGCGGCACCCCGTGCTCACGCATCAGCTCCTCGAGGTCCGGCCACACGCTGTAGGTGCGCTCGGCGAGCACGCCCTCACGCTCGTTCAGGACCTCGTAGAGGATCATGACGCCCTGGTTGGGCAGCCCGACCTCGTACGCGTCGGGGTACATGAGCGCCCAGCGCACGTCGCACTCGTCCCAGGCCTTGACAGTGGAGTTGAGCTCTCCACCGACGTACTGGATCGGCTTCTGCACATGCGGGAGCAGGGCTTCGAGCTGCGGGAACACCGACTCGACAGACATCGCGGGGACTTTCGTGAGCTGGACTGGGGCACCCCCGGCCGGAGGCTGGGGGGAGGGTGACCATCAAGCCTAACGCGGCCGGAGACGCACCTCGTACGGCGAGCCCGGGGCCCGTCCTGCGGGCAGCCCGGCGCCCGCCCCTCACACCTGCGCCGCCTGCGCGATCTTCGCCCACGCCTCCGGCAGCGCCGCCTCGTACCCCGCGGCCGCCTGCTCCTCCCTCCCGTACAGCACCCCGTACGTGAAGGTGCTCTCCCCCGCCGCATGCGCCTGGGCCGCCAGGTCACGCAGGGCGAGGCGGGCCATCACGCTGTCCTGGTGGTCGCCGAGCAGGCCCTGCAGGGACTTCATGGAGCGGACCAGGTCCTTGGCGGGGCTTCCGAGTGCCGGGGTCGCGGCCTCCGCGGCGTAGCGGGTGCGTTTGGCCTCCTTGCGGGCCTCGTGCATGGCCACGTCGCGGTCGTCGCCGGGGGGTGCGTCCAGGGCCCGCTCCACCAGCGCCGACAGCCGTTTGAAGTCGCGCCGCACGGCCTTGCCGATCACCTTGGCGGGCTTTCCGCCGGCCGCCTTCAGCAGCGGCGGCCGGTCCAGCAGCGCGTCGATGGTGTCCAGGAGCGCGAGGTACCGCTTGCCGTCCAGCACCGCGATCAGCCGGCGCCGGGAGCCGCCGCGCCGGGCGTGGGACCAGGTGCGCATGCGGGAGCGGACCGGTCCGGCGTGCAGCGCCCGCGGCAGCTCGCGCAGGGCTGCCGTCAGCCGCTCGTTCAGCACCTCCTGGTCCCGGTCCACGCCGAGCTCGGCGGCCAGCCATTTGAGCTCGTCGCCGATGGGGCGTGTGACGGCCCGGTCCAGGACCTTGCCGTACGAGCGGAAGGCGCTGCGCATCCGGCGAGTGGCGACCCTCATCTGGTGCACCGAGTCGGGGAGGTCTCGGCGTACGGCGGGGTCGAGCTCGACGAGGGCGTCGCGCTGGGCGCGGATGTAGGCGAGTACGTGGTCGCCCGCGGTCTCCGGGCTCTGGACAGCGGGCGGGGCCGGCCGCCCCGGTGCCGTCTCCGCCAGCGCTCTGGCGAGCTTCGAGGGCGCCGCCGACGCCCGCAGCCCCGCCTTGGTCAGCTTCTTGTCGACCTTGTCGAGGAAGCGCGGGTCGCCGCCGTCCGCGAGCTCCACCTCGATCTCGGTCCAGGCGGCGGTGGCGCCCTCCCCGCCCCCGCCGAGCCGCTCTGCACGTACGGCGTCGACGCTGACCTCGGCGAGCAGCGCACCGTCGGAGTCGAGGAGGTCGCGTACGTCGCGCGCGGACTGCAGCCGGACGACGGGAGTCAGTTCGGCGCCGCGGATCCGCGAGCGTACGAGGCCGGAGAGCGCGCCGGGCACCGTTTCCGAGAGCGGTGCCCGGATCTCGTCCCGGACTCCGCTGTCGACGGGGAGCTTCAGATGCCAGCCGGCGTCGCCGCCGCCGGTGCGGCGGCGCAGGGTGATGGCGGCGGAGGCGAGCCGCTCGTCCGCGGTGTCGTAGTAGACGGCGTCGAGTTCGGCGACACCCTTGTCGACGACGGTCGATACCCCGGCGACACCGGTCAGATCCGGCAGCTGGGCGCTCTCGTCGGCTTCGTACTTACGCTCGATCTCACGCTTCGTCTCCGCCATGAACTGAATCTAGACGCGAACACGGCCCGGGTCAGTACCCAAGCTGTCGCAGATGCGACTACTCACGCCTACTCACGCACTCAGACGATGACGCACTCACGCCGACATCGGCCGCTGCACCCTGATCGACTGCAGAAGCCCGATCGCCACCCACACCGCGAACATCGACGAACCGCCGTAAGACACGAAGGGCAGCGGCAGGCCGGCCACCGGCATGATGCCGAGCGTCATGCCGATGTTCTCGAAGGACTGGAAGGCGAACCAGGCGATGATCCCGGCGGCGACGATCGTGCCGTAGAGCTCGGTCGTCTCGCGGGCGATACGGCAGGCCCGCCACAGCACGACGCCGAGCAGGACGATGATCAGGCCCGCGCCGACGAAGCCGAGCTCCTCTCCGGCGACCGTGAAGACGAAGTCCGTCTGCTGTTCCGGCACGAACTGGCCGGTGGTCTGCGAGCCGTGGAAGAGGCCGGTGCCGGTCAGGCCGCCCGAACCGATCGCGATGCGCGCCTGGTTGGTGTTGTAGCCGACGCCCGCCGGGTCCAGGTCCGGGTTCGCGAAGGCCGCGAAGCGGTTGATCTGATACTCGTCCAGGATGCCCAGCTGCCAGATCGCGATCGCGCCGGCCGCGCCGGCGCCGAGCAGGCCGAACACCCAGCGGTTGGGTGCTCCGGAGGCCAGCAGCACACCGAGGACGATCACCGCCATCACCATGACCGAGCCGAGGTCGGGCATGAGCATCACGACCATTATCGGGACGGCGGCGAGGCAGAGGGCCTGGAAGACGGTGCGGTGGTCGGGGTGCTCCTTGTCCCCGGCGTCGACCCGGGCCGCGAGCAGCATCGCCATGCCCAGGATGATCGTGATCTTCACGAACTCGGAGGGCTGGAGCGAGAATCCGCCGCCCAGGACGATCCAGGCATGGGCGCCGTTGATGGTCTTGCCGAGCGGGGTCAGCACCAGCAGGACCAGGAAGACCGAGAGGCCGTACAGGATCGGCACGGCGGTGCGCAGGGTGCGGTGGCCCAGCCAGATCGTGCCGACCATCAGGGCGAGCCCGATGCCGGTGTTCAGGACGTGCCGGAACAGGAAGTAGTACGGGTCGCCCTGGTTGAGCTCGGTGCGGTTGCGGGTCGCCGAGTAGACGAGCGCGGTGCCGATGAGCGAGAGCGCGAGCGCCGACAGCAGAATCGGCCAGTCGAGCCTGCGGACCAGGGAGTCGCGGGCGGTCAGGCGCGCCCATGCGGAACGCTCGGGCCCATACCCGGAGACGGAGAAGCCGTTGGTGCCGCTCATGTGCTCCTCCGCCCCGTTCCCCGGCGGCGCGCGGAACGCCTTCGGGTGTCGCGGTTGCTGGGCTCGGGCGATGGCGTGGTGGCCGCGGGCGACTGCTGGTCGTCTCCCGCCGGCTGTCCTTCCTCGCTCGCCTGCTCGTCCTTGGACGGGTCGTACGTCTCGATCTTCGGGGCGTCGATCGATCCGTCGGCCTCGATCTTCGGCAGGCTCTTCTGCGGCTCGGGCAGCAGGGCCTTCTTCAGGTTCTGGTTGCCGTCCTCGTCCAGGCCGTAGATGGCGTCATAGATCTTGCGCACGGCGGGGCCCGATGCGCCGGAGCCCGTACCACCCTGGGAGATCGTCATGACGACCGTGTAGTCCTTGGTGTACGTGGCGAACCACGAGGTCGTCTGCTTGCCGTAGACCTCGGCCGTACCCGTCTTGGCGTGCATCGGGATCTTGTCCTGCGGCCAGCCACCGAAACGCCAGGCGGCCGTACCGCGGGTGGCGACTCCCGCGAGGGCTTGGTCTATCTCGTCGCGGGTCTTCTTCGTCATCGGCAGCTTGCCGTGCGACTTGGGCTTGATCTCCTGGATGCTCTTGCCGTCGGGGCTGATGACCGCCTTGCCGACGGTCGGGTCGTAGAGCGTGCCGCCGTTGGAGATGGCCGCGTAGATCGTGGCCATCTGGATCGGCGTGACGAGCGTGTCGCCCTGGCCGATGGCGTAGTTGACGGAGTCACCGGCGCGCAGTCTGTTGCCTTCGAGGCAGTTCTCGTACGCGATCTTCTCGGCGTAGGTGCCGTCCTTCTTGCCCGACTTGCACCAGGCGTCCTTGTTGGCCTCCCAGTAGTCCTTCTTCCACTGGCGGTCGGGGATGCGGCCGGTGACCTCGTTGGGGAGGTCGATGCCGGTCTCCGCGCCGAGACCGAACTGGTGGGCGGTCTTGTAGAACCAGTCGTTGGCGCCCTTCTTCGGCTTCATGCCGCCGTCCTTCAGCCACTCCTGGTGCGAGAGCCGGTAGAAGACGGTGTCGCAGGAGACCTCCAGCGCCCTGCCGAGGCTGATGGGGCCGTAGCTCTGGGACTCGAAGTTCTTGAAGACCTGGCCGCCGATCGAGTACGAACTGGAGCAGTCGTAGTGCCCGTCGAACGGGTAGCCCGCCTTGACCGCCGCGGCGGTCGGGACGACCTTGAAGATCGAGCCGGGTGCCGCCTGGCCCTGGATCGCGCGGTTGAGCAGCGGGTAGTTGGAGTCCTTGCCGGTGAGCCTGGCGTAGTCCTTGCCGGAGATGCCGCCGACCCAGGCGTTGGGGTCGTAGGACGGGTTGGATGCCATGGCGACGACGCGGCCGGTCTTGGCCTCCATGACGACGACGGCGCCGGAGTCGGCCTTGTAGTTCTCGTTGGTGTTGTCGTCGAACTGCTTGCGGGCCTCCTTCATCGCCTCGTTGAGCTCGTACTCGGCGACGCGCTGCACGCGTGCGTCGATGCTCGTGACGAGGTTCGCGCCGGGCTCGGCCTCGTCGGGCTTGGCCTGGCCGATGACGCGCCCGAGGTTGTCGACCTCGTACCGGGTGACGCCCGCCTTGCCGCGCAGCTCCTTGTCGTACTCGCGCTCCAGGCCCGAGCGGCCGACCTGGTCGGAGCGGAGATACGGCGAGTCGGAGTCCTTGGCCTTCTCGATCTCCTCGTCGGTGACGGGCGAGAGATAGCCGAGCACCTGCGCGGTGTTGGCCGCACCGGGGCTCGGGTAGCGGCGGACGGCGGTGGGTTCGGCGGTGATGCCGGGGAAGTCCTCGGAGCGCTCCCGGATCTGCAGGGCCTGGCGGGGCGTTGCCTCGTCGGTGATGGGGATGGGCTGGTACGGCGAGCCGTTCCAGCAGGGCTGGGGTGTGTCGGCGTTGCACAGCCGGACCTTGTCCATGACGTCCTTGGGCTTCATGCCAAGGACGCCGGCGAGCTTGGCCAGTACCGCCTTGCCGTCGTCCTTCATCTTCATCAGGTCGGTGCGCGAGGCGGAGACCACGAGCCGCGTCTCGTTGTCGGCGAGCGGCACACCGCGGGCGTCGAGGATCGAGCCGCGTACGGCGGGCTGGACGACCTGCTGCACGTGGTTGCCGGAGGCCTCCTTGGCGTACTCCTCGCCGTTGCGGATCTGGAGGTACCAGAGGCGGCCGCCGAGGGTGAGGAGGAGTGAGAGGACGAGGATCTGCATGATGACGAGCCGGATCTGCACCCGCGGGGTCCGGCCGGTCTCCGGAATGTTCGTCACAGCCGCTTGACCCCCTTGATGCGTCCTGCGCGCGCCACCCGTGCCTTCGCAGACCTGCCGCGCAGCCCGCCCCGCGGGGAGCCGATGCTCAGCCCGGTGCCGGAGGCGAACCAACCGGAGGAGGCGCCGCCCGCCGCGCCGGCGGCGCCGGTCTCGGCGAGCGGATCGTTCTCCGCCCGTCTGGCCAGGGCCATGATCGCGGGGACGACGAACGGTGCCAGCAGCAGGTCGTAGAGCGCGGCGGTGAACAGCAGCCCGGCCAGGCCGACATGGCGGGCGGCGGTGTCGCCGACGAGGGCGCCCACGCCCGCGTACAGCAGGGTCGAGCCGATGGCGGCGGCGACCACGACGACCATGGGGGCGGTGGCCGACTTGAGCTGCCCGTTGTCCGGTTTGACGAGGCCCGCGAGGTAGCCGATGACGCACAGCACGAGGGCGTAGCGGCCGGCGGCATGGTCGGCGGGCGGCGCCAGGTCGGCGAGGAGGCCTGCGCCGAAGCCGATGAGGGCGCCGCCGACATGGCCGTAGACGAGGGCGAAGGCAAGCACGGTGAGCAGCATCAGGTCCGGTACGGCGCCGGGCAGTTGCAGGCGCGCGAGGATGCTCACCTGGATCACCAGGGCCACGACCACCAGCGTGGTGGAGAGCAGGATCCGGTTGAAGCGCATGGGACTCAGCTCCTACTGCTCTCGCTCGACGGCCGCGCCGGCGGTCGCCTCCGCGGACGGGGTCACCGTGACCGTCACGGTCGGTGTGGGCGTCGGCTTCGGTTCGGGCGGCAGGACGGTGTCGCGTGGGTCCTTGCGGGGTGCCACGACGACGACGCCGACGATGTCGAGCTTGGTGAAGCCGACGAACGGCTTGACGTAGACGGTGCGGGTCAGGTCGCCGCCGGAGGGGTCGACGCGCGAGACCACGCCGACCGGGACGCCGGGCACGAACGGCTTGTCGGCCTGCGAGCCGAAGGTGACCAGGCGGTCGCCCGTCTTCACCTTGGCCTTGCCGTTGAGCAGCTGGACGCGCAGCGGGCGGTCACCCTGGCCGGAGGCGAAGCCGAGCTCGTCGGTCTTCTCCATGCGCGTACCGACCGTGAAGTCGGGGTCGTTGGCGAGCAGCACGGTGGAGGTGCTGGGGCCGACGGTGGTGACGCGGCCGACGAGTCCGTCGCCGTTGATGACGGTCATGTCGCGCTTGATGCCGTCGTCGGCGCCGGCGTCGATGGTGACGGTCCAGGAGAAGCCCTGCGAGGCGCCGATCGCGATGACTTCGGCGCCCTTGATGCCGTACTGCCCGGCGCCCGCGGTCTTCAGCATCTTGTCGAGCTGCCGCACCTGGCTGCGGTTGCGGTCGTTACTGCCCAGTTTCGTCTTGAGCTCGGCGTTCTCACGCTCGAGCCCGGCGATGCGGTCGTGCCGGTTGCCGGAGTCGCGGACCGCGGCGATCGCGTTGCCGAGCGGGTTGACGGCGGACGACACGCCGTTCTCCACCGGGCCGAAGACCGTGGCGGCGGCCTGGCGTGCACCGTCGACCGGGGAGTCCTCGCCGCCGCGGATGTCCACCGTGATCAACGCGAACGCGATGGCGATCAGCAGCACCAGGAGCAGTCGGCTCTCTCGGGAGTCCCTCACGTGCGGCGGCCGTGCCTTCCTCGTCGGAAATCCTTGTCGCTCTTGCCTCTATATCAACGATCCGCGGCACGGGAGAGCACGTGCGCTCCGTACGGCGGATGAAGCGCGCGTGTCGTCCCTTATGTGGGCCCCGTACGGCGGACGAAGCGCGCGTGTCGCTGCGGACACGCGCGCCGCGTGGCACCGCACGCGCGTGTCATCTGCGCGGCTGCGCGTCCAGCACCTGCTGGAGCGCCTCGAACTCCTCGACGCACTTGCCGGATCCGAGCGCCACGCTGTCCAGCGGGTCCTCGGCGATGTGGATCGGCATGCCGGTCTCGCGGCGCAGCCGCTCGTCGAGGCCGCGCAGCAGGGCGCCGCCGCCGGTGAGGACGATGCCGCGGTCCATGATGTCGCCGGACAGCTCCGGCGGGCACTTGTCGAGGGTGGTCTTGACCGCGTCCACGATCGCGTTGACCGGTTCCTCGATGGCCTTGCGGACCTCGGCCGCGGAGATGACCACGGTCTTGGGCAGGCCGGAGACCAGGTCGCGGCCGCGGATCTCGGTGTGCTCGTCGTCCTCGAGTTCGTACGCGGAGCCGATCGTGATCTTGATCTGTTCCGCGCTGCGCTCGCCCAGCAGGAGCGAGTACTCCTTCTTGATGTGCTGGATGATCGCGTTGTCCAGCTCGTCGCCGGCGACGCGGATCGACTGCGCCGTGACGATGCCCCCGAGGGAGATGACCGCGACCTCGGTGGTGCCGCCGCCGATGTCCACGACCATGTTGCCGGTGGCCTCGTGGACGGGGAGACCGGAGCCGATGGCTGCGGCCATCGGCTCCTCGATGATGTGCACCTGGCGCGCACCGGCCTGCGAGGACGCCTCGATCACCGCACGGCGCTCGACACCGGTGATCCCGGAGGGCACGCACACGACGACACGCGGACGGGCGAGATAGCGCCGCTTGTGGATCTTCAGGATGAAGTACCGGAGCATCCGCTCGGTGATCTCGAAGTCCGCGATGACGCCGTCCTTGAGCGGTCGCACCGCGACGATGTTGCCCGGCGTCCGGCCGATCATCTTCTTCGCCTCGGCGCCGACCGCGAGGATGCCACCGGTGTTGGTGTTGATCGCGACGACGGACGGCTCGTTGAGAACGATCCCCCGGCCCCTGACGTACACCAGCGTGTTGGCGGTCCCGAGGTCGACAGCCATGTCACGGCCGATGAACGACATGTTGTTCCCCATGAGGATGCGTCTGGCCTTCCTAAATCGAGCGTTGATGGCTTGTTAGGCAGGCGAGGTGGGTGCTGCTGTGGTGTGAAGGCTTCCATCGTAGTCTCGCCCCCGCGGACACGGCGCGATGGTCTCCGCCAATGTCAGCAGATGCTGTGTCGCCTCGCTTCTGGAGACGTACCAACGGAGGCACGGGTTCCCCCGATCGGGGCGCATATGCCAAGGGACGGCGGGGAATTCCCAGCCGTCCCCGGTCAGGCACCCAGACTTTTGACAGTGTGTCAGAAGAATCGGGCACGGCGGCCGAGCCGCCCGCGTACGCGCCGGTGAATGTCAGACACGCCCGGGGAAGAAGATCTTCAGCTCGCGCTCGGCGGACTCCCCGGAGTCCGAGGCGTGGATCAGGTTCTCCCGGGTGATCGTGCCGAAGTCGCCGCGGATGGAGCCGGGGGCGGCGGCGATCGGGTCGGTCGGGCCGGCCAGCTGCCGGACGCCCTCGATGACCCGCTCGCCCTCGACGACCAGGGCGACGACCGGGCCGGAGGACATGAAGGCGACCAGCGGCTCGTAGAACGGCTTGCCCTGGTGCTCGCCGTAGTGCTGCTCCAGGGTGTCCTGGTCGAGCGCCCGCAGCTCCAGCGCGGTGATCTGCCAGCCGGCCTTGCGCTCAATACGGCCGATGATCTCGCCGATCAGGCCGCGCCGGACGGCGTCGGGCTTGAGCAGGACGAGGGTGCGCTGGGACATGGTGTGCGGCTCCTTCGAGGTCGCTTGGGTGTGCGGGGGTTGTCCGAGGCTACAGGGCCCGTCTGAGCGCCTGTTGTGCAGCTATGCAGCGTCAGGCCCCGGCTGGGCCTGCGCCGCCGCGCTCTGTGCCGCGAAGCGGGCCTTGGCCTCGTCGATCTTGCGGCCGAAGTGCACCGAGCACCACCACAGGACGGCGAACACGGCGCCGAGGAAGAACATGACCGGGACGATGAAACCGCTCGCGATCAGCCCGATCTGCAGGGCCCAGCCCAACTGCACCCCGCCGGGCCGGGTGATCATCCCGCAGAGCAGCACGGACAGCACCATCGCGATGCCGGAGACCGTCCACACCGTCCCCATCGCCAGATCCGGGTCCTTCATGGCGACGAGCCCGGCGAATCCGATCACGAAGAACTCGCCGATCAGAGTCGAAGCACAGAGCGTACGCACAGCAGTTCAGCCCTTCCCCAGAAGCAGTCGGGCCTCGCCGACGGTGATGACGGAACCGGTGACGAGAACGCCGCCACCCGCGTACTCGCCCTCCTCCTCGGCCAGCGTGACGGCGGCCTCCAGCGCGTCGTCCAGGCGCGGCTCGACCTGCACCCGGTCCTCGCCGAAGACCTCGACGGCGATCGCGGCCAGCTCGTCCGCGTCCATCGCACGGTGGCTGGAGTTCTGCGTGATCACGACCTCGGTGAAGATCGGTTCGAAGGCCTCGAGCAGGCCGCGGACGTTCTTGTCGCCGCTCGCGCCGACGACACCGATCAGCCGGCTGAAGTCGAAGGCCTCGCGGATCCCCTCGGCGGTGGCGCGAGCGCCCGCCGGATTGTGCGCCGCGTCCAGGACGACGGTCGGCGAGCGGCGTACGACCTCCATCCGGCCCGGCGAGGCCACCGAGGCGAACGCCTTGCGGACCACATCGATGTCGAGCGACTCGGCCCGCTGCGCACCGACGCCGAAGAACGCCTCCACGGCGGCGAGCGCCACCGCGGCGTTGTGCGCCTGGTACTGGCCGTGCAGCGGCAGGAACACGTCGGTGTACTCACCGCCGAGCCCGCGCAGCGTCAGCAGCTGCCCGCCGACCGCGACCTGGCGCGAGACGACACCGAACTCGAGCCCCTCACGGGCAACGGTGGCGTCCACCTCCACGGCCTTCTTGAGCAGCACTTGGGCCGCGTCGACCGGCTGCTGGGCGAGGATCACGGTCGCGCCCTGCTTCACGATCCCGGCCTTCTCGCCGGCGATCTCGGCGTGCGTTTCGCCGAGCCGGTCCGTGTGGTCCAGATCGATCGGCGTGACCACGGCGACGTCCGCGTCGATCACGTTCGTCGCGTCCCAGCTGCCGCCCATGCCGACCTCGACGACGGCGACATCCACGGGCGCGTCCGCGAAGGCCGCGTACGCCATGCCCGTGAGCACCTCGAAGAACGACAGCCGGAACTCCTGCTGCGCGTCCACCATCTCGACGTACGGCTGGATGTCCCGGTACGTCTCGACGAACCGCTCCGCGTCGATCGGCGCGCCGTCCAGGCTGATCCGCTCGGTGATCGACTGCACGTGCGGCGACGTGTACCGCCCGGTGCGCAGCTCGAAGGCGCCGAGCAGCGCCTCGATCATGCGGGCCGTGGACGTCTTGCCGTTCGTGCCGGTGATGTGCACCGACGGGTACGAGCGCTGGGGCTCGCCCAGCACATCCATCAGCGCCGAGATCCGGCCGACCGACGGCTCCAGCTTCGTCTCGCCCCAGCGCGTTGCGAGCTCCGCCTCGACCTCGCGCAGCGCCTTGTCGACCTCGGGGTCGGTCGGGCGGGCCGGCACCTGGTCGGCCCCCTCCGGCGGCCCCGCCTGGGTACGCAGGGTGCGGCTGCCGGCCTCGATCACGGCGAGGTCGGGATCGCGGTCGGTTTCGGCCTCGATGATGTCCTCGAACTGTGCCAGGGGGTCGGGCTCGCTGTCGTCGGGCAGGCTGTCGTGCGGGGGGAGGTCGCTCACGGGGTCCAGTCTACGGAGGGGTGCGGCGAGGGTGCTTTGTCCCCCACCCCGCCCCTTCCCGTAGCCAGGCGGCAAAGGCCGGACGGGCTGAATTTTCAGCCCGTCCGGCCTTTGAGGACCGGGGTCTGGGGCGGAGCCCCAGTTTCGGGAAGGGGCGGGGTGGGGGAATGGCCCGCCGCAGGCGCCCTCAGGCCCCCGGAAGCCCCTCGATCTGCCGGGTGATCCGCGCGATGTCCTCGTCCGCCTTGGCAAGGCGAACGCGGATCTTCTCCACCACCGGCTCCGGCGCCTTGGCCAGAAACGCCTCGTTCCCCAGCTTCGCCGTAGCCTGCGCCTTCTCCTTCTCCGCAGCCGCAAGATCCTTCGCAAGCCGCTTCCGCTCAGCAGCGACATCGATCACACCGGAGAGGTCGAGCGCGACCTCGGCCCCCGCGACCGGCAGCGTCGCCGTCGCGGAGAACCCCTCGCCCTCCGGCTGCAGCCGCAGCAGCTGCCGGATGGCGGCCTCGTGCGGCGCCAGGTCCGTGCCGTCGAGCGTGAGCCGGGCCGGCACCCGCTGGCCGGGCTGCAGGCCCTGGTCGGCGCGGAACCGGCGGACCTCCGTGATGACCTGCTGAAGGGTCTCGATCTCCTTCTCCGCGGCGGCGTCGCGGAAGCCGGAGTCGGTAGGCCACTCGGCGATCACGACGGACTCGCCACCCGTGAGGGTGGTCCACAGCGTCTCGGTCACGAACGGAACGACCGGGTGGAGGAGCTTCAGCGTGACATCGAGCACCTCGCCGAGGACCCGCTTGGAGACCTCAGCGGCCCGGCCGCCCGCCTGGAACGTCGTCTTGGACAGCTCGACGTACCAGTCGAAGACCTCGTCCCACGCGAAGTGGAAGAGCGCCTCGGACAGCTTGGCGAACTGGTAGTCCTCGTAGTACGCGTCGACCTCGGCGACGACCGCGTTGAGCCGCGACAGGATCCACCGGTCGGTGGAGGACAGCTGCTCGGCGGGCGGCAGGTCGCCCTCGACCGTCGCGCCGTTCATCAGCGCGAAGCGGGTGGCGTTCCAGATCTTGTTGGCGAAGTTGCGGGAGCCCTGGACCCAGTCCTCGCCGATCGGCACGTCGACGCCGGGGTTGGCGCCACGGGTGAGCGTGAACCTCAGTGCGTCCGAGCCGTACTTGTCCATCCAGTCCAGCGGGTTGACCGCGTTGCCGAAGGACTTCGACATCTTCTTGCCGAACTGGTCGCGGACCATGCCATGCAGGGCGATGGTGTGGAACGGCGGGGTGCCGTCCATCGCGTACAGGCCGAACATCATCATCCGGGCGACCCAGAAGAAGAGGATGTCGTAGCCCGTGACCAGCACGGAGTTCGGATAGAACTTCGCAAGGCTCTCGGTCTGCTCGGGCCAGCCGAGCGTGGAGAACGGCCACAGGCCGGAGGAGAACCAGGTGTCGAGGACGTCCGTGTCCTGGTGCCAGCCCTCGCCGCTCGGCGCCTCCTCGTCAGGCCCGACGCAGACGACTTCACCATTCGGCCCGTACCAGACCGGGATCCGGTGGCCCCACCACAGCTGACGCGAGATGCACCAGTCGTGGAGGTTGTCGACCCAGTCGAAGTACCGCTTCTCCATCTCCTGCGGGTGGATCTTGACCTTGCCGTCGCGGACGGCGTCACCGGCGGCCTTCGCGAGCGGGCCGACCTTGACCCACCACTGCATGGAAAGACGCGGCTCGATGGTGGTCTTGCAACGCGAGCAGTGGCCCACGGAGTGGACGTACGGGCGCTTCTCGGCGACGATCCGGCCCTCGGCGCGCAGGGCCGCGACGATGGCGCTGCGGGCCTCGAGACGGTCCAGGCCCTGGAAGGGGCCATGTGCGGTGATGACCGCGTGCTCGTCCATCATGGAGATCGACGGCAGGTTGTGGCGCTGCCCGATCTCGAAGTCGTTCGGGTCGTGGGCGGGTGTCACCTTGACGGCGCCGGTGCCGAACTCCGGGTCGACGTGCTCGTCGGCCACGACGGGAATGGACCGCTCGGTCAGCGGCAGCTTGATGGTCTTCCCGACGAGGTGCTTGTACCGCTCGTCGTCCGGGTGCACGGCGACCGCGGTGTCACCCAGCATCGTCTCCGCACGGGTCGTGGCGACGACGACGGTCTCGTCACCCTCCCCGTACTTGATCGACACGAGCTCGCCGTCGTCCTCCTGGTACTCCACCTCGATGTCCGAGATGGCCGTCAGACAGCGCGGGCACCAATTGATGATGCGCTCGGCGCGGTAGATCAGCTCGTCGTCGTAGAGCTTCTTGAAGATCGTCTGGACGGCCTGGGACAGGCCCTCGTCCATGGTGAAACGCTCACGTGACCAGGCGACACCGTCGCCGAGGCGGCGCATCTGACCGGAGATCTGCCCGCCGGACTCGGCCTTCCACTGCCAGACGCGCTCGACGAACGCCTCACGGCCCAGGTCGTGCCGGGACTTGCCCTCCTTGCCGAGCTCGCGCTCGACCACGTTCTGCGTGGCGATGCCGGCGTGGTCCATGCCGGGCTGCCACAGCGTCTCGTAGCCCTGCATGCGCTTGCGGCGCGTGAGGGCGTCGATGAGCGTGTGCTCGAACGCGTGCCCGAGGTGCAGGCTGCCGGTGACGTTCGGCGGCGGGATGACGATGGTGTACGGCGGTTTGTCGCTCTTCTCGTCGGCCTCGAAGTAGCCGCGCTCTACCCAGCGCTCGTACAGCTTCCCCTCTACCTCGGCCGGCGCGTACTGGGTCGGCAGTTCGGTGGTGGTCGCTGGTTGCTGCTGCTGAGTGTTCTCGGTCACGGGCTCAGTTTAGAGGTGTCACGGAGGCGTCCTGAAACCGGAAGGTTTCGTAACGGTGCGGCCCCTGCCGCCCCGGCCCGCCACGGCTTCGGCAAGGATGTCAGGGACGCATAAACAACAGAGGGGGACTGAGACCTCGATGAGCTACAACCAGCCGGGCCCGTACGGCGGTCAGCCTCAGCAGCCCGGCCCGTACGGCCAGCCGGGCCCCTACGGCCAGCCGCCGCAGGCACCCCAGCCCGGCTACGGCCAGCAGCCGCAGGCCCCGGGGCCCGGCTACGGCTATCCGCAGCAGGCTCCGCAGGGAGTCCCGCAGCAGCCAAACCCCTACGGCCAGCCGAACCCGTACGCGCAGCAGCCTCCCTACGGCCAGCAGCCTCCGGGCGCTCCGTACGGAATGCCGCAGCCGCCGGCGCCGGCGGGCGGCAAGAAGAAGACGGGGCTCATCATCGGCGCGGTCGCGGTGGTCGTGGCTATCGGGGTGGGCGCCTACTTCGTGTTCGGCGGCGGGGGCGGGTCCGGTCTGGCGGACGACGGGCCGCACAAGCTGACGGCGCCCTCGTCCGTGCTGTCCGACAAGTACAAGCGCCAGGGCAAGTCGGCTGAGGAGGAGGCGAGCTCCAGCGACGCGAAGGACCTGGCGAAGGCCGGAGTCACCAATGCCACGGCGATCGGCGCCGTTTACTCGACGCTCGACCTGACGTCCCTCGACCCCGAGAACCCCGCTGACGTGGCGAAGACCCAGACCGCCGAGAACTTCACGTACTTCGGCGTCTACGGCGAGGTGAAGGATCCGGAGAAGGCGCTCGACACCACCTTCGCGCAGATGAAGAAGGATCCGGGCGACGGCGTCAAGCTGATAGGCGACGCCGAGTCGGTCACGCCCGACGGCTTCGAGGGTGCCGTGATGAAGTGCCAGCAGGCGGAGAGCAAGAACGCCGTCACACAGAAGACCCAGACGACCTTCATGTGTATCTGGGCGGACTACAGCACCATGGGCGTGGTCGAGCCGACCGCCGGGTCCAAGACGTACACGCTGGACGAGTCGGCCAAGATCGCCTCCGACGTCCGTAAGGAAGTCCGCGTCGAGAAGTAGCACCACCTGGACAACAGAGAAGGGGCGCCCGGCGATGTGTCGCCGGGCGCCCCTTCGTCGTAGGTGTGCGCGTGCCGCTTACGCGGACTTCTGCTCTCCCGGACCGCGCCCCCGCGCATCCCGCGGAATCAGCGTCGGGTTGACGTTGGAGTGGACGACGTCCGGGGTGATGACGACGCGGGCGACGTCCTTGCGGGACGGGACCTCGTACATCACCGACATCAGGACCTCCTCCATGATGGCGCGCAGGCCGCGGGCGCCCGTCTGGCGGAGGATCGCCTGGTCGGCGATGGCTTCGAGGGCCTCGCGCTCGAAGTCCAGCTCGACCCCGTCGAGTTCGAACAAACGCTGGTACTGCTTGACCAGCGCGTTGCGCGGCTCGACCAGGATCTGCAGAAGCGCCTCCCGGTCGAGGTTGTGCACGGACGTGATGACCGGGAGGCGGCCGATGAACTCGGGGATCATCCCGAATTTCACCAGGTCCTCGGGCATCACGTCCTCGAACTGGTCCTTGGCCTCAAGCTCGCGCTTGGAGCGGATGGTCGCGCCGAAGCCGATGCCCTTCGCGCCCGCCCGGGACTCGATGATCTTCTCCAGACCCGAGAACGCGCCGCCCACGATGAACAGCACGTTCGTCGTGTCGATCTGGATGAACTCCTGGTGCGGGTGCTTGCGGCCGCCCTGCGGCGGGACCGAGGCGGTGGTCCCCTCCAGGATCTTCAGCAGGGCCTGCTGGACGCCCTCGCCGCTGACGTCACGCGTGATCGACGGGTTCTCGCTCTTACGGGCGACCTTGTCGATCTCGTCGATGTAGATGATGCCGGTCTCGGCCTTCTTGACGTCGTAGTCGGCGGCCTGGATGAGCTTCAGGAGGATGTTCTCGACGTCCTCGCCGACATAGCCCGCCTCCGTCAGCGCCGTCGCGTCGGCGATGGCGAACGGGACGTTGAGCATCCGGGCCAGCGTCTGGGCCAGAAGTGTCTTGCCGGAGCCCGTGGGCCCCAGCAGCAGGATGTTCGACTTCGCCAACTCGATGGCGTCGTCACGGCCTTGGGAGCCGCCGTTCTCACCGGCCTGAACCCGCTTGTAGTGGTTGTACACAGCGACCGAGAGGGCCTTCTTCGCGGGCTCCTGGCCGACGACGTACCCCTCGAGGAACTCGTAGATCTCGCGGGGCTTGGGCAGTTCCTCCCAGCGCACCTCGCTCGTCTCGGCGAGCTCTTCCTCGATGATCTCGTTACAGAGGTCGATGCACTCGTCGCAGATGTACACACCGGGGCCTGCGATGAGCTTCTTGACCTGCTTCTGACTCTTTCCGCAGAACGAGCACTTGAGCAGGTCGCCGCCGTCACCGATGCGTGCCACGAGGTGCTTCCCCTTCGCCTGGGAGACGCCACGTTCAGCGGCTCCTGGTGCCTCATATCCGACGGTACCTTGCCGGGCCCCCCGTTCGGGCCCCTCTTGGCACGGTTGACTTTGACGCGAACCGTGCCAAGGGCGGCAAATGCTACTGCGCTTGCTCAGACGACCAAGGGGTTGTTCATCTTCCGCGTGGAGATGATCTGGTCGATCAGGCCGTACGACAGCGCTTCCTCGGCGGTGAGGATCTTGTCGCGCTCGATGTCCTCGCGGATCTTCTCGATCGGCTGCGTGGAGTGCTTGGCCAGCATCTCCTCCAACTGCGCACGCATCCGGAGGATCTCGTTCGCAGCGATCTCCAGGTCGGAGACCTGACCGCGACCCGTCTCGCTGTACGGCTGATGGATCAGGACACGGGCGTTCGGCAGCGCCATGCGCTTGCCCGGCGTGCCCGCGGCCAGCAGGACCGCGGCGGCGGAGGCGGCCTGGCCCATGCAGACCGTCTGGATGTCCGGCTTCACGAACTGCATCGTGTCGTAGATGGCCGTGAGCGCCGTGAAGGAGCCGCCGGGGCTGTTGATGTAGACCGAGATGTCACGGTCGGGGTCCATCGACTCCAGGCACAGCAGCTGCGCCATGACGTCATTGGCGGAGGCGTCGTCGATCTGGACGCCGAGGAAGATCACGCGCTCCTCGAAGAGCTTCGCGTACGGGTCGTACTCGCGGACGCCCTGCGAGGTGCGCTCGACGAAGCGCGGGATCACGTAGCGGGACTCGGCGCGGGGGCCGGTGTACTCGGCCTGGCCGCGCTCAGCGCGCGTGCGCTCGTACAGGCCGCTGCCGGGAAAGTCGTTCACGGTGTTCTCCTATGGCCTAAGGGCTGTGGCGGTGGCTGGGGGCGGAAGGGGCTCAGGCCGCCCCGGTGCCGCCGCCGCCCGGCATGCCGGCAGCGGTGGGCATGATGTCGTCGATCAGGCCGTACTCCTTGGCCTCGACCGGGTCGAACCAGCGGTCGCGGTCCGAGTCGCGGGTGATCTGCTCCACGCTCTGGCCGGTGTGGAAGGCTGTCAGCTCCGCCATCCGCTTCTTGGTGTGCAGCAGCCGCTCGGCGTGGATCTTGATGTCCGACGCGGAGCCCGCCAGGCCCGCGGAGGGCTGGTGGATCAGGATCTCGGCGTTCGGCAGGGCGAAGCGCTTGCCGGGCGTGCCCGCGCTCAGCAGGAACTGACCCATGGAGGCCGCCATGCCCATGGCGATGGTCACCACGTCGTTCTTGATGTACTGCATGGTGTCGTAGATCGCCATGCCCGCCGTGATCGAGCCACCCGGGCTGTTGATGTAGAGGTAGATGTCCTTGTCGGGGTCCGAGGCAAGGAGCAGCAGCTGCGCGGTGATCTTGTTGGCGATGTCGTCGTCGACCGGCTGGCCCAAGAAGATGATCCGCTCGTTGAGCAGCCGGTTGTAGACCTGGTCACCGAGGCCGCCACCGATGGAAGGCTCGCCGGCGGCGGAGGGCATCAGATTCGTCACGTATCCACCTGCTCGTCTTACGACGGCGCCGGGCCGTCTCACGTCTTCTGCTTCAGGCTGGGACCCCGCCGCGTAACCGTCTGCCGACGGCGTGTGGGGACTCCCCTGCCCTCGTATTCATGGACCCTAACGCGCAGGCAGGCGGGTGCCATCCCGCATTCGGAACTGTTCGCTGTGAGCGCAGGTTCCGGCCGGGGGACCCCACCGCTGTGGGCAGGCGTTCCGCAGGGCGATGAGGGCCCCTGCTCGAGCGAAGCCGAGAGCTTGGGGGGGAGGGTGGGCGCAGCACCACGACACAGGGTGCCCTTCAGGGCGCACAGGGGCCCCCGTAAGGGCCGACGGGCCCCGAGGTGCCGCAGCACCTCGGGGCCCGTCGTTCAGCGTGGGAGACGCGAGGCTCAGGCCTCGGACTTCTCGTCGTCGCCGGAGGCCTCGGCGGCCTCCTCGGAGGCGGCCTCGACGGTCTCGTCCTCCTCGTCGTCCAGGTCGACGACCTCACCGTTCGTGTCCTTGACCGTGGCCGCCTCGACCACGACCGCCAGCGCCTTGCCGCGGGCGACCTCGCCCACGAGCATCGGCACCTGGCCGCCCTGGACGACCGCCTGGGCGAACTGGTCGGGGGACATGCCGGAGGAGGCCGCACGGCGCATGAGGTGCTCGGTGAGCTCCTCCTGGCTGACGTTGAGCTTCTCCTTGGAGACCAGCTCGTCGAGGACGAACTGGGTCTTGATGCCCTTGATCGCCGCTTCGCGGGTCTCGGCGTCGAACTCCTCGACGGTCTTGCCCTGGATCTCCAGGTACTGCTCGAGGTTCAGACCCATCTGGCCGAGCTGGTGGTGCTCGAGGTTGTGCTTACGGGTGTTGACCTCGTCCTCGAGGAGCTTCTCGGGGACCGGGACCTCGACCAGCTCGAGCAGCTTGTCCAGCACGCGCTCCTGGGCCTGCGTGGCCTGGTCGTACTGCTTCATGTTCTCGAGGCGCTTGCGGCTGTCCGCCTTGAGCTCCTCGAGGGTGTCGAACTCCGAGGCAAGCTGAGCGAACTCGTCGTCGAGCTCCGGCAGCTCACGCTTGGCGACCTGGGTGACCTTGACGGTGACCGCGGCCTCCTTGCCGGCCGCCGAACCGCCCTTGAGCTCGGAGGCGAAGGTGGCCTCGCCACCGGCCTCCAGGCCCTTCACGGCGTCGTCGATGCCGTCCAGCAGCTCGCCGGAGCCGATGGTGTACGAGACACCCTCGGCGACGCCGTCCTCGAGGACCTCGCCGTCGACCTTGGCCTCCAGGTCGATCGTCACGACGTCGCCGTCCTCGGCGGCCCGCTCGACCGGGGAGGTGGAGGCGAAGCGCTCGCGCAGCTGCTCCACGGACTTCTCGATGTCCTCGTCGGTGACCTCGACGGCGTCGACCTCGACCTCGATGCCGGAGTAGTCCGGAATCTCGATGGTCGGGCGGATGTCGACCTCGGCGGTGAAGGTCAGCAGCTCGCCGTCCTTCAGCTCGGTGATGTCGACCTCGGGCTGACCGAGGACGTTCAGCTCACCCTCGTTGACCGCTTCGGTGTAGAACTTCGGGAGCGCGTCGTTGACGGCCTCCTCCAGCACAGCACCGCGACCGAACCGCTGGTCGATGACGCGCGCCGGAATCTTGCCCTTCCGGAAGCCCTTCACCGTGACCTGCTGGTTGATCTTCTTGTACGCCGCGTCGAGGCTGTCCTTGAGCTCCTCGAAGGGCACCTCGACAGTGAGCCGAACCCGGGTCGGGTTCAGGGTCTCCACGGCGCTCTTCACGGTTCGGTCTCCTTGTGGCTGACTTCTTGGTTTCTGCTGAGCCAGAAGGCTTCAGCGGATCGCGTCGCCCGGAAGACATCAGACCTGAGACACACGGGCGTGCAGTCTGCATAGTAACGGCAGGTGGTACACGCCCCAAAAGGCGATCAAGGACCCTGCCGGTCAACCGGCTCCGGATCCCGGTGGTGGTCGGGGTGGCGGGATTTGAACCCACGGCCTTCCGCTCCCAAAGCGGACGCGCTACCAAGCTGCGCCACACCCCGTCGGTGCGACAGGTAGGGTACATGCCCGCAGGCAGTGCGGCTCCCGTTGATTCGGGTGCGACGCCGGGCTACCGTCACGACACGCTCTCCGCGACCGAGTGGACACGCTGCGTCCGGTCCACCAGCACCTCGTACGGCGCGCCCCCACCGTGAGTGCCGCCCCGTGACGGCGGGGTGTGCGGCGGAGGGGTGCGACCCGCTACGATGCTTTCCGTGCCGCGGGGTGACCTGCGGCGCACACTGTGCGGGCGTAGCTCAATGGTAGAGCCCTAGTCTTCCAAACTAGCTACGCGGGTTCGATTCCCGTCGCCCGCTCTTTCGCCTCCGGCCCGGTCCGCAGATTTACGTGGACCGGGCCGGAGGCCTTTCTGTACGCCGTACGGGTTCATGGCGCCCGCCGTCGCGGGTTGTGCCCACCCTCCCCCAAGCTCTCGGCTTCGCTCGAGCAGAGGGGACCCCATCGCCATGCGGAACGCCTGCCCACAACGGAAACGGGCCACCGGTCCCGGTCTCAGAAGCTGATCGAGTTGATCGTGTCCGCTATCGAGTCGAGGAACCGGTTGATGGAGGGGGCCATTCCGGTTGAGGCGAGGAAGAAGCCGAAGAGCACCGCGATGATCGCTGGGCCCGCCTTGATCGAACCCCCGCGGATCAACACCACGAGGATGATCGCCAACAGCAGCACCACTGACAGTGAAATGGCCACAACTGATCACACCCTAGGTCGGTCCGCTCTCCCGGCCCGGAGGTGCGATCCCGCACACCCCCGCCCAGAACCATCGTGCCACCAACCCGGCCGCGCTATGCGACGCGTGACGCATCGTCGGCCATGTGTGCTCCCGCAGCCCGCGGCTGCGCATCCGTGTGGCACTTGAACGCCACGCGCGCGTAGGGCAATTCGCGTGACCTGCACGGTCATCAATTCGGCTTGATCGTTTCGATGTCCACACAAGGTGTGCGCAGGGAATTCGAATTGTCGTCACAGGCACATCCGCCCGTTACCACAGACGCATCTGTGAGACTGACGACACATCAAAGCCGTCATCCAAAAAGCCAATGAATCGGACATTTCACCAGAGTCGCCCGCGGACGTTATGCCCCAATTAATGGGGATGAGTTCGGACGTAGCGGTCAACAGTCAGCTGTGTGGAGGAGATTGCGGATCGCTATGTCGACTTCCCCGAATCCCGGGTACTCGCAGGCCATAAGCAGGATTTGAGTTGATGGTTTTACGAAATCACACAGACAACGCTAGGGTGCCTCAGATGTTTCACGCTGCCTCGTCCCCAGTAAGCGCAGCCGTCTTGCCGAGCTCTTGGTGGGAGGGCCTGTGACGAACTCGCTGCGACCGCACGGCAACCACAGAGCGCCACTCCCCCCGGTGCAGGAGCCGGCGGCGGGAGTGCCGGGCCCGCGATCCCCGCGGACCACCCAGGCGGCCGACGCTTCCCGCAGCCCGGGGGCCAACACCCCGGACCGCAGGGCCCCGAGCGGCAGCGCTCCGGGCAACAAGCCCGCGAAGCAACGTGACGCGTTCTTCGACAACGCCAAGTACCTGGCGATCGTGCTGGTCGCGATGGGGCACGCGTGGGAGCCCCTGACGGATCACAGCCGGGCCGCCGAGGCCCTGTACATGACCGTCTACACGTTCCACATGCCAGCCTTCATCCTGATCTCCGGCTACTTCTCGCGCAGTTTCGACATGCGCCCGGACCGGCTCAGGCGGCTGGTGACCGGCGTCGCCGTGCCGTACGTCATATTCGAAGTGGCGTACTCCTTCTTCAAGCAGTGGGCTGACGACGATCCGACGCACCCGATCAGCCTGCTCGATCCCTGGTACCTCACCTGGTTCCTGGTCGCGCTCTTCGTGTGGCGGCTCACCACCCCGCTGTGGAAGGTGGTCCGCTGGCCGGTGCCGCTCGCGCTCGCCATCGCGACGCTGGCCACCGTCTCGCCCGACATCGGCGACGACCTGGACCTCCAGCGCGTCCTGCAGTTCCTGCCGTTCTTCGTCATGGGCCTGTTCATGAAGCCCGAGCACTTCCAGATGCTGCGGCGGCGCGAGGTGCGGCTGCTGTCCGTCCCCGTCCTCGCGGGCGCGCTCCTGGTGGCTTACTGGGCCGCCCCGCGCATGTCGTCGGCATGGTTCTACCACCGCGACAGCGCGCAGGAGCTGGGCTCGCCCTGGTGGGCCGGTGTCGTGATGACGCTCGCGCTCTTCGGCTGCTCGATGGTGCTGACCGCGTGCTTCTTCGCCTGGGTGCCGCGGCGGCGGATGTGGTTCACGGCACTCGGCGCGGGCACGCTGTACGGCTATCTGCTGCACGGCTTCCTCGCCAAGGGCTCGCGCTTCTGGGGCTGGTACGAGGACTACGAGTGGCTGCACAAGCCGCTGGGTGAGATCTTCGTGACGCTCGTCGCGGCCACGGTCATCACCCTGCTGTGCACACCGCCCGTACAGCGGGTGTTCCGGTTCGCGATGGAGCCGAAGATGGAGTGGGCCTTCAAGCGGGACGCGACAGAGCTGGCGCGGGAGCGGGCGAAGACCGCGTCCTAGAGGCCCAGCAGGTCGCGCATCGTCGCGTACTTCCGTGTCAGGCGGGCGCGCGTGAGCTCGTCAAGAAGGGCGAGGCGGGCCGGGTCGGCGTTGCTGGCGAGGTCCGCCTCCTTCACCAGGAGGGCTCCGGGTGTGGCCAGGATGCGCTGCGCGTAGGCCTCAGGGGGCTCGGCCGGGCGCTTGGTGAGCGCCAGCACGATGTCCTTCGTACGCTGCGTCAGCGGGGCACCGTGCAGCCACTCCTCGGACAGCACGTCGTCCTCGACGGCGTCGTGCAGCCAGGCCGCTGCGATCTGCTCGTCGCTGCCGTCGCGGGCGCGGACGCCCTCGGCCACCTCCCGCAGATGCTCGGCGTAGGGGCGGCCGGCCTTGTCGGTCTGGGCCGAGTGCGCCTCACGGGCGAGGGCCTCGACCTCGGCCGGCGTCATGATCTCGTGGGTGTCGTTCCGCGTCACACGTCGAGTGTCCCGCTTCGGCACCTCGAGGGTCCCGCGTCCGCACACAGAGGATCGCATCCGCGCCTCGAGAGTCGCGCGTCCGGCCGAGCGTCACGTCTCCCGGCAGACGAGCAGCAGCGCCCGGTCGTCGTTGACGTCTTTCGCCACCGCTTCGATCAGGTGCCAGGCCGCCCCGTGGAAGCCGCCCGCGACATAGCGGTCGGCCTCACCGGTGAGGCGGTCTATGCCCTCCGAGATGTCCCGGTCGGCCGTTTCGACGAGGCCGTCGGTGAAGAGCATCAGGACGTCTCCGGGGCGCAGCGAGCCCTTGACGGGGTCGAACTGGGCGCCGTCGTAGACCCCGAGCAGCGGCCCGTCCGCCGCCTTCTCCTCCCAGCGGCCGCTGCCCGCGTGCAGTTGTACGGCCGGCGGATGGCCCGCGGTGAAGAGTTCGTAGTCGCCGGAGTCCAGGTCCAGGACGAGGTGGATGGAGGTGGCGAAGCCCTCGTCCCAGTTCTGGCGGAGCAGATAGCCGTTGGCGGCGGGCAGGAACGCGTGCGGCGGCAGCGAGCCGAGGAGGCCGCCGAACGCGCCGGACAGCAGAAGGGAACGGGAGCCCGCGTCCATGCCCTTGCCCGAGACGTCCGTGAGAACGACCTCCAGGGTGCGGCCGCCGTTGGTGCGGGCCGCCACCACGAAGTCGCCGGAGAAGGACTGGCCACCGGCCGGCCGGAGCGCGATCTCGCGGTGCCAGCCCTTCGGCAGGACCGGGAGCTTGCCGTGCACTCGGATACGTTCGCGCAGGTCGAACAGCATCGTGCCGCCGCGCCGCCACGGCACGCCGACCCTGCTGCGGAACTGGGCGATCAGCAGTCCGAAGAAACCGCAGGCGGCCACCACCAGGACCGTTCCCGGAGTCACCCGGGCGGGGCCCTCCGCGTACGGACCGAGTTTGACCGACTCCACGATCAGGGCAGTCGCCGCCGCCGCGTACAGGCCGAGGAGGCTCGCGGGGCGCAGCAGCAGTCCGCCCGCCACGATCGGCAGGACGAGGACGGCCGGGGAACACCACACGGGATTGGCGAGGGTGACGCCCGCGATCAGCGGGATCGTCAGCAGCAGACCGGCGAGGGCTATCCAGTCGGAGCCGTCTCCGCGGAAGTAGTCGACGCCCGATTTGCGCAGGCCGACGCGGACCCGGTGCAGTTGCCTCTTCATCCGGGCCGGGAGCGTCTCGGCTGCCGCGCGTTGTCCTGCCATTGCTCGGGACCTTATCCATCGGGCCAGGTCCCTCGCACGGGAGGTCCTACTTGTCCCCCTCATCAAAACTGTCGTCCCTCTCCCGAGGGGCCTTGGAGGCGGCTTCCGGAGGCCTGCGCGAAATCGGCTCGCCCCGTCCTCAACTCCCTGGTACTCATGGCATATGACGACAGACCTGCGGGTACTGCAGCCGGCCGAGTGGGACACGTGGTACGGGAAGTTGGTGCTCGCGTTCGGCGGAGTGCCGGAGGCGGACGAGGAGCGCGCCCTGTGGGAACGCCTCACCGAGTTCGAGCGGTCGCTCGGCGCCTGGGACGGCGACGACTGCGTGGGGACGGCGGGGGCCTTCTCGTTCCGGATCACGGTGCCGGGCGGTGCACTGGTGCCCGCGGCAGGCGTCACGATGGTGAGCGTCGCGGCGACGCACCGCCGGCGCGGCGTGCTCACGGCCATGATGCGGCGTCAGCTGGACGACGTCCGGTCCTGGGGTGAGCCGCTCGCCGTGCTGACGGCTTCGGAACCCGCGATCTACGGCCGGTTCGGATACGGCGTCGCCACACAGCTGTTGTCCGCCGAGATCGACACGGCGCGCGTCCGGCTGGCCGTGCCGCCGGGCACGGATGGCGTCCGTCTGCGGTTCGCCGCCCCCGTCGATGCGGCGGATGCCTGCGAGGCCGTGTACGCGCGGCGGGTGCCCGGGCGGCCTGGGATGCTCGCCCGGCGGCCCGGCTGGGAGCAGCTGCCGCTGCTCGACCCGGAGAGCGAGCGGCAGGGCTCCTCACCACTGCAGTGCGTGCTGGCCGAGCGGGCCGGGGAAGTCGTGGGCTACGCCCGCTTCCACAACAAGCCCGAGTGGAAGGCGGCCGGACCCGAGGGCACGATCGTCCTGCGCGACCTGGAGGCGCTCGATCCGGCGGCGTACGCGGCGCTGTGGCGGTTCCTGTTCGAGATCGACCTGACGTCCACGCTCGAGGTGCGCAGCCGTCCCGTGGACGACGCCTGGCAGCATCTGGTGTCCGACATCCGCCGGTGCCAGGTGCGACTGCGGGACTCGCTGCACGTACGGCTCGTGGATGTGGGCGCGGCCCTGGAGGCGCGTACGTACCAGGCGCCCGTCGACGTAGTGTTCGAGGTCGAGGACGCCTTCTGCCCCTGGAACGAGGGGCGTTGGCGGCTCACCGGCGACGGCAAAGGCGCTTCCTGCAAGCGGACGGACGACGACGCCGATCTGGCGCTGTCCGTACGGGACTTGGGCGCGGTCTACCTCGGCGGGGTGTCCCTGTCGGCGCTGGCCGCGTCGGGGCGGGTGCGGGAGCTGCGGGCGGGGGCGGTTGCGGAGGCCGCGGTGGCCTTCTCGTCGGCGGTGGCGCCGTGGCTGCCGCACGGGTTCTAGCCGGGGCATTCCGGCTTATAGCAGCGGGCATTCCGGCTTGCGCCGGCCGCCGCCGGTGGATTTATCCGGGCGGCTGGCAGCCCGGGCACCAGAAGAGGTTGCGGGCGGCGAGATCGGCGGTGCGGATCTCGCCGCCACAGATGTGGCAGGGCTGGTGCGCCCTGCGGTACACGTACACCTCACCGCCGTGGTCGTCGACACGCGGCGGGCGGCCCATCGCCTCGGGGGTGTGCTCGGGACGCACGGTGTCGATGCGGTTGTTGCGTACGCCCTCGCGCATCAGCTCGACCAGGTCCGCCCAGATCGCGGTCCACTGGTCGTACGTCAGGTCCCTGCCCGGTCGGTACGGGTCGATGCCGTGCCGGAAGAGAACCTCCGCCCGGTAGACGTTGCCGACGCCCGCGATGACCTTCTGGTCCATCAGGAGGGCCGCGATGGTGGTACGGCTGCGGGAGATGCGCTTGTACGCGCGGTCGGGGTCGTCGTCGGGGCGGAGCGGGTCGGGGCCGAGCCGGTCGTGTATCGCCTGCTTCTCGGGGTCCGTGATGAGAGCGCAGGTCGTGGGGCCGCGCAGATCGACGTACGCCGTGTCGTTGAGCAGACGGAGGCGGACCGTCTCGGTCGGCGGGGGTGCGGGGACCTCGCCGAAGCCGACCTTGCCGAACAGGCCGAGGTGGATGTGGACCCAGTCCGGGCCCTCGAAGCCGAGGAAGAGGTGCTTGCCGTGGGCCTCCGCGGTGGTGAGGACCGTGCCGGTCAGGAGTGCGGCGGCGTCTCCGAACTTGCCCTGCGGGCTTGCGGCTTGCGCCGGGCGGCCGCCGAACCTTGACAGGTAGTCCTTGGCCAGGCGGTGGATGGTGTGCCCCTCCGGCACGGCTCCTCTTTCCTCGTCTTTTCTTCGCCGCTCCGCGGCGAACCCAGGCCGCGGGGCCCCGGGCCGCGGCCTACTGCTGCTGCGGGTGGTGCGCCGGGATCGGCGGCAGCTCGCCCTTGGTCTCGTATGCCGAGAGCATGTCGATGCGGCGGACGTGACGTTCGTCACCGGAGAACGGCGTGTTGAGGAAGATCTCGACGAACTTCACGGCCTCGTCGGTGCTGTGCATGCGGGCGCCGACGGCGACGACGTTGGCGTTGTTGTGCTCGCGGCCCAGCGCTGCCGTCTGCTCGCTCCAGGCCAGTGCCGCGCGGACGCCCTTGACCTTGTTCGCGGCGATCTGCTCGCCGTTGCCGGAACCGCCGATCACGATGCCGAGGGACTCCGGGTCCGCGACCGTCCTCTCGGCTGCACGCAGGCAGAACGGCGGGTAGTCGTCCTGGGCGTCGTAGATGTGGGGCCCGCAGTCGACGGGCTCGTGGCCGTGGGCCTTGAGCCACTCGACGAGGTGGTTCTTGAGTTCGTAGCCGGCATGATCCGAGCCGAGGTACACGCGCATGGGTCCGAGTGTGGCATGTCCAGGTGCCGGGGCCCGCGTGCGGGTCCGGGACACGCGCCAGGGCGTCTCGAGAGCATCTTCATCCGAAACAAGTCCCGCTATGTGAAACACAACAATCCGGAACTGTGTCTTCCGTCCGTAACAACCCTGGGCTTGAATGCGAGGGCTCGTCCCCGAGAACTTAAGGATTCGTCTATGACCTCGCAACCATCCCTTGCGAAGGCAGACACCAAGGCCTCCGATCCCGGTAATCCCCAGGGCACAGGCGGAGACGGACTGAAGGCAGGCCTCAAGAACCGCCACCTGTCGATGATCGCCATCGGCGGTGTCATCGGTGCCGGACTCTTCGTCGGCTCCAGTTCCGGTATCGCCACC